>JAPYTK010000004.1 GCA_029941785.1 Polyangiaceae bacterium | reverse complement strand
CTTCCCCATGTTTCCACTTACGCTCGATGGCTTGAGCGAGGCGATCGCGCACCTGAGTCGGGGCCAGCGCCGCCGATGACGGCTCCGATGCTCGCGGTAGGAGGTGTTGTTTTAGCGGTTATCGACGGGCGCCCGGCGGTTTGTTTGATACGGCGCGGACATGCACCTCTCGAGGGGGCGTGGTCCTTGCCCGGAGGGCGAGTCGAGTCGGGTGAATCCATCGAGGAGGCTTTGCGGAGGGAAATGGCGGAAGAGACCGGGCTTTCTGTTCGGGTCGGTCCGCTCGTCGAGGTCGTAGAGGTCCACGAGGGTGAAGGGCATTACCGGGTCCTCGATCACCTGTGTTCGCTAAGAGCAGACTGTGCGCCCGCGATGCTTCGCGCCGGAGATGATGCCAAAGAGGCATGTTTCGTGCCACTCGACGATCTCGAGCGCTACGCACTATCCGATGCGGTCCTGCGCGTCGTGGACAAGGCGCGGGGCATGTTGCGGTGTGAAAAGGAGGCGGAAGTGCCGCCGACCGGCTGAACATGCACGGTTTTGAACTCATCCACGACAGCTGCTAACTTAAACACGATGCCATGCCGTGAGACACGATGCCTTGTTGGGTTGGCCGCCGCGCTCTTGAGCGTAGCGGCGTGCACGGCGACAGACCGCTCGAAGGTGTTTACCGTGCCTACCGCGACAGGGGCCGGTGCAGGAGGCTCCGCGGCGCAGGGCACGGGCGGCTCGTTTGGCGTGGGTGGCTCGGGCGTGGGTGGAGGTACCTTCAGCTCGAGCATGGCTGCAGGAGGCAGCGATGGCGGTGGCGAGCCCTGCGGCACGGAATTGCTCGGAGTCATCCGTGACTTTCATGCGAGCCATCCAGATTTTGAGGCTCAGCTTGGTGTCGATCCTGGCATCGTCGAGCCGCTCTTGGGGGCAGACGGCAAGCCGGTCTATGCGGGCATGCCGAACACGCCTACCACCCACGGCCAAGAGGCCTTCGATCAGTGGTACCGCGATGTGCCGGGAGTCAACCAAGCGCTCGCATTCCAACTCGTCTTGCAGCCATCGGGTCAGGGGGATGTCTACAGCTACGAGAACAACTCCTTCTTTCCCATCGACGGCCAGGGCTTTGGCGAAGAGGGGAACCCCCACAATTTCCACTTCACGTTCGAGCTACGAACCAAGTTTCGCTACCAAGGAGGCGAGACCTTCAAGTTTACGGGCGATGACGATCTGTTCACCTTCATCAATGGGCACTTGGTGATCGATCTTGGTGGTGTCCACGGCGCGATGACTCAAGAGGTGGCTCTCGATGACAAGGCGGCCGAATTCGGGCTGAAGCTCGACGAGATCTACGCGCTCGATTTCTTTTTTGCCGAGCGTCACACGACGCAGTCCAACTTCCGCATCGACACCAGCTTGTCCTTCGTGGATTGCGGCAACTCCGATCCGAAGTGAGAACCTGCGAGCGGCGAGCGTTACCAGCGGTCGGCGATGCCGTGAGCGATTCGATCCGCGAGGGCCATGCACAGCAGCATCGGGTTGACGCCAGGGCTGGCGGCAAAGTTGCCAGTGTCCGAAACGTAGACGTTGTCGAGATCGTGGCAGCGACCGTGACTATCGACGACGCCTCGCTTGGGGTCCTTCGACATGCGCGTCGTGCAGAAGGCGTGATTGGCCGCCGAGATGGTGTGATTCGCGCGTAGATCGGTGGTGCGGATGCTCTCCGCTGCCTCCTTGCTGCGGATCACTTCGGGTATGCCATGGAGTCCTGGCAAGATCGCCTCCGCTCCGGCCGCCCAACAGATGTCTGACAGGATGCCGAGCCCTTTCTGCATCAAGTCGACGTCCCGTTGATCGAAGTTCCAGTGGATGTCCGGGTCCCAGCCCTTGCGTTTGGGTTTGACGTATCCCGAGGAGTGGTCCGCCGCGCAGATCACGTCGAAGGGGGCGAGCCGCTCATAGGACAAGAGGTGCTCTTGGTAGCTATGGCCGAAGCCGGGCAGCCTGGCGGCGAGGACGGACGGCGGCGACCACAGCACCTCCAGCTTCAGACCTTCTTCGAGATACTCGAGAGAGTGGTAGCCCTGAGTCGCGCCTTTCCATGGATCGATGGGCTCCTCGAAGAAGGCCATCACCGCCAGGCCCGGGTGAAATCGCAGGTCTTGACCGACGTAGCCGCTCGAGTTGGCGATGCCGCTCCGGAGCAAGATGAGCGGGGTGGCCATGCAACCTGCCGCCAGCACGACGCAGTCCGCATCGATGTGCACCGTCCCGTGCTCTGCGTTGGTAAACGGCTCGACGATTCGTCCCCGCATGCCGGTCGCGCGTCGTCCGTCGGTGATGACGTGCTCGGCCCGAACGCTCGTGTAAACGCGTGCGCCTGCCCGCATGGCGGCCGGTACATAGGAGACGTCCGTCGACTTCTTGGCGCCGTTGCGGCAGCCCGTGAAGCACTCGCCCGAGCCACGACAGCCGCGGACGTTTCTCCAGATGGGCTCGCACGAGATCCCCAGGGCATCACATCCGACCTTGAACCGACGATTGCGTTCGCCTTGCACCTCGTCGGGCGTAGGACTCACCCCGAGCTGGGCTTCGACGCGTTCAAAGTGGGGATCCAGGCTTGCACGATCGACCCCCTCGATGCCGGTCCGCTCGGCCCATTTGTCGAACACCCAGTCGGGCGGGCGGCAACAGATCGCCGAGTTGATCAGCGAGCCGCCGCCGAGGGCGATCGCTTGCATGGTTGGCGTGATGAGGTTTCCGCGCGCGGCCCGAGAGGGCCCTTCTCGAAGCACCCGCTGCATGGCGTGCCCGGCCTCTGGCTTGAAGTCCTTCTCGCCAAACGGCGGCCCCTCCTCGAGCAAGATCACATCGCGTCCAGCCTCTGCCAACTCCTTGGCGACGACTGCGCCGCCGGGACCTGACCCCACGACGAGCACCTCGCACCGGTCCCGTATCTCGTCTCCATAATCCGCGAAGCGCTTCACTCCTGCGTGCGGGTCCCGCGGGGTGCGCAGCATGTCGAGCTTACTCATGAGGCGTTCTCCAGACCGAAGGGATCGCGGTCTGCGCGCATGTTCATGCACCGTGCGACCTGGGGGTTGGCAAGATAAGCCATCGTCATGATCGCTCGAAACGAGATGAACGACAGCCGGCGAAAGTAGAGGCGACTGGTGAATGCGCCTTCGAAGAACTCCGTGCGCTGGGCTTGAGACAGTCGCGTGAACCGCCGAGGACGTGGGCCGAAGAGCAGGGGACCCAGCTCGGTCGACAGGATCAGCAAGCGGATCAGGATCTGTTGATGCCGTGGACAGCGACGAATGTAGGTCGCGAAATAGTCCACCGCGCCCGCTTCACACCCCGACAGTGGAATCGGCCCGCCTGGCGCGAAGAAGGTGTCGGCCACGGTAGCCACCAGGGCGCGTTCGCGGCGATTCAGGGCGGAATCGCTCAATGGATCAGCCGGGTAGCCGACGAACAAACGAGCCACCAGCAGCAGCGTGACGGCGCCGGCGACGAGCAGTACCAGGCTCGCCGTGCACGCGCAGCTGGTGGACGCCGCTGCGAGGAAGAAACTCACTGCGACCTCCGTGAACTCGTTGGCTTTGGCGGAGTGAAGGTGGCGGCGAGCGCGATCTCGATCTGGTCGACGAGAGCTTTGTCCACTCGAGCGAACCAGGTGCTCACCTCGTGCATGGCCGCGGCTTCATCTTGTTGTTCGATGGCCCGGAGCATGCGTCTCATCGTGCGCTGCCAGCCCTTGTGTACTGGGGGCAGCAGCGGAGCGAGCCGGTTGTTGATCTCTTCGAGGGGCGTGAACAGCGCGTTGACCATCCAGACGGCGGGCCACATGCCGCTCGCCATCACCAGTTCGCGGTACGTCTCGAGTTCGTTCTGGGCGTGGGCTGCCGGATCGTCTTCGAGAGCCGCTGCGCCGTCGATGAGATCTCTTGCGCGTTGGAGATCGGATCCTTGCGTGTAATTCGCCGCGAGCCGCACGGCCTCGGTGGCCATGAGCGTGCGCAATCTCAGCATTTCGCGCGCCATCGTTCCCGGATCGACGTCGAATTGGCCGAGCTCCAGGTACTTGGGGATCAGGCCCGGCGTTCCCTCTCTTCGGAAATCGAGAACCGTCGCTCCCGAACCCTGCCGGCTTTGGACCAAGCCCATGCCGGCGACATGGCGCAAGGCTTCACGAACCGTGCTGCGCCCACACGCGAGTTCTTCGGCGAGCGCGGCCTCCGGCGGAAGGCGCAAGCCGGCGGGATATTCGCGGCTCAAGATCCGTCCGAGCAGCGCGTCGGCAACTCGTTTTACTTCTCCTTTGGGCACCACCATAACTTGTCAGGCGTATTTGTCAGACAAATTGGTCTGAGGCAAGCAAATTGTTCGCGGGGCCACTTCCGAACGCCGTTCGGAGCACGGCGGCGTCGAACGTCAGCCGCGTCAGCCCTCGATCGCTGAGGCGCCAGGACGGTCTCTGTCGGCGGACCGACGCTCAGGCCGCTTTGGGCTTGGGCTTCGCGTTCCACACGCGTATCGCCAGCAGCAAGCCGATGACGGCCATGGGGATCATCGCCATTGGCCACCACTGCCAGTTCGCGGGATCGGCGGCGGCGACCTTGTCGGAGTCATCGGGCAAAAGCCAGCCGTAGGTGATCGCCATGACCGCCGTGCCGGCGTAGACGAAGCCGTCGATGATGCCGACCGCCACGCCGACGTTCTTCTTTCCACCAAAATCCATGCTCGCGGTTCCCGAGAGCATGCCGTGCACACCGATGACGCAGAGGCTCATGAAGAGCACCAGCCACCCTACCGCCGGACCGGCATACACGAAGCTGAGAACCACGCTTCCGATCACCATCCCCGCGTAGAGAATGGCGGCCACCGGACCGCGGCGTGACTGGAAGAGGTGGTCGGAAATCGTGCCTGCAAGGACGCCGCCCATGATCCCGGCGCAGCATAAGAGCATGCCCCAGTTGTCATAGACGAAGCTCGATTGGAGGTGCAGGGCAGCGTCGGTCTGCTTGGCGAAGGAACGAAACCACTGCATGATCGCCTGACGCAAGAAGCCACTGCAGAATTCGATGCAGGCGATGGTCACGATGACGGGATTCTTTGCCATCATCTTGAAGACGGCGATGGCGCCGAGCTGTGGGCCATCGTCGCCGCTCGAAGCATCGGCGGTATCGAAGTCTGCAAACCCCGCTTCGCCCGGCGTGTTCTTGACCCGAAAGAAAACGATCGTAGTGAACAGCACCAACAGCGCGCAGGGAACGCTAAACACGAGATGGATTTGCGAGATCGTACTTCCGCCGTCCTTGAGGGTGATCGCGTCGATCGGGAGGGCTTCGGTGAAGGTGTTGAGGATCAAATAGTTCCAGTCGAACGCAAAGTAGATGCCGAGGCTTATCAGCACTCCGAAAATCGCGCCGAACACGCCCCGCTCGCGAACGTGAAACCATGGCGCGTTGACCTTCACGATGGCGACAGCGCCAAAGCTCTGAAAGTACATGTTGACGGCGTAGGTTGCGGCCAGGATGGCGATAAGGTTGGAGCGAATGAGTGCTGCACCCGCGCCATCGTGGAGTGCGGACCAGCTACAGAAAGCCATGACCCCGTTGGCGACAGCCGAGCCGGAGCCTCCGATGAGGATCGCCTTGCGTCCACCGATGCGGTCGGTGAGCGGACCGTTGATGAGAAAGGAGCAACCGTAGGTGAGGGTGCCGAAGAAGAAGATGGTGGCAAACCCCTGGTTCGTCATCATGGGCGCGCCGGCAAACTGTAGATCGCCAAAGGCGTGTTGGCTGACCTTGATGTTGTAACGCCCCATGTAGAGGAAGGCGTAGGTCAGGCCCATCGGGAGCCAGTTGTGGACGCGGCGGCGCAGGAAGGCCTTGCTGTGGCCCAGGCCTTCGATCTTGGGAAGGCGGAGAAAGACGATGGCCACCACCGTCAGGAGGATGAGAATGGGTGCGAGCTTGGTAAGCCAGATAGGCATGGTCAGGTTCCTCGGTGGCGCCTAGTTACCGCCACTGCCGCCCGAACCACTGCCGCCCGAACCACTGCCGCCCGAACCACTGCCGCCCGAACCACTGCCGCCCGAGCCACTGCCGCCCGAGCCACTCGTGGTCGCGCTGCTGCTGGTCGTGCTGGTGCTGCCGGAGTCGCCGGTACACGCGGGGTGCGTGGCGCCTTCTTTCGGACAGCAGATGGTGAAGTTCTTCTGCACGCAGATGAGGCCTTCGTCACAGTCCGAATCTTCTCCTTCCAGACCGGCGGCGAGTTCACATCGTTCGCCCTCCGTCTGTTTGCCACACCCGCCGAGCGTGGTGATGGCAGAGGTTGCGAGGAAAAGGCCAAAGCAGATCAGGCGTGCATCCATGATGACGCAGCATCTAGCCCGAAACGGCGACGAGCGAAACGATTAGTCGCTGTTGGTGGGGAGGGCGCTGTCCGGACGTTTGGCGTCGATGGCGTTTGCGAACAGCTGCAAATAGCTCGCGGCGCTCGTGAAGGAGAATACGATCGAGAGGTAGATCAAGACGCGGCCGACGTGCACGAAGTCGATGAGGCCGAAGTCGTACACGCCGAGCGAATACTCGTAGGGGTAGCCGAGGATGAGGCAGATCAGGCCGACAAATTGCAGTGCCGTCTTGAATTTGCCGCCAGCGCCGGCTGCGATCACCAGTCCTTCCGAAGAGGCGATGCCACGAAGGGCCGTAATGGTGATCTCCCGGGAGAGCAGGAGAACGACCGCCCAGGCTGGCATTCGACCCATGCCCACGAGCCAAACCAGCACCGCCGCGACGAGCAGTTTGTCGGCGAGCGGATCGAGGAACTGCCCGAGCACGCTGACCAGGCCCTGTCGGCGCGCGAGCCACCCGTCGATCATGTCTGTGAGCGCCGCCAAAGCATAGACGACGGCGGCCCAGAAACACCAGACGGGGCTGCCTTGTTCGAGCAAGATCAGCACCACCGGAATCATCAGTATTCTAAAAAACGTTAATAGATTCGGAAGGTTTCTGGCATCATCCCATAGGGTCTTGCGTTGCTCTGCGCGTTCCTTGCGCAAGGCGACGCGGGCAGCTTGTTTTGTGCCCCGCTTGATCTTTGCGGCTAAGCGGCTGGCTTGCCGGCGCGCATGTCGCCCGGCTTTCTGCGCTCGTTTTCGCGTGCTGCTTCTCTTCGCCATGGCCGTTCGTCGGGAGGCTAGCCCTTAATGGGCCAGCGCGGCACCGCCTTTTCGCGGATCGGTCGCCATGTCGATGGTGAGCGCACCATTTTGCTCTGCGATACGGATGACGCTCACCGAGCCGTAGTTGGGCAGGGTGTCGAGGAGCAGTTCCCCTCGTTCCCGCAAATTGTCGCGAAGGCCCTGCGGTGCGTCAGGATCGATGCGCAAGCCTCCGCCGGCTGGAGTGTGGATTCGGGCGTCCCGAATGGCTTGTTCTGGCGTGAGCCCAAACACCTCTTGCGCGAGGAACACTTGGGTGACGCCTGTTGCGGCTCGACCGCCGCCCGTGCCGCCCAGCAGCATCCGCACACCACGCGCGTCGAGAACGAGCGTCGGAGTCATACTCGACACCGGACGGGCGCCGCCGACGGGCCGATTGGGTCCTTTTCGTCGAGGGTGGTAGCGCCGCAGGAGCTGGGCTGTAGAGAAGCCGGTCAGCGCGTCGTTCAACGGGAAGCCCGTCGAGGTGAACAGCTTGGCTCCGAACATGTGACCGACAGAGCTGGTGATCGCGATGGCGTTTCCGTTGCGATCGATGGCGGAAAAGTGGCTCGTGCCTGCATCGCCTTCCTCGAACCATGGCTCTGCGCGCGTACGATCGAGCGCGATCGCGGCGCGTCGTTTACTCAGCCGAGCCGGTGACAAGAGCACTTCGAGCGGCGTCTTGCTGTAGGCCGGATCCCCGATGTGCCGGACACGGTCGACGATGGAGGCGCGGAAGGTCTCGGCGAGGAGATGGTAATAAGAGCCGGAGCCGTAACCGATCTGGCGGAGACTGTCGGGCGAGTGCATCAGCAGGGTTTGCGCGAGCAGCAATCCACCAGCCGAGGGAGCCGGCAAGGTGATGATGCGCAGCCCGCCATAGCTTAGCTTGAGCGGTTCGCGCGTGACGACCTGGTAGCGAGCCAAGTCATCGAGGGTGAGCGAGCTGCCCGCGGCCCTCGCCGCGGTGACGATGCTCTGCCCGATCGAGCCGCCGTACATGGCAGCGATCCCTTCACGCTGGATCTGCTCGAGCGTCGTGGCGACGGTGGTGTTGCGTGCGCGCGATGCTGTGGCCAAAGGGGCGACGAAGCGCGCCGCGTGAGCGGATCCAGCGAGTAGCGGAAGACTCGCTATGGCGGTACGACGAGTGTGTTGGCTGATCGTAAAACCGTTTCGAGCGGCCGAAATGGCGGGTTCGATCAAGGAGTTGAATGGCTTGCTTCCCCAGCGGCGGTGCAGCTCTGCCAGGCCGGCGAGTTCGCCCGGGGCGCCGACCAGCGTGCCCCGTCGTTTGGCGGTCAAGCGATCGATGGTGCCTGGCAGAAGCCCTACGGGAGCGGTTTCACGGAAATCGATGACCGTCGTCTTCTTGTGTTTGGCGTCGTAATGGATGGCAAAGCCGCCGCCCCCGAGGCCACTCGAGACCGATTGCACGACGCCCGCGAGAAACATGGCTGCGACGGCGGCATCTGCTGCGGTTCCGCCGCTCTTCAGGATTTCCAAAGCGACGCGTGCCACTTCTGGATGCTCGGCCACCACGCCTTGCCGCGGCATGGGCACAGGTTCGGGTGGCGCCGGCGGACTCGGTCTCACGGTGGTCGCCGTGGGCTTCGCGGTCGGGGAGGCCGGCGGCTGCGGCGGGGTAGGCCTTGGCGGAGGCGGGCCACATGCGCCCAGGAGCGCAGCCACCCCCACCAAGAAGAGCCCCTTGCGCCACGGGGACTGCGGCTTTTGAGCATCGCGAGGAGCAAAGCGCCTTGCGGACGAGCGAGAGGAATGAGTAAGCAGGACGGTATGCGCTTGGTGTTTGTGATGGATCCGATCGAACGCGTCGATCGGAAGAAGGATACCACGGTCGGCTTTCTCGAGTCGGCGGCGGCGCGGGGTCATGTCTGTGAGCACGCTCTCATTCATGAGATCGGTTACGACGCGGAGCTGGGCGCGGTCGCCCAACTGCGCCGTTTGGATATCGGCGCCGATGCGATCGCATACATCGGTCCCCGTGAAACGGTCGCGCTGTCGAAGGTCGACGCTGTCTTCATTCGCACCGATCCGCCTTTCGATGCGCCTTACCATCACGCGACGCTCCTTCTCGAGAAGCTTCGTGGTCAGACGCTGGTCGTCAACGATCCGCGAGGCTTGCGCGAGGCGAACGAGAAGCTCTATGCGCTCCACTTCGAGCGCCACTGCCCGAAGATGGTCGTGACGAACGACCGCTCTCGCATCCATGCTTTCGTCGAGGAGGTGGGGGGGCGCGCCGTGATCAAGCCCATCGACGGCGCCGGAGGGCATGGCGTGATGAAGGTCGTGAGCGGTGAGGCCAACGCGCGCGCCATCGTCGACATGCTCACCGACGAAGGGAAGTGTTTGGCCATCGTGCAGGCCTATCTCCCCGAGGTGACCGAGGGGGACAAGCGCGTTCTGCTCCTCGATGGCGCGCCGCTCGGCGCCATCCTGAGGGTGCCGCAGGCAGGTGATCTCCGAGCGAACATCCACGTGGGCGGTCGTTGCGAGCCGACGGAGCTCACCCAAAAGGAGCGCGCCATCGTGGCTGACATGGCGCCACGGCTTCGTCAGGATGGCTTGTACTTCGTGGGTCTCGACTTCATCGGAGAGCGTCTCACCGAGGTAAACGTCACGAGTCCGACGGGGATCCGCGAGCTTAGCGAATTCACGGGGAAGCGGGAGAGCGACCGCGTGATCGAGTGGGTCGAGGCTAAGGTAGCCAGCTGATTTCGCGCAGATCGCGGGCTCACCCATCGAAAACTGGGCCAAAGGGCCTCGCAGGCGGCACATTCACTGCATGTCGAAGCCAAGGCCAGGCTGCGCGGTGTGCACCTCACACGATGCGCTGAGCGGGATCGTCGTCGCTGGGAAGACGCTCTACATATGTCGCCAGCATCGACAGGCTATCGGCGACGAAAAGTTTGATAGTTTCAACGATCTAGCGTCATTTTTTGCGCTTCCCGAAGTCGACCGGCGCAGCCGCCCGGACCGGCGCATGCGTGACCGCCGACAGTTCCCGCCGCGACCTGAGCGTAGGCGTCACAACATGGGGCGTCGCACCAACGATCCCAAGTAGATTCGGCTATTCGACAGACTCGTCGTAACCCGCTATAGCATGCACAACTTGCCGCCAAACGAACGTTACAGGCGACACGAGTACAGATTCGAACTTTGGAGAACTTGGATAATGAATATGCGAATGAATAAGTGGCTTGCCCTTTCATCGGTTGCGCTCCTCGTGGGCGTCGTAGCTTGCGGCGACGACGAGACGAGCACGACGGCGACGGGGACCGCGAGTACGACGGCCTCGAGCACCACCGGAGCAACCGGCGGCAGCGGCGGAACGACCGCTTCCTCGACGACCGCGAGCGGCATGGGCGGCATGGGTCCGAGCCAGGCGTGTATCGACGGTTGCAACGAGCTGTGGACCTGCACGCAAGAGGGCGACTTGTGCCCCGGATTGCCGGCTGACGCTGAGGAAGTGTTCAAGGAGGGCTGTACGTCGAATCCCTTGTGTGACGGCGCTGCCGGGCTGGTTAATCCCAACGATTGCCCTGCGACGGTCGCGACAATTGGTGGCCTCAGCTCAGACTTCAAGGACTCCTGTGCCGGCGACGGCGCTGGCGGAGCTGGCGGAGCTGGCGGAGCTGGCGGCGGCAAGTAAGTCGTCTCTCGCCCGAAGCGCGTAGCGCTCTTATCGCTACGTCGCTCCTAAGAGCGCGCTCAGCTCAACGGCTGGGCGCGCTGTCATTTTGTATGCGTGGGCGTGACGCGGGTCTTCTTCGGTCGGTTAGAAGGTCACGCCGAGTCCGAGCGAGCCGAGGAGCTGCACCTTGCCGGCCTTGTCGTAGTAGGTGCGGCTGATCCCGGGCGTGCCGACGGCCTCGGCGCTCGGGCAATGCGGGCTGTCTTCGGCGACGTCGGTTGGTGTGCAGGCATCGACCTGGAGCTTGACCGGATCGCCCAGGGCGACGCCGATCCCGATGCTGCCGGTCAGAGCGAAGCCGCCTCCCTTGCCAAACACCATGCTGCTGCCGAGGGCGGCGCCTACCACGGCGCTACCGAGCGTTTTCTTGCAGGTGCCCGTCGCGGAGTCCGCGTCGCACAGCTCGGGGTTCGGTTTGCCCGCGATCTGCCCGCCTGCTTCGCGAGACATCGTGGCGCTGAATTGTTCGTAGGCGGCGTGTGCTTTGACGAAGAAGCCGCGCAGCGCTTTGCCTTGCACGTACCACACGAGGCCTCCGCCAATGCTGAACCCCTTTTCCTCGAAGCCCTCATTGGGCGAGTCGAAGATATACGATGGTGCGATCTCGACACTGAGCGGCAGCGGCCCGAGCGCGACCTCGCCTTCGAAGCTCACACGCCTGAAGATCAGATCGAAGGGATCGAAGCGAGCCGAGAACAAGCAACAGCTCTTGGGTTTGTCGCGCGGCGGTGGGGGGCCGTAACCGTAGGCGCCAGGCGGAGGCTGTCGGTAGCCGCGGGGAGGCTGTCGGTATCCGGGTGGGGGCTGTCCGTAAGTTGGCGGAGGAGCAGGCTGTCCGTAACCTGGCGGTGGAGTTGGCGAAGGAGCAGGCTGTCCGTATCCGGGTGGTGGAGGCGGCGGCAACCGCCCAGGTGGCGGCGCTTGCGCCCAGACGCTTGGTGCCGCGAGCGCGGCGCAAAGGGTGGTGGCAAACATCGAGGTGGCACGCATAAGCATCGACATGCAGACTAGCTCCATTGTGTCAGCGGCGCCGCTTCTTGGAGCTTGCGCCGCGTGAGCTGGGCTTTCTGGCGGAGGGCTTCCTGGCGGTGGGTTTCCTGGCGGTGGCCTTCTTGGCTGCAGGGGCTTTGGCGCGTGGTTTCTTGTGTCGGCTCCGCCGGGGCCCCACGGCAGCTTTGCGCGGACCCTTGGTGGGCAGGACGTAGCGAACACCTCGTCGCTCGCCGATCTGAACGAGTTTCTCCGCCGCGACGAGCTGGGCGATAGGGTGGGCGATATCCCGCTTACTGAGCTCCAAGCCAGCCGCGATGTCGCTGATGGCCAGCGCCTCGCCATAGTGATTCATGAGCGCGATGATGCGCACCGACAGCTCGTCGAGGTTGTGATCGGACCGCCGCACGCGCTTGGCCCGAGCCGGTATTTTTGCTTCAGGATCGAACACGCCCAGGTCGTCCAGCGTGCTGAGAAGTTCGTCGGCGAAGGCACGTGCGACTCGCCGGAGTTCCCGGCGCACGACGGTTCGACCTGGTCGGGCGGCCGGGGGGCTATCGTCCTTCCGAGTCATGGCGCTTTCGTGCGCGCGAGGTATTTTGTGTAGGCCTCGACGATGGCTTGATATTGCCACCGGCCGAGCAGGTTGCCCCCTTGTCCGGTGGGGTGAAACATGTCCTGCGATCCGAGGCCACCCTTCATCCAGGCCCACATCGACCCGGCGCCGCCCATCGCTGCGTATTGGTTCCAAAAGGCCCAGCCGCGCTCCTTGGCGACCTGGATCTGATTCTTCACGATGATTGGCACCACCGCGCGGGAATGCCCGTGCGCCGCGTTCTTCGAGGCCATGTCGGGGGGACCTGCGAGCATGTAGGAGGCATCGGGCACGGCGGCCTCGATTTGCGCCATCACCGCGCCGAGCGTCTCGCGGAACTTGTCCATCGGATAGAGCAGCCCATCGGTGACCTCGTTGGAGCCGAAGGCCAGCACCACCAGATCGGGCTTGGCTGCCGACAACACTCGCCCGAAGTGCTGATCATCTTGTTTGTCCAGGAAGCGCACGCGCGCTCCGGTGATCCCCGCGGCGCTCAGCACGACGCCAGGCGTGTCGCGCTCCATGCGGATCCCAAAGAGGCGGGTTGCCTTGTCGCTGGTCGTCCGCAGCTCGAAATCGTGCGGCCCGTCCGGCACGTCGAAGCTCCGGTAGGCCACCCGCGTCTCTGCGGCGTTCGTGTCGAGTGGCTCACGGACTTTGCCATCGATCTTCACCTCCACGGAGCCGCCGCCTGGTTGGGCGAGGTACTCGACCTCGAAGCGTGAGACTTCGCGCCCCCAGCGGTCGCTGCTCGACGTGCCGAAACGTGTCCACACGTCTGCCTGATAGCTCTGAAACGAGGCGCAGCCCAAGCCGTACAGTGCGTCTTTGGCGTAAGGACCCACGCAGGTGCTGACTTTCCATTCGGCGGAGGCTTTGCGCGAGACGTCGATGTGAAACCAGCCCGGCCAGGCGTTGGCGATGATCGCGTAGCCGTGACCGGCATCGCCGAAGCGTGATTGCAGCAGGCGCCGCAGTTTGCCGGTGACGAAGTCCGAGGCGACGATGGAGTCGCCATAGTATTGGATGCGCGCGATCGCGCCCTTCTCTTTTCGGTCGACTCGAGCCAGCTTCGACAAAAACTTGTCGAGCCCTTTACCCGAGAAGTCGTCGATGCTGTGACGAATCTTGAGCTTCCCGTCTTTGTCTCTCAATGCGGCCACGGCAGCTGAGATCTCCGGCGCGTCGGACTTGCCGCCGCGGGCGATGGGGCCCCGGCTGTCCGGTATTGGGGCATCGAGCTCTTTGCCCCGCGCTTGTTGATCTTGTGTGGCGCCAGGGAGTTTCGCCTCGCCCACCGAGGCGGAGGGAAGCGGGCCGCCAACGGGTTCGGACGGCGCGGCCGGGCTCGGCGCGGCTCCGGCCGACAACAATTGAAAACCCTCGAGGCCTGGCACCACGTAGGGAAGCGCCACCACGAACCAGACGAGCGCGCCCGTCATGATCATTTTCTGCGCCACTGGCATGGCCTCGCTGACCACCGGATCGCCACCTCCTTCTTGGAGGTAACGTTCGTCGGCGTCGTGGTCGACCGCCAGGGTCGAGTCGAGCTCACCAAACAGCTCGTGAGCCGTCTTCTGGGTGTCGAGCTGCAGTTTTGGATCGGGGTAATTCGGATCGTCGTCGTTCTCCGGGGTCCCTCGGTTCGTCACCAGCACGAAGGCTCGCCAAAGCAGCAGCCCGGCGGCGGTGATGAGCAGGATGAGCTGACCCGTCGACATGCTGCGGAGGATAGCCGCTGTGTTGTTCGTGGGCCACCTCCCAGCGCTCGCAGCGACTAGGCCCGCGGTCGGCGGGTCTGCTATGAACCGCAACAGCTTGCTCTTCAACACGATCAGCTACGCCTACTTCTTCGCCATCGTCTTTACCGCGTCGTGGCTGCTGGCTCCGTGGCGCCGTCTCCGGCTCGGCTTTCTGCTCGTGTCGAGCTACGTGTTTTACGCGGGCTGGACCTTCGTCGGCTTTGATCGCTTGCTGGCCGCCGAGGGCGCAGTGTTCTGGCGAGAAGTGCTGCAGAGCGTGAAGTTCGTGCCCTTGCTCTACGTCGCGACGAGTATCGATTTCTACCTCGGTGTCTGGCTCGACCGCATCGACGACCCCAAGCGGCGCAAAGCCATGCTGATCGCCACCGTGTTGGTCAACGTCGGGATCCTCGTCTTCTTCAAGTACTGGAATTGGGGCGCCGACACGGTCATCTGGTTGGCGGATGCCGCTCTCGGCGTGAAGCTTCCTGACATTCACTTCCGAGTCGAGCTGCCCATTGGCATCTCCTTCTTTTGCTTCATGTCGCTCAGTTATGTGGTCGACGTGTACCGGCGAGAGATCCCCGCTTGCCGAAGCTACCTCAACTACCTGACCTACATCTCCTTCTTTCCCCACCTGGTGGCGGGGCCCATCATTCGCGGCCGCGATCTGCTGCCCCATCTCGAGCGCAAGACTCGACTCACGTCACAGACCGGTGGGGAGGGCTTGTTCCTCATCGCGGCGGGCCTCTTCAAGAAGGTCGTGATTGGAGACTACATCGCCGTCAACTTCGTCGATCGGGTGTTCGCCGAGCCGACCAGTTATTCTTCGATCGAAGCCATGGCCGCGATGTATGGCTACACGGTGCAAGTCTACTGTGACTTTGCTGGCTACAGCGACATCGCGATCGGTTCGGCCTTGCTGCTCGGCTATCGTTTCAAGATCAACTTCGATGCGCCCTTCAAGTCGACCAACGTGGTGGAGTTCTGGCGCCGTTGGCACATCTCGCTCTCCACTTGGCTACGCGACTACGTCTACATTCCACTTGGTGGTGGTCGTAAGGGGCGGCTTCGCAAGTACTTCAACATCTTCATGACCATGTTGATCTGCGGGGTGTGGCATGGCGCGGCCTGGACTTATTTCGTTTTCGGCTGCGTGCAAGGCCTCGCGCTCAGTGTGTCGCATTGGTTCCAGGAGGAGCTGAAGAACGGCCTGAAGACCAAGACGGTCGCGGGGGCCTTGATCGTCTCGGGGGCGGGCATGCTGCTCGTATGGCGGATCGCGCTGGCGATGGGTCGACCGGGCTTGTCCTTGATGGTGCTGTCGCTCGTGATCGGGGGCTGGGTCGTGGCGATTCTCGTCGCGCTGGCTGGGAAGAGCTTGCGAGGGCCGATGGCGGTGTTGTGTGTTGCGGCGAACTTCACTTTCGCCGCCCTGACCTTCACGATGTTTAGGGCCGCTTCTCTGGACAAGGCTTGGGCGATGTACGAACGCCTGCTGACGGTGACGACCTACACACCCAACCTGCATCGGAACGTATTGCTCGTCATCCTCGGAGCCTTGGTCTTGCAGTGGTCCCCCCGCCGCCTCTACGACCGCGCGCGCGAGATCTTCATTGCCGCGCCAGCCTACGTGCAGGCACTGGCTCTGTGTTTCATCGCTTTTGCTTTGCACAAATCGGCGAGCGCCGAGGCCGTCCCCTTCGTGTATTTTCAGTTCTAGACCCTACAGCTCGATCTCGTAGTCCTTGATCTTGTAGAGCAGCGCGCGGTGGCTGATCTCGAGAAACTTCGCGGCGTGGGTACGGTTGCCGCCGGTTTTCTGCAGCGCACGCCGGATGAGTTCTTCTTCGATGATTCGCGAGGTCTTCTTGATCGACAATTCGTCGCTTCCCAGGTGCAGGCGAATGGGATCGCGTGCCTGATGGATCCGTTCTGGGAGATCGCTGGTGAGCAAGACGTCACCGTCGGTCAGGACCATGGCTCGCTCGAGCGTGTTCTCAAGCTCTCGCACGTTGCCAGGCCAGCCATACTCGTTGAGCAAGCGTCTCACGTCGGGGTGCATCCGGTGGATGTCCGTCCCGAGTCGCGCGTTGTTCCGTTCGAGGAAGTGATCGATGAGTAGGCCGATGTCTTCGCGTCGCTCGCGCAGAGGCGGGACGTGGATGTGCAGCACGTTGATGCGGTAAAAAAGATCTTCGCGGAAGCGGCCGGCTTTGACCTCCGCGGTCAGATCTCGGTGGGTCGCAGCGACGATGCGTACGTCCACCTTGATGTCTCGTGAATCCCCGATCCGGCGAATGGTGTCTTCTTGAAGTGCACGCAAGAGCTTGACCTGAAGTCCGAGCGGTAGCTCCCCGATTTCATCCAGGAAGAGTGTGCCTCGGTCGGCTTGCTCGAACAGCCCCGCCCGATCGCGATGGGCGTCGGTGAAGGCGCCTCGTTGGTGACCGAACAGTTCGCTCTCGAGCAAGGCCTCGGGGATCGCGCCGCAGTTGACCGCCACGAAGGAGTGAGCGCGCCGTGCGGAGCGTTGATGGAGGGCGAGCGCCACCAGTTCCTTGCCGACACCACTCTCCCCGGTGATCAGGGCAGTCGTCTTGAACTCCGCGACTTTCGCTATGGTTCGGAAGATGTCGAGCATGGCTTCGCTTTTTGCGATCATCTTCTCGAAGACGTTCTCCTTGACCATCTGTTCGCGTAGGACACGGTTCTCTCGACGCAGGCTCTCGCGCTCTTCCGCTTTGCGCAGGGTGAGCAGGATTTCGTCGTTCTTGAACGGCTTTTGGACGTAGTCGTAGGCGCCGGACTTGATGGCCTCGATCGCGAGGTCGACGTTGCCGTAGGCGCTCATCACGATGACGGTGGCGAGGTTGCCCTTGGCGCGGAGTGTCGTGAGCAGATCGAGACCCCCCATTTTGGGCATGCGGACGTCGGTGATGATGAAGTCGGGTCCAAAGCTCTCGACCATGGCCAGCGCGGCCACGCCATTTTCAGCGAGTTCAACCTGATATCCCTTTCTTTTCAAGAAGGTACGAAGGACGAGCCGCAAACTCTCCTCATCATCGACGACCAAGACGCGTTTCATAGCTATGAAATAAATTCTACCTTAACGCGACTTGGCTCGCAAAATGTTTCGTGTCGCGGGCGGGCGAGTTGACAACGCCCGATGGTCCGGGCCATAGCTCCGCCATGAAGAACTGGGTCGAGCGTGGAAAGAACCTCGCCAGCTCGCCGAAGGTGGTGCGCATGTTGAGCAACGATCGCGTCATGCGGTTTGCGACGGGCGTGATGGAAGCACGACAGCGCGTTGGCGATGCGGCAGGGATCGCCAAGGAGGCGTGGAGCGTACTGATCAATGGCCACGCCATGCCCCACATCGATCCGGCGATGCAGAGTGACGATGAATTGGGCGCCACCTTCGTCGATGTCGACGAACGGGGGCCGAGCGCTGCGGGCGAGGCGAAGAGCAGCAACGGTAAGTCCACGCGCAGCGTGGCGAAAGAAGCTGCGACCGAGGCCAAGACGGACCGAAGCGAACCGGCCGAAGAGAAGCCGAAGAAAAAGCGCACCGCTGCGGAGCGACGCAAGGCTGCCGAGGAGCGACTCGCGCGCCAGATGGGCCAGCGGCTGGCCATTCAGCGATCCGGGGGACGGGACGTCTTCGACAAGTGTCAGAAGTTCATGGCTGCGGACAACGCTCGGAAGATGGGCGTGTATCCCTTCTTCCGGCCCCTCGACCAAAACAACGGTCCTGAAGCGATGCTTGAGGGCAAGAAGGTCATCATGCTCGGGTCGAACAATTACCTGGGTCTGACGACCGATCCCCGCGTTCGTGAGGCAGCCCGCGATGCGATCGAAAAATACGGCACGAGCATGACCGGCTCACGGCTCGTCAATGGCTCGATGCGGATGCACAACGAGCTCGAAGAGAAGCTTGCCGCCTACCATGGCAAGGAGGCAGGCCTCGTCTTCACCACCGGTTATCAAGTCAACCTCGCAACCATCAGCGCGCTGCTTTCCAACAAGAAGAGCGTGGCCGTCATCGACAAGGATGTGCACGCCTCGATCTATGATGGCGTGAGGTTAGGGCAAGCAGCGGGCGCGCGCATGGTCCGTTATCGACACAACGACGCGGCCTCCCTCGACAAGGCGCTGAGCGGTCTGGAGGAGACCGAGGGGGCGCTGGTCATCACCGACGGCGTCTTCAGTGCGCAGGGTGAAATCGCCAAGCTCGACGAACTCGTCAAGGTCGTCAAGAAGCACGAAGCCCGCATCCTGGTGGACGACGCTCACGCGCTCGGCGTGATAGGCCCGGGGGGACGGGGCACCGCGGCGATGTTCGATTGCGTGGACGACGTCGATCTGATCGGCGGCACCTTCTCCAAATCGCTCGCCTCGATCGGTGGTTGGCTCGTCGGCGACCGCAAGGTGCTCGACTACGTGCAGCACTTCGCTTTCAGTTTTCTATTCGCCGCAAGCGCAGCTCCACCTTGTGTGGCGGCGGCGATGAAGTCCCTCGAGATCATGGAGGCGGAGCCGTGGCGGCAAGAGAAGCTCCGCGAGAACTTCACCTACATGCGCGAGGAATTGCGTCGGATGGGATTTGAACTCGGCAACACGGACACGGCCGTCATTCCTATTTACATTCGCGACGATCTGAAGACCGTCATGATGTGGAAGAGCTTGCTCGATGACCACGCGATCTACGTCAATCCCTTCATCACTCCCGGGGTGCCGCCGAAACAGCAGGTGCTCCGTACGAGTTATATGGCGACCCACGAGCGTGAGCATCTCGACCGCGCGCTCGAAGGATTCGAAAAGGTCGGCAAGAAGTTTGGAGTGATTTCATGAAGAGTCTGGCTCGGCTGCTTGGTGCCGTCATCGCGTGCGGTTGCTTGTTGTTGGCGTCTCGCGCGAGCGCACAGGTCAAGGTCGGCGTCATCGATGTGCAGCGCGCCTTGCTCGCGACCGAAGACGGCATACGCGCCGCCAAGTCTCTCAACGATTACACCGCGCGCAAGAAGGCCGAACTTCGGCGGGTGGAAGGCAAACTGCAGCGCGAGCAAAAGCAACTCAAGATGCAAGCCCAGGTGCTCTCTCGGTCGGCCTTCGCCCGACGCTACGAGCACTGGCAGCGCCGCGTGGTCGACGTGCAGACCAAGACGGTGGAGTTTAACCGCTTGCTGCAACGAAAGCAGCAGCAGCTGCTCGCTCCGATCAGTCAAAAGCTCGTCAAGGTCGTCCGGCGCGTCGCTCGAAAGCGTGGCTTCGATGTGGTCGTCGACCGGGCGGTCGCACCCTACGCCCGTGGCGATCTCGACGTGACGGACATGGTCGTGCAGATGTACAACTCCGGCGGGCGAAACGCGTCTGAGAAGGACTCGGGGGACGGCGACAAAAAGAGCGCCACTCCCTAGTGTGATCGCTTCGTTTTCGGTCTAGTCTTGTGGAGTACGACCCGCTCATGAATCATGGCTAACTTGAACACTGACGTTGGCTCGCTTGAGATCCACCAGATCTTGGGGGTGCTGCCCCATCGTTTTCCATTCGTCATGGTGGATCGGGTCACCGAGATCGCGCGATCCAAGTTCATCCGCGGCCACAAATGTGTGAGCTACAACGAGCCCTACTTTCAGGGACATTTCCCTGAGCGGCCGATCATGCCAGGCGTCCTGGTCATCGAGGCCTTGTCCCAGATCGGTGGGATCTTGGCCTACGCTTCCGAGCCTTTCGACCCCATCACGAACTTGATGTTCTTCCTCGGGATCGACAAGGCGAAGTTTCGCCGCACGGTCGTGCCAGGCGATCGGATGGATCTGTACGTCGAGGTGCTTCACCACCGCTCGAACGTGTGGCGTTTTCGTGGCGAGGCGAGCGTGGACGGCACCTTGTGCGCCGAGGCGGAGTTGCTCGCCTCTGTCGTCGACCGGCAGCCTTGAAGGCCGACGCCGCGGATTGTCGCGGTAACCGCGTCGAGGTGGGGTTAGGGGAGCGAAATGGCGAGCGCACATTCGGCTGTGTCGACATCGCCCCGTAGCCAGCTCTCGATACAGGCATCGCCGGCGCCGCCCTTCAGCAGGAGCTGACCGCCTTTGTGCCGCTCGATGAGCAATGGCTTGCGCAGGATCATCAGATCGCGCGGCTCGAGAGCGCCCCGGACGACCTCGCCGGTCCGCTCGGGCTCGAGGCCACAGACCGAACGACGATTCTCGTCGCGCTCTGCATCCGTCGTCGCTGCCACCCCGCTGTCTCCGCCACCCGCCCCGGTGAGATTGTCCATGTAGCGAAGACCGTTCTGTCCTTGGATGATCAGCGGGCGTCCAATCGAGCCATGGCAATCGAGGCTGCCGCAGCGTTTCTCCAAGACCGGTGACACAGCAGCGAATTGTGTCGCACTCGGGCACTCGATCAACGTGGAGCCTTCGAAATTGCCGCAGCTGGCGATGAGGCCAAGGAAACCGAGGAGGGGTAGGTGCAGTGGTTTCATGGCTTCAAGAACCTCGGAATGGGACAATTCGGCTTGTCGTCCGGTTTGGCGTCCGCCACGCGGACCACGCCCGGCGACTGTGGGCTCTTTTGCTCCAGGTGGCAGCTACCGCACGACCCCGATCGTCCAATGCGGCTCACCATCTTGTTCGTGACCGCGCCCGATTCGTTGCGAATCTCTGTTGCCAGCGGGTACACGGGCTTGAAGTCTTTCTCGAGGGCGTAGAAGTTGCCGCAATCGTTGCTCAGCATCTGACGCTCCTGGCCTTCGGAGTCGATGACGACGACAGCGAAACCCGCGGCGGGGAAAAGCGCCTCTTTAGCCTCGGTACCGTCGGTAGACTCGAAGAAAAGGGTGCCGCCGATGCTCAGGATGGGATCGACCCCACCGGCTGCCGAGTGGCACAGCACGCAGGGCTGACCCGGTCGGTGAAACTCGCTCGGCAATTCGCCTTGTTCCTCACCGAGTGAGTCGATGGCGTCGGCACGTAGGGGACTACCGCAGCTGCAGGTCGTGAGCGCGATCAGGACGAGAAGGAAAAGTCGGGCTGTCATTCGAGGTCGACCTCCAATCCGAGCGCGCCGAAGATCCCCCAGCGGTTCGTGACGAAAAGATGATTCTGGAAGCGGGTGTAGACGCCGTCGCCGGTCAGGAACACGCCCCAGTTTTGCCGCTCGCCGAAAGCATAGCGCCCACCACCGCCAAGGGTGACGGCAACCAAGGGACCGAGTTCGCGGTCACCCGCACGGTACGTGTCGATGAGATCTTGAGTGCCATCGATCGTCTGCGCGATCGGGTAGGCTCGTTTGTAAAAGCTCGCGCCACTTTGGGCATGGAGGCGGAGGTGTGGCCAGAGTCGCAGGGGCTTGGTGACGTCGATCATGTATCGGGCGTCCGTGGTGCTGGCCTTCACTCCCCAGCTATCGAAGTAGATCCGCTCGGTGGCCCGAATCGTACTGCTGCGGAAACGATGGGCGATCGACATGGCGAGGGCGTAGCGTTGACGTGAGGTCGGGAGCTTCTCTAGTGGGCGCAGGGGCTCGCGTGCTCGGTTGACATCGGCTATGGAAAGTCCGGCCGGGGGCTGGTCCACCTTGCTGGGATCGAAGATGGGAATATGTCGGTAAGGCTTTGAGCTATCGCCCTTCTCGAACACCATCGTGGCGGCGAGCTGGCCGAAGGTCGCTTTGGTCAGTACCAGCCCGACGCCGACATCGACCGCATGTCGCTTGATCTTGTGGGAAAACACCTCAAAATTGGTGCCCACGCGGCCATTCACATCGTAGGAAAACTGGTAGCCCAAACTCGGCGTGATGGTCTTCTGGCGAAGGTCGAGTGTGCTGCGTGCACCGATCGAGCCGGAGAGGTAGTCCGGCTCGTGCGAGAAAGAGCCTGACAGCCCGACGTCGAAGTCGCCGAAGCGCTTGTGAGCGTTCAGGGCGGGCGCCCATCGGACTTCACGGAAGCCGGGTGAGGCGGTGGCCACGATGTCGGTTGAGGCGGCGGTGACGACGTCGACCAGGAAGGCCGCTCCGATCCCCCAGCCCGCCGTGACATTTTCGACGCGAGCGCTCACCGAGGGGGTGAGTACGTCAACGTTCATGTCGTCGTGGTAGCCGGATACCTCGAAGTTGATCCGGGTGTTGATGTCGCCGGCGCGCGCAATTCGTCGTCCGAGGCAGGCGCTGAAAGCATCCGCTGTTCGGGCTGTGGATAAGCAGCGCAGTTCCGAGCGAGAGGCCCATTTCGGTGGCCCGGCGGCCAAACTGATGAGGATGTTCAGCGTGCGGCGTGGGGAAAGGCTGACACCTTGCTCGAAGCTCAGCTGCACGCCGTCGGCGGAAAGGCCTCGCGCTTCGACGAGATGGCTGCCCGGATCAAGCGCTATCTCTTGGCCCAAGATCTCGTTTGGCAGGGTGGCACCATCGAGCTTCACGACCAGGTCGCGAACCTTCTTTGGTACGTCGAGCACGATCGCCGGCATCATCCGCCGAAGCTGCGCGGACCGGGTTCGCGTTTGACGGCTGAGCCTGTAGAGGCCCCGCCGCGGCCCTTTGCGCGCGATCTCGTCGTAGTTCCCGATCGCTTCTCCCCAGCGCTTGCTCTTGTCCAGGCACCTCGCGAGCACTGCCTGCGTTTGCACGCGCTGTTCGATGTCATACGACGCGCGCGCATCTCGTGCACACTTTGACCACGCTTGGCGTCCCCTCGCTTGCGTCGCCTTTCGCCAACAATGATAGGCCTCACCCTTTCGCCATCCACGAGGCGGGCGCGCGCCATCGTAGCTACCGCGGCAGCCTTGCTTCTCGCGTTTTTGGATACGCTGCGTCACGCGCAAGAAGGTCTCTCTGGACCCCTGTTTTGCGTCTGCGGGTAGCGTCGCGCCGGGGTAGGCTCGAAGGGCTCGAGTGAAGGATTTTTCGGCGTCGTAATTTTGATCGAGCCGCACCTGCACACGGCCGATCGCGAGCCAAAGATCGGCGCGCGCTTCGGGACTACAGGCGTCCCCTTCGCATACCGCCTCGGCGACCTTCAGTTTGCTCAGCGCATCGGCGTGCTTTCCCTCCGACACTTCCGCTTTGAAGATGAACTGAATGAGTTCGCGCACACTGGCGTCGTTGGGTCCATCGTCAGCCCAGCCGCTCACCGCCATGAGTGAAGTGAGGGCGAAGACGCACAGCGGGAGTAGACGTGGAGTCATGGTGCCACGCACCACTATATTCGCTCCCCGTGGCAGCGGCGAAACTTCTCTCTGGTTCGATGACCTGCGTTCAGTGGAGCGTCATTCGGGTCAGCCAAGCTGCCCGCTCATTTCGCTCTCGGAAATTCGTTGCCTAGTTGCAGCCGCAGCCACTGCCGGCGCCGATGCTGCCTCCGATCGCTCCCTCCGTCACCGCACGAAGATGCTCTTCGCCAGGACCAGCCAAATCGTTGGCGGCCATCGTGGGGTGCGCGAGCTTGGCTCGCTCGTAGGCAGCGACAGGCGTGCAGCCCGTTGCGATACTGAGTGTCCCCACGACGAATCCGATGGAGGCGAGGGAGGTCACAAGGCGTTTGATTGTTTGAGTCATCGTCACAACGCCATAGGATAAAGCATGAATCGGGCCAGCGCGAGATCGTTTCGCGTTTACCTGCATACGCGGACATAGCGGCGCTATTTTCCGCGTTCATGGATCGCTTCCGATCCTGAAGGATCCTTTTCGATCCACGGTTTACCGCGCCAAGTATGTAAATGTAGGACAAATTCCTACGTGCCGCCGGCCCCGCCACTTCCGTTCGCAGAAGCGCCACCAGCGCCCGCTTGCCCCATGCCTCCGCCCCCGCCAGTGCCTTCTTGTTGCTTCATGCCACAGGCGACCCAATGGGCGATCGTTGTCCAGTCTTCGAGCGAAAGAGCCGCCCCCTTGGGCATCAGCACTGAGTCGAGTGATGGGTCTGGACCGACGGTCTTATCGTCCGCATCGCGGTACTGCAGATTGCAGAGAATGTAAGCTTCGTCGCTCTTGCCGTCGTCCTTGATGTACGGGCGACCGTTGGGCGCGTAGCTCGCGAGCGCGCCATAACTCGCGGAGGGATCACCGTTCACGATCAGCGGCGGTACCCCGCTGTCTTGGCTGTCATGGCACCCTGTCGCTGCTGCGCAATTCGATTCGAAGAGGGGAAAGACGTCGTTCGCCCAGTGGGGACACTGCGCTGGCTTGGTGGGCGTCGTGCATGCTTCCTGGCTCGCCTGATTTCGCAGGCCGCCGGGCGGGCCGTAGTCCACTTCGTTCTCGAGTTGGCATGCGACGCCGAGCAACAGCGGTGTCACGAGCCAGCAGATCAACCCGGACGGACGATACGGAAGGGCAATGAACGACACATCGTGTTTTTATCGCTACGGGGCTACAAAGTCGAACGCTTGGCGACTAAGCTCAGCGGCAGATTCGGTGGAACCACGAAAATGGACGGACAAATGACGATGACTTCGCGTAGGGCGGTTTTTGGTTTGATGGGCTTGAGCCTAGGTTTGATGGTCGCTTGCGGACCTGCAAAACCGGCCAATGTCCCTGAGGGCGGGGATTCTTCAAATAACGCTGGCGATGGCGGAAAGAAGGCGCCCGAGGTTGCAGGCGTGTATGTCGGCGGTGACGGACCGGCGACCGTTGCGGACGCGGCAGGACAGGTGATCATCGTCGATTTTTGGGCGACCTACTGCGAGCCTTGCAAGAAGTCGTTTCCGATGTATCAGGAACTCGTCGATAAGCATGCAGGAGCGGTTGTGGTGATCGGCGTGAGCGTCGACGATCCCGAAGACGTTTCGCAGGACGATATCAAGGCGTTTGCTACAGAGCTCAACGTTACTTTCCCGATCGTGTGGGACAAGGAGCACAAGACGGCCGAGGCCTACAAGCCGCCGAAGATGCCGACCAGCTACGTCATCGACAAATCGGGTAACATTCGGCACGTGCACTCTGGTTACAGCCCGACCGAAGCGGAAGAGATCGCCAACGAGGTTGACGAGCTCTTGAAGTAGGGCAGGCTGCCCGCGCCAGCTGCGATTTGCAAGTGTGTGTCTAGGGTGCGAGCCGGGCGAGGTGGCGAGCAAGGCGCTCGTAGAGCCTTGCTGCGAGGTCGCGGTCCAGCGCGCAGACCTCCTCGAAGTCGTCGAGTCGAATGCGTAGTAGGCGCGTCGGTTCGGCAGTGACCGGGAGGGCCTCGCGGCGGGTCAGATCGACCAGGGACTCGGCGTGGAGCATGCCCGAGGGGCCGAGCGTTCGTCCGCTGTGCAGTTTGACGCTACCTTCGAGAATGATGTACGCGACTCGATCGCCCGTGATCCGGCGGGCAAGGGTGCGCTCATTCGGCAAGTCCAGCTCGATCGCCGAGGCGAGCAGAGCCTTCTGTTGCGCCGCGTTCAACTCACAAAGGAGCGGCGACATCCCCGCGACCGCTGCGTCTTCGGCAGCGTGGCTCGCTTTTCCGCCGGCGTGCTCAACCGCGGAGCCCACGTCGATCACCACGAGCGAGATATCGTCCAGCCCACCAGCGTTTTGCGCGTTGTCGAGAAGCAAGGAACAGCAGTTGTCGGCTCCGGGGGTGTCCGTCGGTTTGGCGAGGGTGTTTTCGTTCTCGATGTCGGAGAAGGCCCCGTCCGAACCGACGATGAGTCGGTCTCCCGTTTCGAGGGCAGCGAAGACCGTGTCGACCCGGAGCTGGCTCCGCTGCCCGATGCTGTTCGAGAGCGGTCCGGCCAAGCTGCTCGGTGGCGTGCGCCCGCTCGACGAGCGCATTCCGTCGTAACGCTTGTGGTCGTCGGTCAGCTGAAGCGTCACTGTCGGGCGCAGCAGATACACGCGTGAATCTCCCACATGGGCGACGAAGGCGCGGTCGCGGACGAGAAGAACGAGATCCAGCGTCGTCCCCATGTCCTGTTTCGCGGGGTCATCGGTCCCCTCTGCGATGACCGCTCGATGTGCCTCGTGTACCGCCTCTTCGAGCAGGGTCAGTACGGCGCGTCGGTTCTCGATATTGGGATCGGCGGCGAACCGGCCCACCGTCTCTCCCATCTGCCCTGAGCCGAGGTGCTCGGCGGCCGTGTCCACCGCGATTCGAGCCGCAACTTCGCCGGCAGCGTGCCCTCCGAGGCCATCAGCGACGCCGAAGAGCGATATTTCCGGGTCGCAGAGGATGACGTCTTGATTTCTGCTGCGCGCCCGGCCCTGCACGCTCACGGTCGCAAAGTCGGCAAGGAAGTCAAAATGAGGCAATTCCACGGCGCGCTCACCCCGTGAATCGACAGGCCGTGGCGGCCGATCGTCCGAACTTCCCATAGTGGAGCGGTATCGGAGGCGGGGCCCCGCGGCAACTGTCTACCGCTTCGGCGTTTGCCTTACTACCGCTTCGGCGTTTACCTTTGTGGCCATTGTGGTGTACAAACGCTGACCCCATGACCAACGGGTCAACGCCTTCGGACCGCCGCATCTCACTCGAACCCATCCGCGCTGACGGCTGGTTCGAGCGTTTTGGCGAGAGCATCAGCAGTTTTCACACCCTGTGCGAAGTGCTCGGACGGCCATTTTTTGCCTTCGCGTTGATTGCTGATGCTCGCATCAGCTCGCTCATGATCGATCGCTTCAGTCCCGATCAGTCGCTGGTCGAGTTCGTGATCGGGGGCGATGGCAGCGACGAGGAGCCTGAGCGCATGACCGTCGCGAGCTTTCGCGCGCACCTCGTCGAGCGACTCCTCGAGAGCGACCCTGAGGTCAGCGTGGATGTCGACCAACTCAGCGGGACGGATCTCGATGCCCTGCAGTCGCTCGTGGGCTCGCAGACGCTACTCTTGGCTCCGCTCTTCAACTACCGGCTCGATGAACTGGTCATCGACGACGACGGCCTGTTTGTCCTGGCCGCCTGCGACGGCGATGTTTCGAGGTACACGATTTCTGCCTTTCGGAAGCAGATGCGGGACCACGTTCAGGACGAACTGAACCGCGCATCGGAGATGGTGTCGAGCGGCGGTTCAGCCATCGATCTCAACGACGTCGACGCTGCGGAGAAGGCTGCCGAAGAGGGGGATTGGAACGGAGTTGCGAAGCTGTTGGGCAGTTGGCCGATGCCCTTGTCGATCTATTGGCGAACGCCGGAAGGGCAGATGCTTCCAGACAGCGCGCGGCAGCGCATCGCCGAGGGTCTTGGTCTGCTCGGGACGGCCTGTAGCTGCCTTGGCGACAACATGCAGGGCGAAGAGGTCCTGCGACTTGCCATTCAATACGCGCAGGACGGCTCCGCCGGTGGCCCCATCTTCGCCCGGCTGGGGCACATGTTCATGAAATCCGAGCGCCACGGCGAAGCGATCGCTCCGTTTCGCCGGGCTGAAGCGCTCGGGGTGTCACTGGAAGAGATCCTGGTTCCCTTGGCGCAAGCGCTCGTGCGCCGTGGGCGTTATCTCGGCGCGCTTGGAACGATTCGTAAGGCGGAGGCCGCGGGGTTGTCGAATTCTGCCATAGAAGGGCTTCAAGAGCAGTTGAAGGAGCAGCTCGGAGAGCCCCTCGAGCGGTGGCGTGAGCTGGTCGGCGAAACGACATGAGCTTTTGGGTTTAGGCAGTTCATCTCCCTGTTTTCACGGCGATTGACAGCCTCTGAAACCCATGTGAAATCAGCTCCACGGCTATGGCCACCTATTTACCTCTATTCATGCTTTTCGGCGTGGCCGCCCTGATCGCTGGCGGCATGTTCGTCGCGACGACATGGGCTGGGCCCAAGGTACCGAATGACGCCAAGGCCGAGCCCTTCGAGTGCGGCAATCCCTCCGATGGTGCGCGCAACATCCGGCCGAGCGTCAAGTTTTACCTGACCGCTCTGCTGTTCGTGGTCTTCGACATCGAAGCGGTCATGATCTATCCGTGGGCCGTTCAATTCCGCGAACTCGGTTATACGGGTTTTTTCACCATGGCCTCGTTCTTGGCGTTGCTCGCCATCGTGCTCATTTACGCATGGCGCAAAGGAGCTCTCGAATGGGAGAAATGACACAACCGCCGACGAGTTCGCCCCGAACGTTGGTCTTCGAGGGAAGCGAGCAGGGCTTCGCGACGACCCGTTTCGAGGATCTGCTCAATTGGGCGAGGAAGTACTCGCTTTTCCAGTACCCGTTCGTCACCGCGTGTTGCGCGATGGAGTTCATGGCCTTGGCCAGTCCGCGCTTCGACATGGCGCGTTTCGGGGCCGAAGCTCCTCGTTTTTCTCCGCGCCAGAGCGACCTGCTGTGGGTGGTGGGCACGATTACCCAACGCCAAGCGCCCATTCTAAAACGCGTATACGACCAGATGGCGGACCCCAAATACGTCTTGGCCTTTGGCACGTGTGCATCGTGCGGCGGGTTTTACGACAACTACACGACCCTGGCCGGTATCGACAAGGTCGTTCCCGTCGACGTCTATGTCCCCGGATGCCCACCACGACCCGAAGGTGTCATCGATGGCCTGCTGTTGCTGCAGGACAAGATCGCGCGAGGCGATCGCACCGCTCGCATCGTCAAGCCGCGGCAAGATCCCATCGACAAGGTCGAGCAACTCGTCGCGCTTCGCACCGCGAACCAGGATGACCTCGGGCAGGCCTGAGCAGAGGGCAACATGAGTCAGCGAGTTCTCGATATTTTGAGTACGCGGTTTGAGGGAGCGATCCTTCAGACCCACGGTCAGTTTGGTGACGACACGGCCATCGTCGATCCCGCTCAATGGAAAGCCATCGCACAGTTCTTGCGCGACGATTCGCGGTTGGCGATGGATCACTTCATCGATCTGACGGCGGTCCACTATCCCGACCGGGAAGAGGGCCGCTTCGAGGTGGTGCTTCATCTGCGTTCTTTCGACAAAGCACACCGCATCCGACTCAAGGCACGTTTGGACCTTCAGGACGATGGCCACGTTCACATCGACACGCTGGCCGATGTCTGGGCCGGAGCGAACTGGTTTGAGCGCGAGTGTTTCGACATGTTCGGCGTCGTGTTCGAGGGGCATCCCGACCTGCGGCGAATCTTGATGTACGAGGAATTCGAGGGGTATCCGCTCCGCAAGGACTACCCAGCGGACCGCATTCAACCGCTGGTGCCTTTCCGTGAAGAGGCCCAGGGCAAGTTGCCCCCCTTCGATCGACATGAGGGCATGCCCTTTGGCCGCCAGACGCATGACCACCGGCCGGGTGGTCGCAATTTGCTCGGCTTCGAGCGCGAGGACGCCTGATGGAACCGCTGGACATCGAACTACAAGATGGCGAGCTCGAACTCCCGACCGATCCGATGCTCATCCAGATGGGGCCGTCGCATCCCGCGATGCACGGCACGATTCGTATCGTGGTCGAGCTGAGCGGCGAGACGATCACCAAGGCGGATGTGCAGATCGGTTTCTTGCATCGCGGCTTCGAGAAGATGTGCGAGCGCGGCGATTGGACACAGTGCTTTCCGTACGTGGATCGACTCAATTATGCCTCCCCCATGCTCAACAACGTGGGCTTTGCACTGGCCGTAGAGAAGATGCTCGGCGTCACGGTGCCCATTCGTTGCCAGCACTACCGCGTCGTTCTGGGCGAGCTGGCCCGCATTTGCGACCACCTCGTGTGTTCGGGCGCCATGGCGATGGAGCTGGGCGCCTTTACCCCCTTCCTCTATTTTACCAAGGCCCGCGAGATCATCTGGGACGTCTTCGAAGAAGAGACCGGCGCGCGGGTGACGCACAGCTTTGGCCGCGTCGGGGGCATGGCCGATGAACCCACCGCCGATTTCAAGGACATGGTGCGAAGTGGTTTGCCGGCGGTGATGGCCCTGGTCGAAGATGGCGAGAAACTCTTGCTCGAGAACCGCATCTTCTTGGATCGGATCGAGAACGTCGGCGTGGTTTCGCGTGAAGACGCCATCGCGCTAGGCTGGACGGGCGTCGTGCTTCGTTCGACCGGTGCGGCTTATGATGTGCGCAAGGCCCACCCCTACCTCAGCTACGACCAGTTCGATTTCGACGTGCCGGTTGGTAGCACGGGCGATTGTTACGATCGCTTCATGTGCCGCCAAGAAGAGATGCGGCAGAGCGTCCGGATCATCGAACAGGCGCTCGAAGTGATGGCTGACGATGGACCGATCAACATCGACGATCCTCGCATCGTCCTGCCCGAGAAAGAACGCGTTTACAACTCGATCGAAGGCACCATTCAGCACTTCAAGATTGTGATGGAAGGGGTCAAGGTGCCCGCAGGCGAGTGCTATTCCTACACCGAGGCGGGCAATGGCGAGCTCGGCTTTTATATCGTGAGCGATGGCAGCGGCACCCCCTACCGGGTGCGTATACGTCCTCCTAGTTTTGCGTCCACGCAGGCGCTCAGCGACATGATCGTTGGGGGCATGGTGCCCGACGTCGTTCCAGCCTTCGGCTCTTTGAACATGATCGGCGGGGAGTGCGACCACTAATGTCTGACGGAAGCATCATCTTCGACGGTCGCGACGTCCCCTTCAACAAGGGCGACACCGTCATCAAGGCCGCTCACCGAGCGGGGATCGACATCCCTCATTATTGTTGGCATCCCGGTCTCAGCGCGCCGGCCAACTGCCGAATGTGTTTGGTCGAGGTTGGACCGCCGCCGGGCCGACCGCCGATGATGCTCGACGTGCTCAAGTGGGATGCCGAAGCGAACGACTACGTCGTCGACCAGAAGCCCAAGCTCTTTCCCTCGTGCCAGATGTCCTGTGCCGACGGCATGGAGGTCAAGGCCGATACCAGCGAACACGTTCGGCAAGCGCGTCATGCCGTGCAAGAACTGTTGCTCCTGAATCACCCGGTCGATTGCCCCATCTGCGACCAAGCTGGCGAGTGTGATCTTCAGGACTACTGGCTCGAACATCAGCGTAGCCCGAAGCGGATGGCCGATGAGCCCGTTCACAAGCCCAAGGCGATCGTATTCGGCGAGACGATTGTCTACGATGCCGAACGCTGCATCATGTGCACCCGCTGCATACGCGTATGCGACGAGGTGGCGTCCGACCCCGTTCTCGACATGCGTCAGCGGGGTAATCGCAACGAAATCGTCGTCGCGCCGGGCCGCAAATTGGATCACAACTACTCCTTGATGACCGAGCACGTCTGCCCGGTTGGCGCTCTCACATCGAGTCATTTTCGCTTCAAGGCCCGGGTGTGGTTCTTGCGCAGCGAGCGCACGGTCTGCCAAGGCTGCGCGACGGGGTGCAACGCGTACTTGGATTACGATCCGCGCGACAACAAACCCTACCGCTATCGTCCGCGGGACAACGAAGCGGTCAACGGCTACTGGATGTGCGACGAGGGCATGCTCAGTTATCCGGCCGCCTACGAGGGCCGTCTCAGTCATGCATTGGTGGGCGGAGATGACGCCACCATCGAAGATGCACTTGCGGCAGCGAAAGAGCAGCTCCTTGGGCACGAAGCGGACCCATCGCGGATCGCGGTCGTGCTGTCCGCTGAGCATTCCAACGAAGATAACTTCGCTTTGGCGATGGTGGCGAGTCGCTATCTCGGCGTGAAAGAGGTCTATCTCGCAGGCAGGCCTGCAGGTGAAGCCGATGACGTTCTGATGCACGCGGACAAGAACCCAAATCGAGCCGGGGCCCAGGCCGTTGCCGCCAAGCTCGATCTCGGGACGCCCAAGTCGCTCGCCGTCTTGTTCGAGGCTCTTCGCAGCGACGGCTATGACTACGTGCTGAGCCTCGGGTCTCACGTCGACGTTGATGCGCCGGCCGAACTCAAGAGCGAGCTTGCCCGGGTAAAGGGGCACATCGCGATTTGCACGCACGAAGGATGCCTGTCGCACGCGTCTCACGTCGCTTTCCCGGCCAGTTCCTGGGCTGAAGCGTGCGGAACCTACGTCAACGCCAAGGGGATTGCGCAACAAGCTGATGTCGTGCTCCAGCCGCTCGGCGAGGCCTATCCGGGATGGCAGCTGGTGATCGCGCTGGCGCGAGCCCTGGGATACGATATCGATTGGACGAGCCGAGCCGACCTCGAGCAGGCCATGTTGCAAGACAGCGCGCCGACGTTCTCGGGCGCGGATGACTCGACGGTCGAGACGGCGCCGGAGGCAGGCGCATGAGCGGCGCGGAAGTTTTTCTCAGCTTGATCAAGATCGTCATCGTCATCGGCTTCTTGCTGAGCATGGCGGCGATGGCTGTGTGGGCGGACCGCCGGCAAAGCGCGATGCTGCAGGACCGCGTCGGACCGAACCGCGCCGTCGTGAATTTGCCGTGGTGGTTGGCCCGGGCCCTGATGATAGGACCGGCCTGGTTGGTGGCAGGTCTCGTCAGTGTTCCGATGTGGTTTGGCGTGACGAGCGCCGAGGTCTTGCCCAAGGTGAGTGCGGGGGTGCAGTTCGGCATTCTCGTGGGTTGGTTCAGCCTGCTGCTGCTGAGCAACTACATCCGAAAACACGGATCACGCGGTCCCGTCGATCGGGCCATCGCGGCGGTCGATCCGCGCGCCTATTTCTATGGCGGGTTGATCTTGCACCTCACGGCCTTGCTGCTCCTGCCCTTGCTCCCGAAGTCCATGTGGCAAATTGCCGCCAAGGGCTGGGGCTGGCCGTTTCCCGAGACCATTCAGCTCGCTACCGGCTTGAGCGGCACTTTTGTGGCTGTCGTCATCTGCTCCAGCGCGCTGTATGCGGCGTCGAAGATCGAGCAGGGGAGCACGGTGGGCTTGCGCCTCGCCGGGACACTCCACTCGGTGGCCGATGCCATCAAGCTCATCTGGAAGGAAGATCTGCGGCCCCGCAACGCAGACAAATTGCTCTACGGCTTGGCCCCCCTGCTCGCGATGTTTCCAGCGCTCGTGACTTTCGCCGTTCTTCCCTTTGGCAACACCATGTGTTTCGTCGACACCATCGACAAGGCCACCAAGAAGGCCAATGGCGTGCTCGACTTTGGGGAATTGACGAACCTCGCGAGCACCGTCGCGGCCAACGGCCAGTGCGCGAAAGGCCAGATCGCCGTCGGCTTGCAGGTGGCGGATCTCAATGTAGGGCTGCTCTATATCTTCGCGATCGCAGGAACGGGGATCATCGGAGCCGCGCTCGCCGGCTGGGCCAGCGATAACAAGTTTGCCCTCTTGGGCGGTCTTCGAGCGACCAGCCAGATGGTCAGCTACGAGGTGGCTCTCGGCCTGAGCATCGTCGGCATGTTGATGGTGACGGGCTCGGTCCACATGGGGAGCATCGTCGATTGGCAAGGGGCCAACGCCTGGGGGATCTTCGTGCAGCCGCTTGGTTTTCTCCTCTTTTTGACCGCTGTGGTCGCGGAGACCAAGCGGGTACCGTTTGATCAACCCGAGGGCGAGAGCGAACTCGTCGCTGGCTATTTTCTCGAGTACTCGGGCATGAAGTTCGGTCTCTTCTTCATGGGTGAGTACGCCGAGTTCGTCTTCTCGAGCGCCCTGCTCGTGACGCTCTTCTTCGGCGGATACCATTTGCCCTTCATCGATCCAGATGGGATCCGCATCGTGCTGGGATCGAGCGTCATCTTCGAACAGTCTTTGCAGCACTGGGCCGTGACGCTCATTCATGTGGGGGCGTTCTTCGGCAAGACGATCGTGGTCATGTGGCTCCACGTCTTCATCCGCTGGACCTTGCCTCGGTTCCGTTACGACCAGGTCATGAAGCTCGGTTGGACCAAGCTCTTGCCTCTCGCCCTGGTGAATATTCTGCTCACCGGAATCGTGTTGCTCGGCTGCATGGATGCGAGCCCGCGCGTTGCCGTTGCGCTCGATTGGGCTGCGGATCTCAGTCAGGCCTTCGTGGCGCTGGCGGCGTTCGGCGCGGTGATCTGGATGATCACGGGACTGCTCGACACTCCGAAACGACCAACCTACCGGTCCTCTTCGTCTGCGCGGTACGCCGCGGCAGCCGGTGGGGTAAAGGCCGGAGACATGCAAGCCTGAAGGAGTCGGAAGCATGAGCGAGCAAAACAAGAAGTGGACGCGAGCGGCGGTTCGGGGCGTGACTGGAAAGGCCATTGCTCGTCCCAATCGGAACGCAGCCGTCCAGTCTTTCGTACCCGCTTGGCTCAAGGGCACGGGTCTGACCATGCAGCACTTCTTTCGCAACACGAAAGAGCGGATGCTGGGTCAGAAGCGCGATCCCGTGCTCGACAACTTGGATGGCGGGATCACGACGATCGAGTATCCCGAAGAGAAGCGGCCCTACCCGGAGCGCTTTCGGGGCTTGCACCGACTCACGGTGCGAGACGACGGTTCGCCACGCTGCGTCGCATGCCTGTGTTGCTCGACGGCCTGTCCGGCGCAGTGCATTCACATCGAACCGGAAGAGTATCCCGAGGGGGATGAGCGACGCGGTTACGAGCGTTACCCGGCCAAATTCGTGATCGACGAGCTGCGTTGTGTGTTCTGTGGTTTTTGTGTTCAAGCGTGTCCTTGCGACGCGATTCGAATGGACACCGGTCAGCATCCCACCGCTTATGATTCTCGGGATCAGTTCATCTACGAAAAAGAAACCCTCATTGAAATGGACGCCCGTGGCGGTGGACGTCGTACGGCCAACCCTCGCCACGAGCCAGGCGATTCGACGCATCCAGGTCTCTCCCGCGACCACGAACATTGAACGGTCACGTGTGAGATCGTTGCGACGACGACGCCAACGACCATGACGGACGGACGGAAGAAGTTACCGCTGGTGGGGCCATCTCCGACCCCCGACGAGCAAACCGATCCCAGCGCGCTGGTGATCGACGAGCTGAAAGAGCGACTCGCTCAGGACCCCGACGATCCAGGGGCTTGGCTCGAGCTAGGCGGCGCGTACCTCAACATCGATCACTACGCTGAGGCGGCGAAGGCCCTCGGCCGGGCGGTCGAGCTCGATGGGGACATGGTGGTGGCCCGCCGGAGCTATGCCCACGTGCTCTCCAAGCTCGAGCGCCGGGATGAGGCGGTGTACCAGCTCGTGCAAGCCAAGCGCTTGGCGCCGAATGAGCCGCGGATCCTGCACGAACTGGGCGTCGCCTTCTACGACAAGGGGCTTTACGACAAGGCGCTCAAGACCTTGGCTGTCGCGCAGGAGCACGCACCGGGTGATCCCATGATTGGTTACGCGATGGGTATGGCGTACGAGGCAAAAGGAGAGACCGCGCTGGCCATTGCTCAATATCGCTCGGCGGTGCAGAGCGCGCCCGACATGATCGAGGCGCACGAGACTCTCGCCGATGCGCTTGCTGCCGTGGGAGAACTCGGAGAGGCCGTGACGCAGCTCGAGGTTGTGCTCCTGAAGCAGCGGACCAATACACGGGCCGCGTTGAATCTCGAGGTCTTGCGAAAGGCCCTGGGCGAGCTTCGGAGCCGGCGCCTGCTGGGCCAGCGAGAGTCGGCTGTGAATGATTCGGCTCTGGTGCAGGAGGCGAAGCTCATCCGGGAGGTCGAAAGCGACGCATCATCGTCGCTGGTGCGTTACCGGACGGGTTTGGCGCAGCTGTGGGCTTTCTTCGATGACGAGCGGGCGAGCAAGCTCAGCCTCATCATTCCCGATCCGGTCAAGGCTGGGCTCGCCAAGGGGCGTCTGCTGCAGGTCACGGTCGTGTCCGCGGATGGCACGCCCACGCTGGCAGACTTTGGCACGGCCATCACCTTGACCTTCCTGCGTGAGGCTATCGGGTTGCCCCTCACCGGCGCGGCGCAGCTCTATGCGGAGTTGCTTCGCACGCGTGAGCCGGTGACCTGCGGTGATCTACGGGTGGGTTTCGAGCCGCTCGAGGTGGACGGGGAGCAGGTGTTTGCTTTGACGGTGCAGCCGGCGCCAAACTGAGCGATGGCCTGTCTTCAGGGCGAGAGCTGCGAAGTCGGGGTGTGCGTCAAACCTGCAGACGCTCACGGTGTTGGCCTGGGCGCCGCGCGGAGCCGTCACCTCCAACACGGGCACCGGCAACACACCGCACAATGCACCGGCTGATATTACAGCTCGTCCTACTCATGGGGATTTGCCAAACAAGGTGACCCCTTGTCCCGCAGCAGTTGCGCCACGAATAACACGAACCCGCAGTCGCGCCTGTGCTGGCACCCCGGTGGACGCAGTCTCAACGGTGGTTGGCGCTGCGGCAGTTCGACGGGATTGAACGGCAGCACGGCGTGGGAGCGCATCATCTACCAAAAGAACTGAGCCGGACGCTGCGCTCCTTCTGCGCCGGTGCCTACGGAGCCGGTGCCTACGGAAATCCGAACGCGAGAACGAAGTCGGCGCCGCTCGCGTGGCAATCGGTGCAGACATCGGGTTTGCCGGAGAATTTGGCGTCGCCGTCGAAGTACTCGGCGTAAAACCATCCATCGCTGCGCTTGTCCATGACGGCGACGAGCTCCAGTTCGCCTCCGTCGGTGTAACCGTCCTTCACGATCAGCGAACCCTCGGGCCAGATGGTCAATGTCTCGTCGGCGGCGAGGGCCTCGGCCACGACGCTGTTGATGAAGATGTCGACATGGTCGCTGTGCGGAGCATCGGAGGGCTTGCGGGTCTCGTATCCTGGGGCGCGCGCGAAGCTCTGGTAGTCTTCTTGTTGAATTTGCTCGTACAAGGCGATTGCAGCCTCGGGATGTTGGTTGTCCCCGCATCCGCTGGCGGCGAGCAGGGTCATTGTCACTATCGCTGGGCGGGTGTGTCGATTTATCATGATGCCGTTCCTTGACGATCAGAAGGATCGGTGGATTGCCCCTGGGGCGCAAGTACGATCCTGTTTGGCAGCGGATCCTTCGTCAGAAGACCGGGCGGATGAGGTCTGCATGATCGGCTGGGCTTGCATCGAAGCGTCGTTTGCGGGGTCGCTGTTCTATGCGCGTTGCCGTGGTTCAAGAGTCTCGCCGTTTGACCGTTCATGGGCGTGTAAGGCGGAATACAATATTGAACGGTCTGTTTAACAAGCCGCGCCGGGACAGCCATGTCCAGGCGCCGAGCGTGATGATCATCGATGACGATTTGCGCTCGCGCTATGTGCTGGCCACCCTGTTGCGCAGTGAAGACTATTTCGTTCACACTGCGTCCGGCCACGAGAGCTGGCTGAGCCTCTTCAAGACTTGCCTGTCGATACCGGCTACTTGGGTTTCCTTCGTCGCTACTCTCGACCCCGATGCCCTCATTCTCGATTGGCAGATGTCCGGAGGCATGGCCCTGCACATCTTGAGCGAATTGCGGCGTCATCCACTGACTCGGCACATACCCGTCGCGGTCATCACCGAATCGACCGCCCATCCCGACACGCGCGTCGCCCGTTCGATGGGCGCCTGTTGTTCATTCGACCGGCCCCTCACCCTCGACGATCTCAAGCCTGCCATGGCTCGTCTTTTTCAGTCCCGGGCGACGACCAAGCCCGTTCTGGTTGGCGACGAACGGCCAGAGATGTTTCCCTGCTGAGCGGTGTTCAGACGGACTGAAGCTTCTTTCGCTTCACCATCTCGACGAGGGTCGTGCGGTTCAGGCCGAGTAGTTTGGCGGCCTGGTTCTTGTTCCAGCTGGTTCGCTCCAGCGCTTGGCGGACCAAGTTGCTCTCGTACTCGTCGATCACGCTGCGGAGATTGATCCCCTCGTCCGGCAGCTCATGACAAAGTGCGGAGTCTGGGCCACTGGCGCGTCCGAAGTCCATGGGAATGTCGTCGGCAGAAATCATCGGTCCCACCGACAGGAGCACCGCGCGCTGTACGACGTTCTCGAGCTCGCGAATGTTGCCTGGCCAATCGTGACACTTCAGCGCGTCGCGCGCGCTGTCGTCGATGCCTTCGAGATCGTCTCGGCCGGCCATCTCCAGCGAATTGCGATAGAAATGGTCGATGAGATCGTCCATGTCTTCCATGCGTTCGCGCAGCGCGGGCAAGGCGAGGTGGATGACGTTGAGTCGGTAGTAAAGGTCTTCGCGGAAGGCGCCCTTGGTGACCTCTTCGGCCAAGTCGCGGTTGGTCGCCGCGACGATCCGGATGTCGCACTTGATCGTGCGGTTGTCGCCGACCGGCGTGTATTCGCGCTCCTGAAGCAAGCGAAGCAGCTTGCTCTGCAGTTTCATCGGCAGCTCGCCAATTTCGTCCAAAAACAGTGTGCCGCCTTCCGCTTGCGCCACTCGCCCCTGACGGGTGACGTGGGCTCCGGTAAAAGCGCCGCGAGCATGGCCGAAGAGCTCGCTCTCCATCAGGTTCTCGGGCAGGGCACCGCAGTTCACGGTCACGAGCGGGCCTTCGCTGCGACGGCTGGCGTCGTGAAGGGCGCTGACGAACAGCTCTTTGCCTGTACCGCTCTCGCCAGTGCAAAGGACATTGCATGTGCTCTTGGCGACTCGGTCGATCGTCTCGATGATCGCCCGCACCTTTCGGCATCGGCCCACGATCTTGCCTCGCGAAGTCGGCCTGAAAGTCAGGCGCCGCACACCGGACTCGACGATTTCCCCACTGTCATCGTCGTTTCGGCACTCATTCATGACATGAGCGACGATATCTTTTAGTGGATCAACCATTAGGCTCCTCCCAGAGAGTGTTCCTCGAAAAATGAAGTGGAGATGGAGTCTTATGAATGTAAGGCCTCGCACCTATATTCGTCAATAGTGAACCCGAGAAAAAATCTAGGAATTCCCAATGGTTACAATGTAACACTAAAACCTCCACCTGGTTCCGCTGTAGTTTTTTGTGGTCTTCGAAGCGTGGTGTGGTCTTGCATGGCGCTTGACTGGTCTTGAGCTTGCTGCGCATCGAACCAGTTAACGAAGTGTCGATCCAACACGCTTTGCGAGAGTCGTACCAACTTTGTTTCTCGTGCCGTGCAATCGCCCTCATCGCTCTCGATGAGCTGTCGAGCGGCCGCCGCGCGCTTCGATGAATCAGACTTTTTGCGATTTCCCCTCAAGTCCTTCACTGGTTTGTCCGTTAAACCGTATGAGGATGTCGTGCGCCCTGCGCCAATGTGTGACAATGTGTTCATCTGCTCTCAGATGTTCATGAACGATGCATACCGTCAAACTTATGGCGAAAGATTTTTGAGGATCGCCAAAATTCCGACACGGGGACGCGCTCGCACCTGACCGTACATCGAGGCCAAATACCCTACGATTCGAGGGAAAGTCGCTCGGTTGAGTTCGGCACGTATGTTGCGATGTAACTCCTCGTGGCGATTTCATCGGTACCGTCTATTGCTCGTGTCGCGCGCGCCCAACGGGCGGGCGGCCAGCCGAGGACGTCGCGTGAAGTGAGGGCTACACGCACCCCCGTCTCTCCTACCAAGATGCGAGCCGCGATCGCGCGAGCGCATCAGCGCGTCACTGGGCAGGCGCCGAAGCCGGCGATGCTCGACATCCTCACGGCCCACGTTTCGCATGAGACGGCCAACGGCGAGCGGATGTTCAACTACAACTTCGGAGGGATCAAAGGTCCGAGCGAGCGCGGATTGGTGGCTCGTTATGGGACCACCGAGTTCTTCGACGGAAAGAAGACGTCCATACGCGCGGGATTTCGTGCGTACCGGAGCCTCAACGAGGGCGCCGTCGATTATGTGAAGTTCATGCGGGCGGGCTACGGGAAGGCTGTGGCCGAAGCGGAGCGTGGGGACGTGGACGGCTTCAGCGCTGCTCTAAAGCGCCGGGGCTATTACACGGCGCCGCAAGACGCCTACGCCGCCGCGATGCGTGCACACGTCCGTCAGGGCGCCCACGGGGCCCCTTCATGGCAGCAGGCCGACCGTGGTCTTCAGGTGCGCAAGGGTGGCGGCTTCTTGTACGGTCACGAGCTCGCGCGTGAGTCGCTGGCCCTCGATGGGGGTACGGCGATGCTGCCCACGGCGGTCGAAGTAGCGCGCGTGATCGACTCGGTGAGCGCCTTGTCTTCGAGAATCGCGGCTCCGATCGAAGACGAGGAAGAGGCCGCGCGGCAGGCCTAAGCGAAAAATCAAACTAAAGTTCTCCAGCGATCGACCGTTCGTTAGAGTTGACGGGATCCGGCGGGACCCTGTCAACATCCCAAGTCGCCTGGCGGAGGTTTCCGATGCCAGCGGTATCCCCCATGGGCATCATGACGATGTCCAGGACGCCGTGCGTGCCAATGATGGCACGTAGCGATGTGTACTCTAGGAAGGAGTCAAAACGTGCCCTTATATATTAACACCAACGTCGCGTCCCTGAACGCGCAAAAGAACCTCAACAAGGCGCAAGGAGCACTGCAGACGTCGTTTCAACGGCTCTCCAGTGGTTTTCGTGTCAACTCGGCCTCCGACGACGCTGCTGGGCTCGGCGTCAGTGAGTCCCTAAAGTCGCGAATCCGCAGCTTCAAAGTTGCGGAGCGCAACACCAGTAACGCCATCAGCATGGCCAACACCGCGGAAGGTGGTCTCAACGAGATCAGCGGCATCGTCATTCGTATGCGAGAGCTGGCGGTTCAGAGCGCCAACGGCGACCTGACCTCCACGGACCGTGGCTATGTCAACACCGAGTTTGCCTTGCTCAAGGACGAAATCGATCGGCTCGCTGAGTCGACCGAGTTCAACGGAAAAGAGCTGTTGGCCGGCACGGCCACGTCCATTGCGTTCCAGGTAGGTATCAACACCACCTCATTCGATACCATTTCCGTCGGCTTTGGCGGCATTAGCGTCTCAAGCCTCGGTTTGAGTGGTGTCAACGTGAGCGGCGCGACCGCCACGAACGCAACGACGGCCATTACGGCCATCGACGCGGCGCTCGGGCAGGTTTCGACCTCTCGTGCGGAGTTTGGTGCTGCGGCGAACCGCCTCGGCATCGCGGTGGCGAACTCGCAGACGATGCGTACCAACCTCGAGGCTGCAAACAGCGTCATTCGTGACGTCGATGTCGCCTCGGAGACGGCTCATCTCGCGCGTTCGCAGGTGCTCCTGCAAGCGGGTACTTCGGTACTTGCCCAGGCGAACCAGACGCCGGTCTTGGCTCTCTCGCTCTTGCGCTAGGAAGCCCATTAAAGGAATGGCCGCCACGGCCGTTCTATATGTACAGCGTGCCTGCGCCGCGGGATGGCGGCGTATGGCACGGATTTCGCTTGTCTGGGGTGTGTGGTTGTACGAGGCATTGACGACGGAGGTCCCTCATAGGGTTTAAATGTCATGGCGATTACGTTTGGCGGACTAGCGAGCGGGCTTGATACCAATGCCCTGATCGACGGCCTCATGGGGGTCGAGCGGATTCCGCTCCTGCGCAATCAGGCCAAACAAGCGAGTCTGACTTCTGCGAAGACCCAGCTGGCGTCCGTGCTCAGCAGGGTTTCAGCGATCAAGACCGCCGCGGAGAAGCTCGACACCGATGCGGAATTTGCGTCCTTTACGACGACCGTGGGCAAAGATGCGAACGGCGAGGCGCCGGTCGTCGCCACCGTCACCGGATCGGCGCTCGCTGGCAATTATTCCATCGGCGTCAGCCAGTTGGCACAAGAGACCCGCACCAAGTCCGATGCCTTCGCTGACTCCACCGCGGCCCTGGCTCAGGCAGGCACTCTCGACATCACCGTCGGTGGCTCTGCGACCGTCGCGGTCACCGTCGAAGCGGCGGACTCGCTGACCGACATCGCGACGAAAATCAACTCCAGCAGTGCGCGGGTCACCGCTTCGGTGATCTACGACGGTTCGCAACACCGCCTGCTCGTGCTCGGCAAGGACACCGGCGATGTCAACCAGGTCGTCTATCAGGAAAGTGGCACCGTCGCTCTCGGCTTGAGCACCGGCGCGAATACCTATCAGAGCGCCCAAAATGCCACGATCACGATCGACAATCAGTTTACGATTTCGCGGGCGACGAACAAGTTCACCGACGTGGTCCCCGGGATAACGCTCACCGCGACCAAGACGACGACCAGTGACATCAAGCTGGACGTGGCGCCTGATCCCAGTTCCCAGGCGAGCAAGATAGGCGCCTTCATCAGCGCCTACAACGCCGCGGTCTCGGCCGGGCATCTGGCGGCCGGATACGGATCGACTCAGGCTTCAAACAAGAACTTATCCGGGGATAGTGCCATTCGCAGCAGCTTGAACCGGCTTTCACGCATCGTGGCGAGTGCGGTTCCCGGACTGACTGGTAAGTACAACATGTTGGCGGCCGTGGGCGTTTCGCTCAGCAGCTCCGGCTCGCTCGATCTCGACGAGGACAAACTCACGGCCGCCCTCGAGGACGATCCGGATGCCGTGGCGAAGGTGTTTGTCGGCGACAGTTCGACGAGCACCGACGGGATGATGAAGCTCATCAGTAACGTCGTCGACGCTCTCGCCGACGACACGGATTCGGTTCTCAAGACGCGGGAGAAGTCCTTCGAATCGGAGATCAAGCGACTCGCCGAGCGGCAACTCGACCTTCAGCGTAGGCTCGATTCCTATGAAGCGCGCCTGCGGAAGCGTTATACCGACCTCGAAATCATGATCAGCAAGATCAACCAACAGGGGGCGGGTCTGTCTGGTTTGGTGAATTTTCAGCAGTACTCTAGGAAATAATTAGGGTGGTAGCGTAATCTGAAGGTAGAGAGGTCGAAGGTAAAGATGCATCGAGGAATCCAGCGCTACAAATCGGTCCAGGTGAAGACCTCGTCCCCCGGCGATCTTTTGGTGATGCTGTACGATGGCTGTTTTCGCTTTCTCAACGAGGCGGCGGTCGCGATGGAGAAAAAGGACCGCGCGCGGGCGGGCGAACGCCTCGACCGGGCCTACGCGATCCTGAGCGAATTTGTCAGCACCTTGAAGCCCGATATCTGGCCCGAACTCTGTGACAACCTCGAGGGGGTCTACGTTTTTTGTATGGGGCACATCGTGAAGGCGAACATCGATCAGGATCCCGATCTCGTGCGCGAGATCATTCAAATCCTCAAGCCTCTACGTGATGGTTTTCGAGAAGCGGTTCAGCAAGTCAAGACGGGTGAGTCTCCATCCGAGCAGTCGACGGGGACCTGATGAGCGGAAACGACAGTACGGGTCTCGGTGCGCCTTCGGGCCAAAGCATGGCCGAGATCCTCCAACAGGCGTTGCGGATGACCGAGAAGCTGGCGCGCGGAGCGCTTGAGGTCGACGACATCTCGGCCATGCTCGACGAGCGCGCTTTGCTCATCGAAAGCGTGGCCGAAGCGCGACAGCGCGGGGACGAGTGGACGGCTCGGGAAATGGGTTTGGTGTCGCGTCTGCAAGCGCTGGATGAGCAGATCGTCAGCGGCGTGTGGGCGCAGCGCAAAGACTCTTTCGAGTGGCTCGCGCAGCGGTCGCCGGATGCGGTGAAGGACATGCCACTGTTGCGTGAATTGGCGCAGCGCTAGCTCACGCTCGGTTCTTTCGTGCGGCCGTGGGCTCGGCTGCTACTCGACCCTTCGATGGGGGCAATGGTTGCGCAGCAGGCGTCATGAGCCGCCATTGTCCGCTAGCCGGTGTTCTAGTTGCCGCAGTACTTGAAGCCCTGAGGCAAGACCATGCTGCTTTGGCAGGTGTCGTTGCCCGTGCACACGTTCGGATCATCGGAGCACAAGAGGAAAGCGGTCTGTCCGTTGCTCGGAGGATCGTCACAGGATGCGACGCACTTCACGCCTTTGTATCCTTCTTGTCCGGGGCCGAACCATTGGAAGGTGGCGCAACAAACCTCGCCCTGGCCGCAGTCGCTCGCACCCATGCACTCAATTTCAATGGTGTCTTGGATACAACCGCCGGGCTGGCTGCAAAAGTTGTTGTTCATGTTGTTGTCGTCGAAACAACAGACCTCGCTGCTCGTGCAGGTCGCTGTGCCGCAGTTGACCATGCCTCCCATGCCGGTACCCGTGCTCACGACGGTGTTAGCGACAGAACTCGTGACGGTGCTCGCGACAGAACTCGTGACGGTGCTCGCGACAGAACTGCTGACCGTGGTCATGCTGGCGCCGGTGCTCGTGATGCTGCTCGTCACCGGTCCGCTGCTCGAGACGACCACGGTCGTGGTGACCGCGCTGACCGACGCGGTTGAGGTCGACACATTTGTGCTGGCGAGGCCTCCCTGTCCGGCGCCTCCTTGCCCGCTTCCGCCGGTGCCTTCCCCATCCTCGTAAAACATGGAGCTGCGTGCGCCGCAGGCAGCGAGAAGGAGGAACAATGTGGTGCTGGCGATAGAGGATTGGAATCGTGGGGTCATGGCTGGAAGAACCTTATATGGAAGGATAACATAGCGAGATTGCGCCGCTTCGGCCACGCGCTTCACTGTCGGTAGATGCTTACAGTCGTGCTGTTCGTCGCTGTCAACTGTCGCGGAGCTTGCCCGGATCGAGGCTGGCGTCGCGAAACCAGCGATAGAGAGTGTTGCGTCCCACACCGAGTTCGCCCGCCAGAGCTTGCATGTTGCCACGCTGTCGTCGGAAGCCGTCGGCCAACTCTTCTGGTGTAGGACGTGAGCGGGGCCGGACCTGAACGCTCTGGGTCTGGGCGTTGGGATCGAGGGTGGGCGAAACGGATGGCCGCAGAGCCTGCCCCGTCACCAGACTGTCGCCGTCGCTGTCGCTGAGCGCCTGACGGACGACGCTGCGCAATTCGCGCACGTTGCCCGGCCAGTCGTGCACCAAGAGCTCCTGCGCCATGGTGCGGCTAAGCGTTGCGTCGCTGCGGCCCTCGAGATCGAGCAGATGGTGGGCGATGGCGACGATGTCTTCGCGGCGCGACCGCAAGGGGACCACCTCGATGACCCGCTCGGTAAGCCGCGTGTAAAGGTCATGTCGGAAACGCCCAGCCTCGACCGCTGACAGCAGGGGAACGTGCGTCGCCGCGACGACTCGTGCTTTCGCCTGCTGTGTCTCATCGCTGCCTACGGCGCGGTACTCTCTCTGTTCGAGCAAGCGCAGCAGCGCTACCTGAAACGCCGGCGAGGCATCTCCGATTTCATCGAGCAACAAGGTGCCGTCTTCTGCGTCCTTGACCAGTCCGGCTCGGCTCTCCGCAGCTCCGGAGAAGGCGCCGCGGAGGTGGCCGAACAACTCGCTGTGCATGACGCCGTCGGCGACGGCTCCGCAGTTGAGGGCGACGAAGCGACCGTTGCGTTCGCTGTGGTCGTGCAGTGCGCGCGCGACGAGCTCTTTGCCGACGCCAGCTTCACCTTGCAACAAGACGGCGGCGTCGAGCGGCGCTGCGCGGTCGATTTGCTCGAGCAAATGAGCGGTGGCCGGGCCGGTGCCCACAATGTGTCGATGGGTGGGCGCGCGGTGGTAGGCGGGAATGAGTTGAAAGACGAGAGCCACGCGGCCCAGAGCGAGCACATCTCCGGGGGCAAGCATCACGCGGTCCGTCAGGGGAGCGCCGTTGAGGAGAGTACCGTTTTGGCTATCCAGGTCTTGGACTTCCGCGGCTTGTCCTCGGCGTCGGATCGCTACGTGCTGTCGCGAGATGAGACTGTCGTCGAGACCACCCTCGCCGAAGCCGTCGTAAGCTCGGCCCAACACCTGTTCGCTCGGTCCCTGGAGATGGAGAAAGCTGCCCATGAACTCGCGCTGCGGGTGGTAGGCCATGATCAGCGCTGGCTGTTCGTCCACCGCGGTTCGCCGCGCGGTCTGCTCGAGATCTGATTCCGTCCTGTCCATGAGGCATCCAGCTCCGGTGAGCTTTTCGCGGAGTATAAGGGGCGCCGCATGAATGTACAGGTCATGCTCGCCACGCGCTTGACGGCTGTATTGCCCGCCGCGAACCGTCGTGCCGAGTCGTCGGTGGTGGTGTCTTGTTTGTTCTTCGTCTCACTGTCCCATCGGTGTTCCCCTGGTGTTCGATCGTGGTCTAAGACTGCACGGATCGAACACCTCCGTTCCGTGGGAACCCATAGATTTCTAGTGATTATAGTGGGTTAGGGTTTCTTCTCTGGGTTGGCACGACCCCTGCAAAACCCTCTGACACCCAACCCCACTTACACGGAGGTATCTCATGAAAAAAATCACTTACTCACTCATTCTCGGAACACTTGTTGGCTTTTGCGCGTGCAGCGCCGGCGACTTCGAAGGTCCGATCGCTCCGGACGAAACGTCCACCTCTGCGACGGCGGGAGCCGGCGGTCAGGCGGACGATGGCGATGTCGATCAAGGCAGCGGCGTCGGTGGTGGCGACACCGGAGTGGATCCAATCGCTGGGCCCTCGGACAAGGGATTCGGCGATCTGCGGGACGCGGCCCTCGCCGAACTGACACAGACCGCTACCTTCAACGCCCAAGATGGCGTGAACTTCACTTCGGCCAACGGAGTCGATCTGTACATTGCGGGCCCATGTTTGCGTCTCAACGGCGCGAAGGTCAGCGGCACCGTCGATCTGACCTACGTGGAGATTTTCGATCGGGGCAGCATGCTCACCGCCAACAAGTCGACGATGGGTCAGCTCAACGCCACGGCCAAGGCCATGCTCGTCTCTGGCGGACAGTTTTTCGTCGAAGTGACGCAAAACGGTCAACCGCTCGAGCTCGTTTGCCTCACCCACTTTACGATTCCGAGCGCGCTGACGGGCAACGCGAGTCCCGATCCGGCGATGAAGCTCTTCAATGGCGCGGTGGACGCTACGACGGACGAGTTGGTGTGGAAACGGGGCGAAAAACCACAAGGCGCCGGGGACGAGGAGCCGAATAAAGGACCCGGAGTCTGGGCCGGCGCGCAGACGAATTACAGCATGTTCACGAGCACTTTTGGGTGGAGCAACGTCGATCGCTTTTACAGCGATCCGCGGCCCAAGACGGACGTGTTGGCGACGGTGCCAGCTGGCTACGATGACCAAAACAGTGCGATTTATCTTTCCTATGATGGAGAAGAGACGGGCCTGGCTCGCCTCGACACCTACGACGCCAACGAAGGACAGTTCAGCGAGCATTACGGTCTGATCCCGGTCGGACTGAACTGCCACATGATTTTCGTCTCGGAGTCGAACGGTAGTTGGGTGTACGCGATCAAGAGCGTGACCATTGCCGATGGCGGAGTCGAGGAAATCACAGAGTCGGAGCTGATGACGGGAACGCAGGAGGAGTTGCTCGCGGCCATTGCTCAGCTTCCCTGAGCGTAGCGGCGAGGAGCAGGAGGGATGAAGCCCCCAGTCGGTTTGGCCGGCTGGGGGTTTTGTCGTGATCGGACGCCTAGAAATGAAGCGTCAGGTTTTCGGTCGTCGTGGGATAAACGCGGAGGTCGTCTCGATGTACTTTCGGTAGTGAGGTTTGGTTTCTGTCAGTTGTGCATCCAGCATCGCGACGCCCGACACCTTCACGAGCAAGAAGGTCATCAGCAAGGGCGAGAGGAACATCGTCCATCCAAGGGGCTGATCGAGCACGTACAAGAAAAGCCCCCACCAGAGAACAGCCTCGCCAAAGTAGTTCGGGTGACGACTCCAACTCCAGAGGCCGTGAGCCAGCACTTGCCCTCGATTCTGAGGCTCACGACGAAAAGCGCGGAGCTGACCATCGGCGACGACCTCGAGCACGAGACCCACGACGAAGACCGACGTGGCGAGCAGATCGTAGCCGCTTATCGGGTTGGGGGCGGTCGCGGAGCCAGCGAGCTGTAGCGGCGCCGAGATCAGCAGGATCAACGCGCCTTGGAGCAAGAAGACCTGAAAGTAGCTAAACCACCAGTAACGATCGGCACCGAAGCGCTCGCGAAAGTTTGTGTAACGAGGGTCTTCGGCCTTGCCCCAGTTACGGATCAGCAGGTGCACCCACAGGCGCATGGCCCATGACGTGACGGCGACGAGCAGCAGGCTCTTGGCGGGAGTGAAGCCCGTGCGGACGATGGTGTAGATCGTGACGACGAGAAAGCCGACCGGCCACCACGGGTCGACGATGCTGGCGTCTCGCTTGAGCACGCTGACCACCCACAAGAGGGTCATCAACAGCCAAACGAGCGCGGCGTTTTCGGCGATCAAAGCGAGGGTCATGTCGTGTCCTCCTTCGTCGATGCCAGGCCGTCGATCCAGTCGTCCATCTCCCTCCAACGCTCGAACAGCCAGGTGTCCCGAGCTTCAGTCGGGATCGACCTTGCCTCGAAGCGGCGCAAGCGAACCCGCAACGTTCGACCGACGAGCTTGCCGTCTAGAAAACTACCCAGCGTGGTCGCGCCTTCGAATCCGGTATGCTCGAGAAACACGACGTCGACGTCTGGCGCGGCCTCGAGCAAGGCGAGGGCCCCCCGTCTTCGTGGCGGTAGGACGTTCCGAAACGTGGTCGCGATCTCGGCCAGCGCGGTCTCGCCACTGTCCCTCAGCGATGCGATGGCGCGCTGCTGTTTCGCTTTGCTGAAGCGGGTCCCCTCCGGATAGATGAGCACCGCGGAGCGCTCGTCGAGCTTCGTGGCGAGCTGCATCATGGCTGCTACATCGCTGTCTTTACGGTCGGCGTTTCGGTCGATGAAGGCGTTGGGTAGTCGGCCACCGACGATGTCGAGGCACGGATCCCAGAGAAGCTCTCGCTTGATCACGTAGCGCAACAGCAGGCGGTGAGGATTGGCCACGAGTGCTGCGGCCAACACCGTGTCGGCGGTGCTTGAATGTCGGACGAACAGCAGAAACGGACCGCGCGAAGCGACCTGGGCGTTTTCCACGACGGTCGTCATCCCGAAGAGAGAGGTGCCCCCACGAAAGAGTGCCGATGTCCACCAGCGCTGCAGCGCGGCGTTGGCTCTTCGATAACGCGTGTGGCCCCAGAGCAAGCCCCCAAGGCTGAGGGCTCCGATGCATGCCGCGGCGATGATCCCTAGCACTTCGCAACAGAGATAAAGGGCGATGAAGCCGCCGGCACGTGTTCGCGGAAACAGCCCTCGTTTCGAGCTCGCCATGTCGAGAAGTACGGTGGTGACGAGCCACAACGGAGCGGTGATCAGGCAGAGTGCGGCCAAGAGCATGTAGCTCGGCACGGTCACGGCCCGTCGGCCCATCGTGCCCAGCCACGACCGGTCATGTTTGCGCGCTCGTTTCACCACGGCCGTCTCGCGCACGGCTAGTCGTGGGGCGGGCGAATGGCGGGGAGGTCGTCGTCGTCTTCGAGTGCAGAGAGGAGTTCGACGAGTTGCTCGAGGTGTTCGGGGGTCGGCGAAATGAAGGTCTCTGCGCCGAGCATCGTGCGCGCAGGGCCGCCTCCTTCGGCGTCGGCTTTCAGGGCCTCGAGCATGGCGAGGCGATCGTCTTCCGGCAGGTCGGTTCGTGCGGCGATGACATCGGAGGGGATCGAGCCGGTGCAAGCGATGATATGAGCTGGGGCTTTGCCCCAGCCAGCGCTTTGGGGGAAGGCGGCCCCGGTGCTCGAGTCGGGGTCGAGGTAGACGTAGCTTGCTCCGACGTCGGCCTCGCCGGACATCACGGCCTCCGCGACCGCATCGTGGGAGCCGAGAAATCGTTCTTCGCCGAAGCAGCCTTCGAGTTCGATTCCTCGCGAGCGGAGCAGCGCGCGGATCACGAGGTACCCTGCGCAGCTACGACGATCCACCCAAGCTGCGCGCACACCTTGCAAGTCGTCCGTGACGCGTATGGGGCTATCGGCGCGGGTGAACAGTGCGCTCGAGTAGGTGGACACGCCATGACGCACCGGCAGCGCGATGGGTGAAGCGAGTTGTTTTCCGGTCGCGCGAAGGGCCAGCAACGGTGGTAGCCACGCCAGATCGAGCTTTCCGTTGCTCAAGGCCTCGACCAAGGCCCCGTAACGCCACACGCCTCCGGGCACGACGGAACGACCGGAGCTGTCCGATAGGCTCGTGCACAAGGCGCCAAGCCGCTCGATCGACTCATCGGGGTCCGAGGTGATGGCAATGCCGAACGCGAGCGGGTTGCTCATGGCGCCTAGTCTAGGCACCATGACCGGTCTTGACCACTGTTCCGTCGAAGAGTCGTCCTCGAGGGCGCCGAGCCTTCAATTTTCTTTCTAACCGCCAAGCTCACGGCCGGCGTGCATCGTGAAGCCGTAACGGGCCCAAAAGGCGGTATCGATGTGATTGGGTCCGACCTTCAAGCCGAGTTCGCGCGCGATTGGGTGACTGGCGTAATCGTTCAATGACAGCGTGTAATCTCCCCACATCGGGCCTGCCCCCGCAAAAGAGGCCTCGTCGAGATCGGCGTTGGCGCGGATCAGTCGGCGATAACACGCGCGCTGTGGGTCGCTACAATCACGGAACTGTTTCAAGAACACCATGGGGACCTGACCATGACGCAGATGGCTCAGGAGGTTCACGCTCAGCGTGCGCGTGGCGACCCCCTCTCGCCACAGCAAGGAGACCACGTCGCTCGCACCGAATACGGCGCCGAGCCACTCTGCAGCTGCATCCGCCAAGTCGTCAAAGATCCTCTCTTCGCCCGGTTCCGAGCCTCCCTCACGACGAACTTCGAAAAGCGTCTCCTCTCTCGCCTGCGTGTCGGGATGGTAGGGATCGAGCACCAGACTTTTTACCGCGAAGGTCTCGCTTGGCGAGGTGCCATCGGGGATCTGAAACCGGGCGAGCTCTTTTTGGAAGCCGTAGATCTCGCGGCCTGTCGCCATGGCCCACGCATTGTCGACAAACACGTAGGGAAGAAACCAGGCGATGTCAGCGACCTCGTAGTCGCCATCTCGTCGTTCGAGCATGGCAACCGGGACCCAAAACGCCACGTCGATCTCGGGGAGCCAGCCAAAGTGTCCGTCCCGTCGATCGAGGGAGGTCGCCTGGGCAATTTCGGCGAACACCAACATTGCCTTGTCGACGAGGGGAATGAAGCGAACGTCCTTGGGCGGCGTCACCGCGTTCAGGTAGCGGTCGCACAGGGCCTGGAGGGCCTCGCGGTCGGCGTCGAGGACGAAGGCCCGCATGAAGACGTCCTGCAGCAGCAGCGGTTGTCGAAACACCTGTTGGCCGCCGCGCTCGATGTAAGGGGGGAAAGTAGGCATTTCGTCGTTCTCTTCGTCGGCGGGCTGCGTGACGATTTCAGGCCACGCTGCGGTCACGCGCGCGTGTGGTGCGATGGCTGGATAGAGCTCGTGCTGCCGCGACCCCCGACAATACCGCCGCTTCGACGCAGCCGGCGTTGATGCTGGTCTTTACCCAGTCACCGGCGAGGAAGAGGTTGCGAAAGCCGGATTCGTCGGCGGCGAGGCGGAAGGCGCTGCTGCCTGGGACGGACAACACATACGCATCGCTGGGGTTGACATTGGCTCGCACGAACTGTGCATCGAGTCGTGCGACGCCTTCGCGGTTTTCGGGGTCGATGAGCAGGCTGTAATCGAGCCCCGAGCTGCCCGGCAGTGTGGCGTCCGGCCATATGTGCTCCACGTGTCGATCGAGCCAGCGCCGGGCATTGTCCCTCACTTTGGCCTCCGCCTGGTAGACGAAGTCGCGAGCGTCGCCATCGGGCGTCATCGTTGGCATGACCCCGCAAAAATAGGCCAAGCTGCCCACCATTCCGGGTGCCCAGTCCTCCTTGCTGCCAAGGAAGCTCAAATCCGCCCAGGTTGCCCATGGTGGCTGATAGGCGGTAAGAATCGTCTCTGGCGCATGCCAACCCAGTTCGCGTCGTGTGGGTTTGAGCCATAGCTGAAGCGATTGGGTCTGAACGGTTTTCACCTTCGCGATCATCCGGCGCCAGCCTTGACGGTGTTCGATGAGCTCTCCGCAAATCTCCTCCAAGGCTCCGCGAGAAATACCGAGCACGACGTCGTCGAAGTCTTCGCCTCGTCGTAGCTCTCGTCGTCCTACGTCGTCCCAACCGGAGAAGGGTGACTCCAGATCGATCTGGCGTTCGCGAAGGTCTTCGCCTTGAACGAGCTGCTCGTAAAACGGGTGAGACGGCCACGCATCGATCCCACACACCTGGAAGAAGGGATCATAGTCCTGGTCGGCTGACTTCAACTCCGCTTGTACACCGATGGTGATGCCATCGATGGTCGACTTGTCCTCAGAAAGCTCGAGGGACCGCACCTGCTGGAAGAACTCGAAGCGCACGCCTCGGTCCCTCAGTAATTGGTAGAGCGGCGTGAAAACGACCTCGCCCATGGCCCCCTGCATCGTCCAAAATATGGCCTTCTTGTACGAGAGAACGAGGCGCAAGGCGCCGTGGATGGCGGTGCCGGCTTCCAGGGATGGCCGATCTTCGCGGCCCTCTTCGAAGCCGAAGACATACTCGTAGATCCCTCGCACGAGGGCCGAATCGAGTGTTTCCTCCCGCGCCCCGTGTTTCTTCATCCATGCGCGCCAATCGATGTCGTTGATCGTCTCGAAGCCCTGCGACACGACGTCGTCGAGAATCATGCCTCGGACGTGTGTCAGCATCAGGTCAGTGAGCAGCCATACGCGTCGCCAGGCCGCGCTCACGCCGTCGCTGAGGCGCCGCTGCTCCATCAGAAAATCGTGCAGGTACTTCACCAGTTCACCGAGCGGTCCGCCATGGGCGGCGACCTCGGCTTCGGCATGATGCATCAAGGACAAGATGGCTGGCGCGAGCCAATTATGAGTCGCTTTTCCGTAGGAGCTTCGGAGTTGCTTGGCGATCGGTTTGTCAGCGTCCGCGGCACCCTCGGCGCGCTTTATGGTCGCGGCGAGCGCTTCTCCGAGCCGCCGGCCGTGTGATCCGTCTTGCCGGGACAGGAGGCGCATCACCCAACCGATGGGCCCCGAAGACGTGTCATCGTCATCGTCATCGTCGCTCGACCAACGAATGGAGCCCTCGACCAGCCCGATGGAGGCTTGCACCAAGGTCTGCATCAGCTCCCAGGGGTTGGGCAGCGATTCTTCGGTGTCACCTGGTAGCCCATCGGTTTCGGGCAATTCCGCCACCCAATGGACCCAGTCCCCCTCGTGTCGCTCCTCGACGGTCACGCAGTGATGCGGCAAAAACGCGGAATCCTCCGGTCGAAGAGGGTCGTACCAGACGGACAGCGGCGTGCCGGCAGGTCGGTCGAGGGCGCCATAGCAGTCCCGTATCATGCGGAAGGCACTGTCGTAAAACCCCGCCCAGACATGAAGGCCGTGCTCCAGAATTCGCGCGCCGTAGCCTGGTCGGGTGTCCCGACCGCTGGCCCCCTTCCCACCAAGGCGCCAGCCCATTTGATACACGGTTAGTGCGTAGCGTTGCCGTAGCTCCGGCGTGCGACTGAGCTCGTAGGCCGCGGTCATCGAGCCGCACCCTCCTCCCAGGATGGCGACGCGGATTCGGTCATCGTTGCGCGGTCTGTCAGGCATCGGGAGACAGACGATAACGCTGCTTGGCTGGTTGGGGCCAAATTACCCCAGTTTTGCATCATACGATGTCAGCTGGTGGCAACCAAATTGCCCGTTCTTGGTTGGATCGGGCAGGATCGCCTCGTGAGCCGCTCGAGTCGCCCATGCAACATCTCTCTGCCCTACCAGGAAACGGAGATTGATGACGTCCTGCGCAGCGTGTTGCGCAGCCGCGGGCTGTGCCCTGATAGCCTAAAGCTCACCACGGATGGCACCGTCATGCCGGGGGCTTGGCTCGATGAAGAAGATCACCTCAAGACCCTGCCTCGACTGCACGGCGGCGGGGAGACGCCGGTCCTATCGTCGGCGCCGCATTTGGCCGAGGGGGGACAGGAGATCGGCCGCGGTGCCATGGGCGTCGTGATCGCCACGCGCCAGCCCGCTCTGCGCCGTGAGGTGGCTGTGAAGACCTTGATCGCGGGCTCTGCGGAGTTCAGCAGGGAGGCTTGTAAGCATCTGATACGTGAGGCCTTCGTAACCGGGACGCTGGCTCACCCGAACATCGTACCCGTCCACATGTTGGGCCAAGACCAAGGCGAGAAGCCGATGCTCGTGATGCAGCGGGTGAGCGGCGACGTCTGGCACGATCTCATTGCGGATCCCGAGTTGCTCAGGGAGAAGCACAAGGTCAACGATCCTCTGCATTGGCACATCGAGGTGCTGCGCCAAGTTTGCCACGCGGTCGACTACGCTCACAGCAAGCGGATCTTGCACCGCGACTTGAAACCCGAAAACGTGATGGTCGGCGACTTCGGTCAAATCTACGTGCTCGATTGGGGGCTCGCGGTGAGCTTCGACTCGGACAACGAACTCGGGATCCCGTACGTTGGTGGGATCGACGGCATTGCGGGTACGCCTGGCTTTATGCCCCCCGAAACCGTCTTGGTGCAACGTGAGTCCATCGGCGTCCAAACGGACGTTTATCTCTTGGGGGCTATTCTCCACTGCATCGTGACCGAAGGCGCGCCGCGACACGAAGCCACCAACGTGAGCCAAGCCCTGATCCGTGCCATCGCGTCGGAGCCCGTCGTCTACGCTGCGCATGTCCCGCCTGAGCTCGCCGCGATATGCAATCGCGCCACGGCCAAGGCTCCGGCGGACCGTTTTCCCAACGTGGACGCCTTCCGTCGTGCCCTCGACGAGTACATGCGGCATCGCCACTCGCGTCGTTTGAGTGTGGAAGCGGACGAGCGTGCGTCGCGGCTTGAGAGGATGCTCCGCACGGCCGAAAAGGTGGATGAGGTCGATCTCTATCGTCTGTTCGGCGAGTGTCGCTTTGCCTATCGCCAAGCCTTGCGCGAATGGCCCGACAACAAGTTGGCGCAGAGTGGTTTTCGGCGTTTGGTCGAGATGATGGCCTACGACGAACTCGAACGGGGCGACTTGAAGGCGGCTACGATTCTGGTGGGCGAACTGCGCGCGCCGAGCGAACCCTTGACTCGTGCCTTGGCGAGCCTTCGCGCTCGCCGCAGCGACGAGACGGAACACGTGGCGCAGTTGCTCGAATTGGAGCGTGACGTGGATACACGAGTGGGCCTGCGCGAGCGGGCCAATTGGCTGTTCTTGATGGGACTCATCTGGGGCGGCTTCTACGTCGTGCTCGGCACCCTGACGCGCATGACGCCCCTTCGTTTTGCTCACGAGGCCTATCTTGTCATCAATGGCGCCTTCGGCGTTTTTCTGCTCGTTGCCACCGTGCGTTTTCGGGCGACTTTCTTTGCGACACAGGTCAATCGCGCCTTCTTGTGGAGCGTGTGGATGGCGTTCTCGTTGGCGAGTCTCTGGTGGTCTCTCGCCTGGTGGAAAGAGCTGCCATTCGGCGACGCGATGGCTGGCAACCTGCTCCTGTATGGGACGATCTGTGTCATGGCGAAGTTGATCATCGATCCGGTGATGTTTTGGGCGGGACTGGCGTACCTCGTTGGAGCTGCGGCGGTCGTCGCCTTGCCCCACCACGGCTGGGAGATTCTTGCCGCCGCCACGACGATCGCGATGTGGACCCCCGCGTGGCGGTGGCGAGGCAGGCTTGACCGTGCCCACGACTCACCCACGGATCCATCGCCCTGAGCGACCGCTCCGCGCGACCACCCGGTACCGTCGCGCATCGACGGTTCGTGCTCTACTTCGGAACGACTCTCACGAGGCGTCGATTGATCTTCGCGAAGGTCGAGATGGCCCGCTGCATCGCCTCGAACATCCGCGTGGCCGTCATCAAATCGGTCATCGCCGTGACGGCGGAGGCATTGCTCTGTTCGAGACGACCCACTTCGAGCAATTCGTCCGACGCGGTGGCCGGCCCCGCTTCCGCCTGAGCGGCCAACAGGCCTTCCCCCTCGTAGGTCATTTGGCGTGCGTTTTCGAATCTGACGATTCTCAAGAAGGCCACGCCCTCTTCGCCGGCTCGCACTTCGCCTTGTGGGGTGATGGTGACCTCTTGGTCTTGATCGATGACGATCGGTTCTTGGGTGTCACTCAGCACGGTGTAACCTGAGCGTGTCTGAAGCACACCGTTGGCGTTGAGGGTGAGCGAGCCGGCGCGGGTGTAGCGCTCTCCCGCTGGTGTCTCCACCGCGAGGAAGGAATTCCTGGCCAGGGCGATGTCGAGGGGACGTTTCGTCGTCTTGAGGGGCCCTCGGCTCGTGTCGATGGCCGTGCTTCGTACGACCGAAAAATGCGTACGCTCCCGCGGGGTCGGTATCTGGGAGAGGACCTCGTGAAAGACGGGCCTCACGGCGCGGTAGCCATCCGTGGATACGTTCGCGAGGTTCGCGGCCGTCGTCTCCAGCTGTCGCTGGTGGGACAGGGCACCACTCAGTGCAGCATAAATTCCACTTCCCATGATTTATTCCCTTCCCAGATCGGCCCGTAGGCGATGCATGGCTTCTGCGTGTAGTTGGCAAACACGCGATTCACTGACTTGGAGTACCGCCCCGATTTCGCGCAGCGTACAATCCTCTTGGTAATAGAGCGCCAAGATCTGTTGGAGTCGCAGCGGTAGCTTCTCGATCGACTTGGCGACCGCGCCGGCGAGCAAGCGCTGCCCTGCGAGTTCGTCCGGGCCGTCGTCCCGATCACGTGGCGAGTCAATTTGATCGAGATCGACCACCTCGAGGCGGGTCATACCGGCGCTCGATATTTGAGTGAGCAGGTTGCGGTAGTCCTCAAGGTCGAGTCCCATCGCGTCGGCGATCTCGTCTTCCTCAGGTGGTCGCTCTAGGGTGCGCGTCAGGTCAGCGATGGCACGGGCGACACGGCGCGAAGCGTTTCGAGCTTGGCGGGTAGCGGGATCGAGGCCCCGCAAGTAGTCGAGCATGGCCCCACGCACACGGTGAGAGGCATAGGCCTCGAACTCCTCGGTGGGCATGGTGGGTTCTGTCCGCGAGTGAGCTTCGACGAGCCCGAGCCAGCCGCTGGAAATGAGATCTGCGACGCTGATATGACTCGGGATGCGGCGCGCCAACCGCATCGCGATGCGTCGGACGAGAGGCAAGTACCGATCGTACTCCTCGCGCGTCAGGGTTCGCTTGACCTCTTTCATTCGTTTCGCTTCGTAGGCTTGGGCTTGGCTCAAGTTGTCTTTCTTGGGCTCAGTTGAATTGTCGTCTTGGCGAGAGGTAATCGAGAATCCGTCCGGCCGTAGCGGGCGCGATGTCCTCCGGGACGCGCTGCCCCATACACAGCGTGCTCACAGGCAGTTCGGTGTAGGCTGTGCCGTGGATCAGACCTCCCGGCGCGCTCGTGAGGTCGAGTTTCGTGACCGCAATGGTGGTGGGGCTACACGAACGGTAGGTGTCGGCGACTCCGCTCGTGTCGCTATAACGAATGCTCGCGGGCAAGCAGAGCATGACTTGGCGAGTCAGGCCCTCGAAGGCCTCGGTGTCTGCGAGCCCAGTCTCGACGGAGTTGGCGCTGGTCGGACCCCGTCCCGAGGTGTCGATCAAGATCAGATCGGTCGAGGCCTGTTTGACTGCTCGATGGAGGTCCTCGCGTTTCTTGACGATCATCAGCGGCGAGTCGAGCAGCTTTGCGAATCGCTTGATCTGTTCGACCGCACCGATACGGAAGGTGTCGCAGCTAATGAATGTGACCGTCTTGTTTAGTTTCGAGATCGCATGCGCCGCGATTTTTGCCGCGGTGGTCGTTTTTCCTACTCCGGGCGGTCCGATCAAAGCGATGAGCTGGCGCTCGTCGGCTGCGAGGGGCCAGGGCCGAACACGGATTCGGTCGGCCAGCGCGTCGCGGTAGGCATCGATCAATTGGGGTTGGCTGAGTTTCGTGCCGCCTGCCTGCTTGCGCACGCTGAGCACAATGTCCCGAGCGAGTGCGCCGTCGACTCCGCTGCTTTCGAGCAACTGATCGAGACGTGGTGTGCGCGTTGTGGGGGTCGTCGCGCTCGGCATCATCGTGTCGACGGTCCGTCGCAGATCGAGGAGTTCGTTCTGCAAACGGCTGGGGTGCTTGCTCATGCGGAAGAGCATCGCTCGCATGGCTCGTACCTCATCGTGGAGTCGATGCAAGTCATGGACACCGGGACGCGCGGGGTGATCTTCATCGTCGTAGGCGGCAGGCGTGAAGAGGGACGCCGTGGCGGCCTTACGCTCCTCTTGTCTCTCGCGCAGCTTCTCTGCAAGCATCGCCGTTGACACCGGGCGACCGGCTTCGATTTCGAATTCGGTGGCTCCGAGCATGCCGCTGATCCCCTTGCGTTTCACTTTGCGCTTCTGCAGCACGATCAGCTCGGGACCAAGTTCAGCTTCGGCGGCGCCACGCGCCTCACTTAGGGTTCGACCACGAAATACATGAGCCATTATTCGCCTCCTTGTGGCGCCAGCGCCGTTGCGAAGTCCTTACCGAGCGAATCCACCACGCGAAGCGGGATATCCGCCTCGATCTCGCGGTAAGAAACAACGGAGTATTGTGAGACCTTGTGTTCGAAGATCGCGCGCACATAGCGTCTCAAGTCAGGTGGCGCGATGATGATGGGAGCGGCCCCGAGAACGCTGAACTTGGCGAGTACCTCTTCGGCCTGGATCGCCATGTGCCGAAGGAATTCAGGGTCGAGGGCGCCACCGACGCCGGCCGCGATGTCTCGCAGGGAGTTTCGTAGCAGCTCCTCGAGCCGAGGGTCGAGAGCCAACGCTGCGATGCTGCCGTCGTCCCCCTTGATGATCGCCGTGATTTGATGGGAGAGTCGCTCGCGCACCAATTCCGTCAGCTGCTCGGAGTCTTTGGTTTGATCGCTGAGTTCAGCAAGCGATTCCATCAGCGTGCGGAGGTCGCGGATGCTGATCCGCTCGCGTAGCAAGTTGCGCAGCACGCGAAGCACGTCCCCGAGACTCAACAAGTTGGGAACCACGTCGTCAACCAGCTTGGGGTATTTCTCGGCCAACAGGTCGATGAGATGTTGAAGCTCCTGCCGTCCCAGCAAGCGGTGAGCATGGTTCCGGACGAGCTCGGCCAAGTGCGTGGCGACGACCGTCGCATGATCCACGACGGTATAGCCCAGCGCCTCGGCCATTTCGCGGTCCCGTGCTTGAATCCATCGTGCCGGCATGCCGTAGGTGGGCTCGGTGGTCGGGTCGCCTTCGAGGGGCGGCGCCATGCCGCTGGGATCGATCGCGAGCACACGGCCGGGCTGGCAGCTTCCCTCACCGATCGCGCTGCCGCTCAGCAAGATGCGGTAACCGGCGGGGGGGATCTCCAAGTTGTCACAGACGTGAACCGGGGGCACCACGATGCCTAGCTCTTTGGCGATTTCTCTACGCAGCGCGGCGACGCGATCGAGCAGGTTGCCCCCGTTCTTGGCGTCGACCAAGCTGACGAGTTCGTAACCAAGCTCGAGGGTGAGGATGTCGAGGCTCAGCGCCGAGTCGATATCTTCAGTCTTCGCTGCCCCGCTGGGCGCGTCTTCGTAGGCACCGGCCGGACCTGCCGAGGGACCCATCGGTGGTGGACCCGCGAGACTGCGCTCTGCGGTTGGCTTTCTTTCGCGCTCGGCCTTGTCCTGCGCCTCGCGATTGGCCGCCCAGCCGATGGCGCCGGCCAGGCCAAGCATCGGGAGGGCCGGCATGCCGGGCATCAGACCCATGAGGCCCATGATGGCCGCGGTCAGGTACATGGCACGTTTCCGGCCGAGGAGTTGCTGGACGAAGACTTCGCCGATGGGCTCGCCTGAGGCGCTGCGTGTGACGACCACACCAGCCGCAGACGAGATGAGCAAGGCGGGGATTTGCGAGACGAGCGCATCACCGACGCTCAGAACGGAGAAGGTCTGAGCGGCCGTGCCGACGTCCATGCCGCTGACGACACCGATGACGAGCCCGCCGATCAAGTTGATGGCGGTGATGAGCAATCCGGCGATGGCGTCGCCTTGTACGAACTTGCTCGCACCGTCCATCGCGCCGTAAAAATCGGCTTCTTGTTCCAGGTCCTTGCGCCGCGACTTCGCTTCTTCGTTTTCGATGATGCCGGCGGACAGATCGGCATCGACCGCCATCTGTTTGCCCGGCATGGCGTCCAAGGTGAAGCGCGCGGCCACCTCAGCGATGCGGCCCGCGCCCTTGGTGATGACGATGTAGTTGATGACGACCAAGATCAGGAAGACCACCAAACCGACGACGATTTCACCACCCACCACGAAATGGCCGAAAGCCCGGACGACTCGACCCGCCGCGTCGGCGCCCTTGGGCCCGTCGAGCAGGATGAGTCGGGTCGACGCGACGTTTAGGCTGAGACGTAGCAGCGTGGCGATGAGTACGATGGTGGGGAAAGCGCTGAACTCGAGGGCGTCCTCAATGAAAAGAGCGGTGAGGAAGATGCCGATGGCGAGAGCGATCGAGAAGGTCAGCAGGACATCGAGAAGCTGCTTTGGTACTGGCAGCACCATCATCATCACAATCCCGATGATGGATAAGGGGATAGCGATGTCCCGGATCTTCATCGGCGATGAGTTGACGTTTTCCATCTATCCGAGCTGTTTTACGCAGCTTTCGTGCCAACTTGCTCGGAGGGGTCAGAAGGGCGCTCGACGCGCGCCTCAGCGGTTCACGGGACAGCGCTGAGCGTTGCAAATGGCCCGTTTGCCCACGTGATTCGCGTCAGTTCGTGATCAGCTCGCGGCGGCTGCGGGTCGTTGTCGGTCTTGTCCGCGACCCTTGACCGAGTACACGAACGCCAAAACCTTGGCGACGGCGACGTAATGTTGACCCGGTATGGGCTGACCCATTTCGACTTCCGCATCGAGAGCTCTCGCGAGCGGTCGATTCTCGAGAATGACGACGCCGAGCTTACGTGCTTCCTTACGTATGCGGAGGGCCAGATGATCGTGTCCCTTGGCTACCACGATCGGGGCTGCATCCGTCGGTCCATAACGAATGGCCACCGCGATGTGGGTGGGGTTGGTGACGACCGCGTCGGCCTCGGCCACTGCGGCGAGTACGCGCTTCTGGGAGGCTAGGCGCTGCTTCTCTTTGAGTTTGCCCTTCAGCTGCGGATCTTGATCGAATTGGCGCATCTCGTCTTTGATGTCCTGATCGCTCATCCGCATTTCTTTCTCGAGCTTGTAGTGATTGTAGGCGTAATCAATGATCGCCATGATGATCAGCACGATGAGGGATTTTAACGTCATGCGCAGGAGCATGTAGGCCGTGATGCTCACCGAGTGAACAATGGGAGAGCCCGTCAAACCCAGGAGGGTGGGGATGTCGTCGACGAGCTGGCCGTAGCAGACGTAACCGACCACACCCACGCGCAGAATGGCCAAGGTGAGCTCAAAGGCGGCGTTCTTTGGATTGAGCAGGTTTTTTATCTGCGGAATGGGATTGAGCTTCTCGAATTTGGGCTTGAGCATCTCCGGATAAAAACGGAACCCAGATTGCCATGCACCCGCCGCAGCGCCGGCTAAGGCGGCAGCGATGGCAGGCGGCGCGGCGACGGAGAAGAGGGCCTGGGGGATGAAATTGGCCACGATGCCCCCGTCTCCCCGCGTGATGGCGTCGAGATCGCCGTGACAACGCTTGAAGGTCATGTCCATCAACACCCCCAAGCTGTCCCGTCCAACCGCGACGACGACGAGCACAGCCAACATCGTGGCGATCGCCGTCGTGTCCCGAGCCTTCGGAAATTTCCCCTCTTTTCGGAACTCGTCCCGCTTCTTCGGCGTGCCTGGATGTGGTTTGTTGGAGGAGTCTTCCGACATGTCAGGTCCCGCTGAGCAACGTGAGGACGCGCTCGATCAGGTTGGGGAGTGTCGCAAGATAGTGCAAGATCCCTGCCGCGATCGCCCGCATAGAAGCCATGAAGGTCATCAGACCCGTGGCGACGAGTACGGCGAAACCGATGCTGAAAATCTGCAACGACGGTGCGACGCGGGAGATGAGGGCGAGCGCGGCTTGCACGGCGAGTGAAACGGCCAGAACGGGCAGCGCGAGACGCATGCCGATATCGAAGGAGCGGCCTACGACCTCGACCATCGGCACGATGGCTGCGGGTATGGAGACAGTGGCGCCAATCGGTAGGACGTGAAACGACTCAAAGAGGTAGGCGAAGACCGTCCGGTGCACACCGACTCCCAAGGCCAGCAACAGGGCAAGGAGGACGGAGACAGAACCGAGAACCTGACTTTGCCCACCCATTTCAGGATTGAGGGAGATGGGAGCCGACAGCCACGAGGCTTGCGACACCATGCCCGCCATGAACTCGACCGCGGACATGACGAAGCGAAAAGCGGCGCCGATCAGCAGTCCGATGGCAAAATCGGACGCGGCGACGGGGAGAAGACTGAGGCCAAATTCAATCGAGCGGGCCGGCGGTGGAAGGAACATGCCTGTGCAGAGCGACAAGCTGATGAGAAGCGAGACGCGGGCTTTGACCGGCACCCAAGCCCCCGGGAAGGGGGACACGACGAGAAAGCCGCCGATGCGGCTGAACACGAGCGAGGTGACCGTCGCTGCTTCGACAAATTGGCTGAGCGGGATCACCGCACGACTTTGGCGATGTTGTTGAAGTGGGTCTTCGTATAGCTCATCGTCTTCGCCATGAGGGCGGAGCCTGCAAACACGAACACCAGGAGCACGCAGCCGGCCTTGACCACATAAGCGATGCTCATTTCGTTGATTTGCGTGGCCGTCTGAAGGACGCCGATGAAGACGCCGCCGACGAGCGCAGCGCCCAAGACCGGTCCAGCGATCATCACCGCGTTTTCGAGCAGTCCCATCATGAGATAGAGCGCCTGGTCCGAAGTCATATGAAGCTCCTCAACAAGGAATCGGTCAGCATGTGCCAGCCGTCGACGACGACAAACAGGAGGAGCTTTAGCGGTAGGCTGATGCTGGTTGGCGGGACCATCATCATACCCATGCTCATGAGTGTCGATGCGACCGCGATGTCCACCAGCAAGAAGGGCAGCAAGACCAACACCCCCATCTGAAAAGCCGTCGTGAGTTCGCTAATCACGAATGCCGGAATGGCGATGTGCATGGGCACTTCTTGTTCCGTCTTTGGAAATGGGAGCCGCGCGGCATTGTAGAACAAGGCCAAGTCCGCTTCACGGGTTTGGCGGAGCATGAAGGCCCGAAGCGGCGCGGTGGCCCGTTCGTAGGTGGTGTTTTCGTCGATTTCTCCTGCGACGTAGGGGTTGTAGGCGTCGGTGATGATCTGGCTGGTGACCGGGGCCATCGTGAACATCGTGAGGAAGAGGGCGATACCGACAATGACCTGCGTGGGAGGGGTCTGCATCGAGCCGATCCCGGTCCGCACGAAAGCGAGCACGATGATGGCACGGGTGAAGGAGGTCATCGTCAAGACGATGGCCGGCAACAGCGATAGAATCGTCAGCAGCGCGAGGATCTTGAGAGGACCGGTCAGTCCGCGATCGACGAGCTGAGTCAAATCCATCGTCGTCTGCGCCCACGCGATCCCGGAAAACAACAGTCCTCCGGCGAGGCTCGCGAAGAAAATCGCACGGCGTTTGAACGAAGAGCGCGTCATCCCGTGCGCCTCCCGGAGAGCAGATCCTTCAAGCTGCGGTCTTGATCGTCGGCCGCGGCTCGCCTGCGCCGGGTCTTGTCTTCCGCGTCGCGCCGCGTGGCAAGCTGCTGTTGTGCCTTTCCGATAAAATACTCGAAGCCCGGCTCGGCCGCCGGCGTAGCTTCAGCGGGCATGCTCTTGCGCGTGAGCCTCTCGGATTGCGGGTCGAAGGCGTCGCTTGGGACCGCGGCGTCTCGGTCACCGAGTTTGTCCTCGGGTTCAGCCGCCGCGAGCACCATCTCGTCCATAGGATCTGCCAGGGTGGCGAGGCGCTGAATGGATCCCGGGGTGACCCCGAGGAGCAGTTTCTGGCCATCGATGTTGACGATGAGCAGCTCGCTGCGCACTCCCACTGGCGTGCGGCCGAGGATCTTCATCGTGTGCCGGTCGGTCGGCGGCTTGAGCTTCATCCGACGCCGATAAAGCCACATCGCGCCGGTCACGATGAACGCGCAGGCGAGCAGCTTGTACCACCAGCCGCCAGTGGAAGGTTGTTCCTCGAGTTCGATGGGTGTGCTGGGCCGGAGCTTGAGTAGGGTCCCCATCTTCGTCGTCGGGCCGCTCTTCTTCGAGCCAGCGTGAAGCGCGGGTTTCGGATCCGTAGGCGACGCCGGAGCGTGTAGCTCACTGTGCTCTTTGCTCGGCCGATCACGTTGGGCCCAGCCGAGGTTCGTCACGGTCAACAGGCTGGCAGCGAGCGCCAAGCGACTGACGGTATGGAGGCGGCGTTTTGTCATAGCTGGCCGGTGAGTTGCTCGGGTGAGAGGAGTTCGGTGATCCGCACACCGTAGCGGTCGCCGACGACCACGGCCTCTCCGCGCCCGAGGAGTTGCCCATTGACGTAGATGTCGATCGGTTCGCCAGCGGCCTTGTTGAGCTCGATGGTCTGGCCGGCATTGAGCCGAAGCACCTCGCCAATTTTCATGCGCTTACGGCCAATTTCGAGCGTGATCTCGACCTCGACGTCTTTGAGCACGGAAAAGGCCCCCATGCCTCCGCCGCCCGCTTGCGCTTCGACGTAGGGCTCTACATTGCCTTGAGGGGTTTGATTTTCGTCCGCCACGGTTTCCGTTCCTCCCGGTTATGTCGCAAGAGCAGGGGATCCTGCCCAACAATGCCTCACTCGCCCCGTATCATGTACTGATTCGTTTAGGCAAAATCCGGGCCGTTATTGAAGCGTTGGTGGCTTGGGGGCTCGGCACGCAACTTGCTCCAAGGATCGCGAGCAATTGTAAGCATGCAGGTTTTGGCGATCATTCCCGCGCGTGGCGGTTCAAAAGGGATCCCCAGGAAAAATCTCGTCGAGATTTGTTCCAAACCCCTCGTTGTTCATTCGATCGAGCATGCGTTGGCAGCTGAAGCGGTGGACCGCGTGATCGTTTCCACAGAGGACGAAGAGATCGCTGAAACGGCTCGGCGGCACGGTGCGGAGGTGCCCTTCATGCGTCCGCAGGCGTTGGCCGAAGACGAGGTGTTGGACCATCCGGTCTTCGAGCACGTGCTCGCGGTCTTGCAGCAAAGCGAAGGTTACGATCCGGAGGTGGTCGTTCATCTCAGGCCCACGACTCCTTATCGAAGTGCCGGGTGGATCGATGAAGCCATTGCGCAGCTCGTGGCGCATCCGGAGGCTGATTCGATTCGTTCAGTGTCGCCGCCGCACAGCCATCCGTACCGGGTGTTTCGAATCGCGGAAGATGGCTATCTCGATCCGTTGATGAAGCACGAACACCCTCAGCCGTACCTGCTGCGTCGTCAGGACCTGCCGCCCATGTACTATTATAATTGTGTCATCGACGTGGCCTACGCCCGCACCATTCGAGAGAAGGGATCGATGACGGGGGACCGGATCTTGCCGTACATCATGGATGGCGATGATGCCTTCGACATCGATACGCATCGTGACTTGATGGTGGCGCGCACACTTTTGGAGGGGCAGGCGTGAAACTCTTGGTCATCGGGTCGGGCATGTATGTCACGGGGCGCGGTGACACGGGTCCGGGGACGATCCTCGCCTCCTTGTGCGAGTCGTCGCGCGTCTTGCCGATACAAGAGGTAACGGTCGCCGCGACGAAGGAAGACAATCGGAGCCACGTCGAGCAGGCGGCCGCCCGGCTGAATCACCGGCTCGGGACATCGCTCGAGGTTCGCTATGTGACGATCCCTGGGGATCCGGCCCGCTCCATCGCCCAGCTCACCGCCGAGCAGACCTACGACGCGGTGATCATCAGCGTGCCCGACCATTTGCATCATGCTTATGCCCACGCCTCGCTCGAGGCCGGGCTGCACACGATGCTCGTCAAGCCTTTCGTCGAGACCCTCGCGGAGGCCCAGAGC
>JAPYTK010000003.1:13215-79851 GCA_029941785.1 Polyangiaceae bacterium | reverse complement strand
CCTGCCCCTGCTGAGGATACGCCTGCCCCTGCTGAGGATACGCCTGCCCCTGCTGCGGATGCGCTTGCCCCTGCTGCGGATGCGCTTGCCCCTGCTGAGGATGCGCTCCATGGCCCTGCTGAGGATGACCCGGGTGCTGGGGCGGACCTCCTCCTCCCCGCTGGTTGTGCTGACTCACCCGCGTATCATAGACCTTGACGAACCGTCCGATAACCGACAAAGTTCCAATTCTTCGTAAACGCCGCCCCGCCCCATGGAGGCGCGCGCCCGAGCGAGGCGATGACGACCGGTAACAGCTCGCACCAAAGATAGGGACCATGACTCACGGGGGCACGTCACCATGACGTCCGCTACCCAAACGACACGGTCGCCACAGAGGCAAAGCGCCATGAGCGAGAAACTCTTCGTTGAACAAGTACAAAACTACATTGGCGGAAAATTCGTCCCCAGCCAGGGCAGCGAATACCGCCAACTGAACAATCCTGCCACCGGCGAGCCAGTCGGCAGCTGCCCGGTCGGAGTGGCGGCCGACGTGGACGCGGCCGTCGCCGCAGCCAAAGAGGCTTACCCCTCGTGGAGCCAGACGCCCGTCCCCGTGCGGGCACGTTACCTCTTCGATTTGCGCAACGCACTCGAAGCCCACTTCGAGGAGCTCGCTTCGATCGTCACGCAAGAGCACGGCAAGACCTTGGCCGAGTCACGCGGAAGTACCCGGCGAGGTATCGACATGGTCGAGGTCGCTGCGGGCATGCCTTCCCTGATGATGGGCAACTCGCTCGAGCAGATCGCATCCGGCATCGACTGCGTCGAGCAGCGCCAACCGATGGGCGTATTCGCCGCCATCGCCCCCTACAACTTCCCGGCCATGGTTCCGCTATGGTTCCTGCCGTTTTGCATCGCGAGCGGCAACACCATCGTCGTGAAGCCGAGCGAGCAAACGCCCTTCTGTCAGAATCGCATGATCGAAATCATCGACAGCATCGGCTTGCCGCCGGGGGTCGTGAACTACGTACACGGGGCCAAAGACGTCGTCACCCGCATCGCGGAGCACCCCGACGTCGCCGGCGTCAGTTTCGTCGGGTCAAGCGCCGTCGCGAAGAAGGTGTACGCCAAGGCAGGCGCGACCGGAAAACGCTGCCAAGCGCTCGGCGGCGCCAAGAACTTCATCCTCGTCGCCGACGACTGCAATTGGGAAAAGTCGGTGCCGAACATCATCGACAGCTGTTACGGCTGCGCCGGTCAACGTTGTCTCGCCGGCAGCACTTTGATCGCCATCGGCGATGCCTACGAACCACTCGTCGCAAAGCTCAAAGCGCAGATCGCCAAGATCAAGGTCGGCAATGGCCTGCACGAAGGGGTCCACATGGGGCCGGTCATATCCGCCTCGCACAAGGCCAAAATCCTGAGCCTTATCGAGCTTGGCATCAAGGAGGGCGCGACGCTCGCCATCGATGGCCGCGACATCGAGGTGGATGGACATCCCAACGGCCACTGGGTCGGACCAAGCCTCTTCACCGATGTGAACCCGACCATGACCATCGCCCAAGAAGAGATCTTCGGCCCTGTGATGTGCATCCTTCGCGCCAAGGACCTCGATGAAGCCTTGGCGATACTCGACTCGCACCCCTTGGCGAATGCGGCCTCGCTGTACACCGCCAACGGTGGGCTAGCGCGTGAATTCGTCAAACGCGCCCCCGCAGCGATGGTGGGAATCAACGTCGGAGTCTCCGCACCGATGGCCTTTTTCACCTTTGGTGGATCGAAGGGGTCTTTCTTCGGCGATCTCAAGGCACACGGCCGCGACTCAATCGCCTTTTATACCAACAACAAGACTGCTATTTATCGCTGGTTCTCAGAAGAGGGCGAAGCGAATTACGCACGCTAGATTACGCAAAGGGAAGCACTCACCATGTCTCGAATCGTCAAGGTCGGACTCATTCAAGCCTCGGACGCCGCCAACGATGGCGACCTCCCCATAGCGGATATACAGAAAGCAGCGCTCGACAAGCACATCAAGATGATCGAAGACGCCGGTCAAAAAGGCGTACAGATCCTCGGACTACAAGAGATCTTCAACGGCCCCTACTTCTGCCCGGGCCAAGACCCCAAGTGGTACGCCGCAGCCGAGCCGATCCCCGGTCCGACGACCGAGGTCATGCAAGAGCTCGCGAAAAAGTACTCGATGGCGATGATCGTACCCCTGTACGAACGCGAACAAGCCGGCGTGTATTACAACAGCGCCGCGGTGATCGACGCGGACGGCACCTATCTCGGAAAGTATCGCAAGCAACACATTCCGCAGACCAGCGGCTTTTGGGAGAAGTTCTATTTCAAGCCGGGCAACCTCGGCTACCCGGTGTTCGAGACGGCGTACGGCAAGGTCGGCGTCTACATCTGTTACGACCGTCACTTCCCAGAAGGCGCTCGACTTCTCGGCCTGAACGGCGCCGAGATCGTGTTCAACCCCTCCGCGACCGTTGCCGGCCTCTCGGAATACCTCTGGAAACTCGAGCAACCCGCCCACGCGGTAGCCAACGGCTACTTCGTCGCCGCATCCAACCGAGTGGGTACCGAGAAGCCATGGGATCTCGGCGAGTTTTACGGCCAGAGTTACATCGTCAACCCGCGCGGGCAGTTTCTGGCCACAGCCAGTCGTGACCAGGACGAACTGGTCACCGCTGATTGCGACCTCGACATGATCGAGGAGGTCCGCCGGACGTGGCAGTTTTATCGCGACCGTCGTCCCGAAACCTACGGGGACATGTGCGAACTGCTTCCCTGAGCCGCGGCCGCGAGTCTCTCGATCGCCCATGACAGAATGAACGCCCTTCGCCTGGGCGCACCCCGGCGCGCGAAGGGTCAAGAGGGCGCTAACCCGCGTGGTGACGCATGAACACGGGGGCGATCGACGCCAGATCGTCGGTCATGATCCCGTCGGCGCCGAGCCCGAGAAGCCGCTCCGCTTCGGCGGCATCGTTCACCGTCCAATACTCGACCCTCAAGCCCAGAGCGTGGCACTTGTCGACGAAGCGTCGACTGCCGAGGTTGAACAAGCCCGCGCGAGTTGGAACCTGAGCGGAATCGCCGGCCACGAAACGCCTGGCCAGAGACTCCGGCGACAACACCAAGGCGAGCACCTCGTTGCGGCCGAGCACGGTGCGACCCTGAAAGCCCGCCGCGCGAATCTCTCGCATCGTGCGAGAGGCAAAGCTCGCGAGCGTAACTCGCTCCTCGGCATTGTGCGCGCGGATCGCGGCGAGCAAGGGCTCAACCATCTGAGGTTTCTGCTGTTTGACGTCAATGTTGATCCGCAGGTCGGGAAAGGCTTTGAGAACGTCGTCCAATTGGGGCATCCGCACACCCTGACCAGCAAAGGGTCGTGACCCGTCCGGCGCAACGTATTGCCAGCCCACGTCCCAGGTGCAGACCTGGGCCCAGGTCGAATCTCGGATGACAGCCCGCTGGTCGGCGGAACGCTCAGCCGACGCATCGTGGGAGATCACGATGTGTCCGTCGCGGGTCATGTGCACGTCGGTCTCCAGCGCCGTGGCCCCGAGCTCGACGGCTCGCTCGAAAGAAATCAGCGTATTTTCGGGCCGCTCGGTGGGCGCACCGCGATGACCATAAAGCACAGGAGGTATTGTCACTGGCAGCAATCATAGGGCGAGTTGCCTCGGAGCGCGACACCCGCCATCCGATAGCTCCTTGGCTGAAGGCACATCGAGTCGGCCTCGGACAACCTCGTCACGCCGAGGGCCAGGCATACTTCGCGCGGCGCGGGAGCGCGTGGTAAGAGAAGCCCGCAGTCGTTTGAGGTCCCGGACTGCGAAGACAAAGCAAACGACAATGCCCGATGATCAACAGGAGACTTCGGTGGCCGACCGAGACTCATCTGACGGTGAGCAGCAGGAGAGGCAAGACGATCCGTGCGACAAGCCCGGGAAACATGACGACGAAGTTGCCGAGGCTGCACAGGAGCCAGAGCCACTCGGTCGTGAGTCCAGCGAGCCGCCACCAGCGGAGCTTCACCCCGGTGGCGGATTGGCCGGAGTGTTGCGCAGCTGGCTCGCGGGAGTAGCTCCTCCGGCCCGGGCTCATCTACTCGTCGGCTTGGGCCTCCCCTCGCTCATCGCCCTCTTCAATCTCTGGCGCATGCGCCATTTCACGGTCGACGACGCGTACATCTCCTACCGCTACGCGGACAAATTCGCCCAAGGCCTGGGCCTCGTTTACAACGCCGGCGAGCGCATCGAGGGCTACACGAATTTCTCTTGGACCGTCATCCTCGGACTAGGCATCAAGATCGGCCTCGGTCCCGACCTTGTCGCCAAAACTCTCGGCAGCGTCTTCGCCCTCGCGAGCCTCGCGCTTTGCTACCACCTCAGCTCGGCCATGAGGCCGTTCAAACTCCTTCCATGTGTGGCGACCTGGCTCCTCGCCACCAGCATGCCGTTCATCGGTTACGCCGTGTTCGGTCTCGAAACGCCATTGTTCATCTTCCTCGTGCTCATGGGCACGCTCTTGTTCACCCGCGAAGAGAAAGCAGAAGGATGGACATTCCCATGGTCGGGCGTCGTCTTTGGCTTGGCTGGACTGACACGACCGGAGGCGCCGATGTACCTCGGCCTGCTGATGCTCTTCCTCGGTGGACGCGGACTGATCCCAGCAGACGGAGTTTTCGGACCGCAGGCGAAGGATGACGATGCCCGGCCCTTCGCCGTATTGAGTGCACTGCTCCTGTTGGTCACAGTCATGCTCGTGCGACTCAAGGTGCCCAGATTGGCCACACCGTTCAACGTACTGAGCTACCTTCTTCTGGCCGCCGGCGCCGTCGTGTTGCTCAGCCAAATTCCGCGCGCGCTCTTCGGCAAGAGAAACCTCCTGCGCGGCACCCTCTTTGTGGCGCCGATCGCGATGCACGTCTTGTGGCGCAAGAACTATTACGGCAGCTACCTGCCCAATACCTTCACCGCAAAAACAGGAGATCTTCGTCAGCAGTTCGCAGGCGGTCTGGATTACGTCTCACAGTTCTTGAAGCACGACGGCGTGGTCCTGTACCTCGTTCTGTTCGGCCTTGGCTACGCGCTCGTCCGAAAACAACGGCTGGCTCTCGCCATGACCGCTACCGTGGGAGTCGGGACCGGCTACGTCATCCTCGTCGGGGGCGACTGGATGCCTCTGTTCCGCTTCATGGCGCCCATCGTGCCCTTTGCCTTCATGTTGGTCGACGTAGGCGCTCGAAGCATCGTGGACGAAAAGTCCCGTTTCGCTAACTACGGCCTCCTGATGCTCGCCATGATCGTCGCCGGGCAGCGCACCGTAACCTTCGAAAACGACCGGAGCCGGATGTTCAAGAAGGAAAAGCACTTCTGGGACATGGCTGCAGGCGGGACCGCAAGGTGGTTCAAAAACCAGGAGAAGAAGCGCGGACGAGAAGATGTCATCGGAACAATCGCTCTCGGAGACATCGGCGAGGTCGGGTACAAGACGGGCTACCCCATTCTCGATCTTCTCGGCCTGGTCGATCCTGTGGTTGCCAATCTTCCCGGGGGCTACACCCGCAAGATTGGCAGGGGGTTTCGCGACCACTTCTTCAAGTCGGCTCCGCGCTATTTCATTCTCATCTCGGCAAATCGTCGCTGCAACAACCCATCGGTGCCGGGCTCACAGTCCTTGTTCCGTGACCGGCGTTTCCTCCGTAGGTACGTCGTGAGCGGCCACGTCCCGCTCGATCAAGGCTTTCGCTGGTGCGTCTACGAAAACCGCCACTTCCGCCCAGATGCGCCAGCCCATGAACCGCAACCCACTCGCGGCAAGGCGTATGACATCGCGCCAGGGCACCTGCAGCGCGCACGCTGAGCGGTCTACGGGTTAACGGGCTAACCCAGGGAATGTCTCTCCGAGGCCACCGACTGCCGGCGGCTACGCTTGCGGTACAGGCTTCGGCGCCCCGAAAATACTCGCAGCGCGGCGCTTCTTTGTCGCCTCTTCCGCACGCTCGCGGTAGGTCGGAATGCGCACATTCTTGGGCTCGGGCAGTTCAATGCCCGCCACCAGAGCGTCGATCTCTTCCGCGTCGAGGGTCTCGCGCTCAAGCAAAACCTCAGCCAACTTGTCGAGAGTCTCGCGGTGCTCGTTGAGCAGATCGCGCGCTTGTTGTTGGCCTTCGAGTACGAAACGCTGCACCTCTTCGTCGATGAGCTGTGCGGTGCGCTCCGAGTAGGTGTTTCGTTTGGTGGAGAGGTCTCGGCCCAAGAAGACCTGCTCCTCGCCGCTGGAAAAACAGATCGGACCCAGTTTGTCGCTCATCCCATATTCGGTGACCATGCGGTGCGCGATCTCCGTGGCTTGTTTGATATCGTTGGATGCCCCGGTCGTGTAACGGCCAAACACGATTTCTTCGGCAACGCGACCGCCCATCAGGACCGAAATGCGCGCCTTGGCAAACTCGCGGGATATGCTCAGGCGATCCGCCTTCGGCAGCTGCTGCGTCACACCAAGCGCCGGCCCACGAGGAATGATCGTGACCTTGTGCACCGGGTCGGTGTGCTCTTCGAGCAACTTGGCGACCAATGTGTGGCCCGACTCGTGCCACGCGGTGGTGCGTTTTTCCTCTTCGCCAATCACCATGCTGCGCCGCTCGGTACCCATCAGCACCTTGTCCTTGGCCATCTCAAAATCGCTCATGGCGCAGGACTCTTTGTCTTGTCGAGCCGCAAGCAACGCCGCCTCGTTGACCAAGTTCTCGAGATCGGCACCCACGAATCCGGGGGTACCTCGTGCGATCACGTCGAGCACGACGTCGTCCGATAGTGGCACTTTTCGGGTGTGTATCGCGAGGATCGCTTCGCGACCGCGAACGTCGGGACGATTGACGACGATGCGCCGATCGAATCGACCGGGGCGGAGAATCGCCGGGTCGAGAACGTCGGGGCGGTTCGTCGCGGCAATGATGATGACACCTTCGGACGATTCGAAACCATCCATCTCGACCAACAACTGGTTGAGTGTCTGCTCCCGCTCGTCGTGTCCACCACCGAGACCAGCGCCCCGATGACGGCCGACCGCGTCGATTTCATCGATGAAAATAATGCATGGCGCGTGCTTCTTGCCCTGCTCGAACAAGTCTCGCACTCGGCTGGCGCCGACACCTACGAACATCTCGACAAAGTCAGAGCCTGAAATGGAGAAGAACGGAACGGCGGCTTCTCCAGCGATGGCGCGCGCGAGTAGGGTCTTACCGGTACCGGGCGGGCCGACCATGAGTACGCCCTTGGGAATGCGCCCACCGAGACGCTGAAACTTCTTCGGGTCTTTGAGAAACTCGATGATCTCCTCGACTTCGTCCTTGGCTTCATCGATCCCGGCAACGTCGTCGAACGTGATCTTGATTGCGTTCTCGTCGAGCATACGAGCACGCGATTTGCCGAAGCTCATCGCCTTGCCACCACCAGCCTGCAGCTGCCGCATGAACAGATAGAACATGCCCAAGAGGAGGAGCATGGGCACGATGGTCACCAAAGCCCCCGACCACATCGGCGAGGCTTCTTCCTTCTCGAAGGAAACCGCCACCTTGTTCTTGCGGAGCTTCTCGATGACCTCGCTGTCCACCTTGCGGGGCCCCTGAGCCAGCTTCTTCGTCGTCGATCCGGCTACCGGGTCCTTGACGGTAAAAATGTAATCGCCGTCTCGGATGGTCACGGTTTCGGCGTAGGGCGCCTTCATCTTGTCCGCTTCGACGAAAGCGAGAAAATCGGTGTAACTGACCTTGCCGGCCGGCGGGCGCTCTGGACTGAGCAGCTGCCAGATCGCCAAAAAGATCATGATCAGCATGACCCACAACAAAAGAGTCTTATGAGATTGCTTCACGGCTTAACTAGGTTCCGAGCCACCAGGCTCAAAGAAGTACATGAAAATACGAGGTTTTTTTCGTCGCCACCAAAGGGCACGTATCAAACCTAAGTCATCGACTTGCCCTTCGCCACCTCCGACGATGGATTCCGACGATCGAGCATGCCGAAAGACAGCTGCTCATCGACCGACAACATGGTCATTTATGGGCTCGAAGAACAGGAGTTTTCCCCAAAAAAACAACTTCGAGGTCTCGACCACCGCTCACGCGTACAGTTGTTTTCTTACGCCCCTGCTTGCGCGCGCGCTCGATACTGAAACGTTGGGCTCGGTTGAGCGCCTCAAGTGGGTCCGTATCCAGGGTGGTCTGGAGCATATCGGCGAGAGCGCACAAGTGGGTCACGATCCCAGGTGAGAGTTCCTCAAGCAGAGGCAGGACCTCGTGACGGATCCGGACCCTCAAGAAACGAGCGTCACAGTTACTCGGGTCGTCAGCGTAGGAAATGTCGTGCCGGGCCAAGTGGGCCATCACATCCGCACGCCGGGCCAAAAGCAACGGACGCACCAAGGGAATGCCTCGTGACGAAAGAGCCGCGGCAGAAGAGGGCATGGCCGCGACGCCGCGCGGGCCCGCGCCGCGGAGAATACGAAGGATCACCGTCTCGGCCCGGTCGTCCGCCGTATGTCCCAGCGCAATGACATCGGCCGCCGCCCGCTTCGCGGCGCGTTGCAGCGCAGCGTGTCGAGCCTCTCGCGCCCGCGCTTGAAGATTGGAACCCCGAGCCACGCGCAAGCGAATCGTACGAAAGGGTACGTCGTGTTGTGCCGCCAACGCGCGCGCGTGCCCAAGCTCTTCGGACGCGGCGGCGCGTAAGCCGTGATCCACGCCAACCGCGCTCAACTCGTGACCCAATCGCTTGCGAAGCAGGATCGCGGCATGAAGCATCGCCATCGAATCGGGGCCGCCTGACGTCGCGCACAGCACGTGGTCTGCGCGCTTCCACAAGGCGTCATCCCGCACCAACCGGCGCGCGAGACTCAGCAGGGTCGGCCGACTCACTTCATCGTCACGCGCCGAGACGTTAACTGGTCCGACTCGACAATGATTGACAAGGTCTTCGACACCTTCCCGCTGCGCAAAGAGAGGCGGTGTTGACCCGGAGGTAGAGGTCGTCTGACGACGGGGTCGGGACCCAAGGACTGCCCCGCTGCGACGACGCGATCACAAGAGGGCGTGCAGAAGACCGTGAGAAACCCCGGCGCGTCCGCCTTCGCAGCACGGGCACCGGAGGCACGTTTTTGGCGCGTCGTGGAGCGCCGCGCTGCTGTCCGGGACGAACTCGCCGTGCCGGCTCTCGAATCACTGCCGGCCTTGCCCTTGCTATCGTCGCGTCCACCTGCGTTCGCCGAACCGGAACCCGCGGTTGCAGACGACACCGTCGGCGCCTTCGCCTCCTCGGGGACCCGATAGGCTCGGTGAAAAAGCAGCGCCACGATGCCTATGAAACACAGCGTCGAGAGCACGGCAATGGCCATCAACACCGCGGTACTGCGGGCGCCTTGAAGGCTGAGTTCGCCCTGTTGCGCAATCCAATTGGCCACCGCCGCCGGTCGGGGCATGCTCATCTTGGTTTCAATGGCCTCTTGAGCCGCCTGTCCACCCGCTTGGCCCGGTGGCGGAAAATGGCGCTGCTCCGACGGGAAGGGCACGGTAGGCCCACGCTGGCCAAGATGATTGACGGCGGCACGAATCTCTAGCGCGGGTCCATCTGCCTGGAGCGCAATCGTCGCATTGAGTTCATCACCCGGGTCCTCGGCGGGCGAGTTCATGCCGGCCGCTGGCGAAGGCGGCTTCGCCCGAGCGGCGTCCGCAAACGCTTGAAAATCCTCGCGATTCGCCACGACGGTGGGGATCTCCTCGTCATCGTCGAGCAGCGATGACGACGCCATCTGTGGAGACGGAGAACCTTGGCCAGCCGCTGGTGCCGAAGTCATGAGCGAAGCCGACGCCGAGTTCTGACCTTCGGATCGATGGGCGCTCGCCTGCTCGCCGGCACTACGAGGCGGCGCTCCCGCGCTCGGCTGGGGCCGTGCAGACTGAGCCGCCGGCACCGGCGAGTGAGCCACCTCCGCCTGTTTGGCGTGCAGGGCGTCCACATCGATAGTCGATGTGACCTCCGCCGCCCACTCCAGATACTTTTCGCGTTTGGCCACGCGAGCACCAAACAACTTGAGCGCGTAGTCACCCACATCCTCAGGACCGATGAAGGTGCCCTGGCTCATGAGAAAGCTCTGCAGAGCCCGCGAGAACTCCCGGCCGGTCTGAAACCGGTCCTCGACACGACGAGCGAGCGCATGCATGACAACCTCTTCGAGCTGAGGGGGGTAACCGGAAACGATCGTGGAGGGACGCGGAACGACACACGCTTGAACCTTCTCAAGCGTATCGAGGTCGGTATCCATTCGAAACAGCCGGCGACCGGTTGTCAGCTCCCAGAGCACGACACCAAGCGCAAAAATGTCGGTTCGCCGATCGACCTCTTGCCCGCGCACCTGCTCGGGAGACATGTAGGCCAGCTTGCCCTTGAGCGTCCCTGCCCTCGTGGAGGCGAGGCGATCGACAACCTTCGCGATGCCAAAATCGACAACCTTCGTATAACCGTCGTAGGTCACGAACAAATTGTGCGGCGTGACGTCGCGGTGCACGAGATTGAGTAGCTGGCCGTTGCGGCCGCGGAGTTGGTGAGCGGCGTGCAAACCCTCGGCGGCATCGGCGCACATCCGGGCTGCCAAGAACGGTGGGATTGTCTCACCTCGTTCGTCTGCCTTGCGCATCATCTCGCGCAGCGGTTCGCCATGCAAATACTCCATGGCGATCCAATACGTGTTGTTGTCCTTCCCCAAGTCGAAGACCTGGGCCACGTTCGCGTGGTTGATGCCCGCAGCGATACGCGCTTCGTCGAGAAACATGTCCACGAACTGATCGTCTTCGACCAAATGCGGGTGAATGCGCTTGATGGCGATCCACTTCTGAAACCCGCCCGGTCCGTCAACTCGCGCCAAGTGCACGCTCGCCATGCCCCCGACGCCGATCTCGTCGACAACCCGATAACGCCCGAGAAAGAACGTTTGAGGCAAGGCGTCGGAAGAATCGTCGTAGGGAGCCGCGACGCTCGGCGCCATCGGCTCTCGCGGGGCAGACGGCCCGACGGACGGCGGAGCAGGTGGTGCCGGAGGCTGGCGCGGGGCACCGGTCGGACCCACCACCGCCGAATCGGGTCGCTCAGCACGGGTCGCACCCAGGTTCCCCGGATCGGGCGCCGCTTGCGCACCCGGTCGCGGCAACGACCCACCGGCTTGCGGCGAGCCGGGACGACGTGGTGGTGGGGGGGGACGGCGGTTCATAGCGAAACCAGGACGGCGACCACCCTACTACGACACGCCGGACACGACCAACCGTGGCGAACCCGAATTGCTGATGTATGCTAGCACCGTGTACGAGCGGGTCCTCATTGCGATGTCGGGCGGCGTCGATTCGGCAGTCGCCGCGGCAAGACTCTGCGACATGGGCCACGAAGTGGTCGGCGTGACGCTCCACTTGTGGGACTACCCCGACGATGCTCCGGCCAAAAGCCGGTGTTGTGCCCCAGAAGATGCCCACGACGCTCGAACCGTCGCCGACTTCCTCGGGATCCCGCATTACACCTTCGACCGCCGCGAGCTTTTCGCACGCGAAGTAGTCGACCCCTTCGTCGACGCCTATCTACATGGTCACACGCCGAGCCCGTGCGTCTCCTGCAATCGCACGGTCAAGATCCGCGAGCTGCTAAGCCTCGCCGATCGTTTGGGGGCAGCGCGTATCGCGACCGGCCATTACGCCAAGGTCGCGCAAGACGATGACGGGAAAATGCGCCTCTACCGAGGCCGAGACCGACGCAAGGACCAAAGCTATTTCCTGCACATGCTGAGCAGCGCGCAACTAGCACGGCTCGTCTTGCCGCTGGCGGACGCTGTGAAAGAGGAGGTTCGCGCCGAGGCGATCGAGCGAAATCTGCCGCGCGCCGACAAAGGTGAGAGCCAGGAACTGTGTTTCGTCTCGAGCAGCCATTACGCCCGTTTCGTAGAAGAACGCGCAACAGATGGCCGCATCCGGCCAGGGAAAATCTTGAACCGAAACGGCGAACAACTGGGCGAGCATGGGGGAGTTCACCGCTTCACGATCGGGCAACGTCGCGGGCTGGGCATCGCACTGGGAGAGCCGGCCTTCGTGACGTCGATTGACGAAAGCAGCGGCGCGGTCACCGTAGGCCCAGCACAGGACATTTATTGTGACGGCGCAGAAATCTACGACACGACATGGGCTGACGACATCACGTTGCCGCTGCGCGCTCAGGTGAAGGTGCGTTCTCATCACGAACCAGCGGACGCCCTCATCACGCGCGCGGAAGGCAAAGACGCGACGATCGTGCGTTTCAGTGAAGCCGTCCGGGCCGTCTCTCCGGGACAAATTGCCGTCGCCTACGATGGCGATCGCGTCCTCGGCGGTGGTACCATTCGAGCCGCGCGACGCCTAACCGAGGTGCAGGCGTGAGCCACCATCGGACCCAAAACGCTGGCTCGATATTGCTCATCTCGATCCTCGCCCTCAGCGCCGCAACCGGCTGCACCTTCGTCGGACAAGGAGAAGGTCAAGTCCACAGCGACTTGCTCGTAATCGAATCCTGTTGGTCGGGCGCATTTGACCTCAACCCAGACTTTTTCGCCGCCATTCCGTACCGGGAGACGCTGCAGATCCGCGCGCAACGCGGCAGCGACTTGCAAGAGGTGTCGGACGGCGTCGCCGTGCTGGTCAACGACGTGGCCACGATCCGCGAGACCTATCTCGGCCAGCCACTCGAGGTGGGGCTCGCCCCAAAACTGCGCGACGAACTCGCCCCCAAGCTCTGCGATCCCAGCACCCCCGACGACGATCTCAAGGCGAAGCTGTGTCAAACGAAGGATTCCGAAGATCCCGTCACGCCACCACCGATTAGCTTGGCGCTGTACCTGCAATTCAGCTGCCACAACCAGAACGTGGTGCTTTACGCCATCACAGGGGAGATCACTTTCCACGAGCTCTTCAGTGGAGATCCGAACGAATCGGTTGGTTCGGAGAAGCTCACCGACGCCACCTTCGACGTGCTCGTGGCCGATCCCCGCGACGCCGTACCCGAGGGCACGCTCCATATTCCGCCGGAGCGAATCTCCAGAATGGTGGGGGACTTTCGATTCCACTTTCAACGCGGCAAGCCAGGCCAACCGTTTCCCTAGCTCGGAGCCGAGACGGGGCGAGAGCCATCAAACGACTGTAAATATTGAAGATTTACACCATTGATGGTCGCGTGCGCAACGACGGGGCCGAGCAGGTGGCCTGTCACCTCGAAGATGAGGCCCAAAGCCAGGCCGGCGCTCGTCGCCCAAGCCACCCAAATCCACCGGCTCGGTCCGGGCAGCTGGTGAACGAAGCCGAATAGAATCGAGGCGAGCCAAAAGCCGATGAGCGGTTGAAGCCAACCGCGGAAGACCAACTCTTCTGCGGCACCAGAACAAAGCGCCAACACCACGATCTGTCCGCGACTCAGGTCGCGCGCCAGCGGATGCAGGGTTTCGTGGAGTTGTCTCGCCCAACTCAGCCGCGGCACCGTCAGACGCGTGACAACCACGACGAACGCGGCAAAGGCCAAGCCAAGCAGCCCGCTTGCGGCCGGGCCTCGCAGCCACGGAGCAAAGGCCCAAGGGCTGGGGTGCAGCCACAGCGCCCGACCACTGTACAGGTAAACGCCTGCGAGTGTGACGACGGCAGCGACCACGTAGGCCGCAGCGATCGGTCGCACGGCCTGCCCGAGCGTCATCTCTGGTCGTTCTTGCACTCCTCGATCATGGCACAGCCTTCATCGCAAGCCCGCATTTCGCTGGGGACTTCATCGTTGATTCGAGGTAGATCGCAGCCATGCGTGCCGCCGTACTTCTTTTCCCTGGGTCCAACGCGGACATTGAGATGGTGCAAACGCTCCGTGATGTGATGGGCATGGCGACCGAAGTCGTCTGGCATCGCGACCGGGCCTTGCCGACCGGCACCGACTTGGTCGCCATTCCTGGTGGCTTTTCATACGGGGACTACCTTCGCTGCGGGGCGATCTCTGCCTCGAGTCCCATCATCGCCGCCATTCGAGAGCACGCCGAGCGCGGCGGCTTTGTCATTGGCGTCTGCAACGGCTTCCAAATACTGACCGAGACCAAACTCCTGCCCGGTGCCCTCACCCGCAACGCCCACCTCCGCTTCGAGTGCCGAGACATCTACGTTCGCGTGGAGAGCGAAGGGCCGTTTTCGACTCGCGTCGGCGACGTCCTGCGCCTGCCCATCGCTCACGCGGAAGGGTGCTACTTCGCCGACGAGACCACGCTCGCTCAGATCGAGGACAAGGTCGCGTTGCGTTACTGCACGCAAAATGGCGAGGTCACGCCGGACGCCAACCCCAACGGCTCGGTGCAGAACATCGCCGGGATTTATGGGGGGCCCGAGCGAAACGTCTTGGGATTGATGCCCCACCCAGAACGAATGAGCGAAACCCTTCATGGCGGTCGTGACGGCCGCCAGCTCTTCGAAGCGGTGAGCCGAGCGATCACGACACGGAGCACGGCAGCTTGAACACCCAGCAAGCGCCCTACAACCACCACGCACCGTTGCAGGGCGCGCGAGCTTGCCCGCATTGCGGCGCCGGCGCCCACGTTCGCCCACACACGACGCTTCGAGCCGTGTGCAATGTCTGTGGTGGACCGAGGATTGCACTGATGCACCCCGACGCCGCCTTGTCCGGTCGCGAGCAAGCCGCACTTGCCCAAGCCAAGACAGCCCACGGAAGCCTACGAAGATGGCAAGTTGGCGCCGGACTCGGAGGGCTTGGCACCCTGACGGTGGCGGCCACGACGGCTCTAGGTTCGTTGTTTAGCCTGGGCGCATGGTGGCTCGTATTGGGCGTCGTCTTTGCCTTGCCGATGGTCGCCCTGCTCGTCACGGCCCTGCGCCGGTCGGCCGACCGTCGCAAAACGACCGACGAATCCATCGATGCCGCTTGGCGAAGCGCGGCTCACGACATCGCTCAACAAGCGACCGATGGAATCACCGCCGAGCAACTCGCCGAGCAACTCGGAACCACGGCCACCGTCGCTGAACAAATGCTCACCACCTTGAGTATCGAAGACAAGGTGCAGTCCCACGTCACCGATGAAGGCCAGCTCATGTACACCACCGGCCTACGTATCGAAGGCACCCGCCCGGCAGACCACGGTCCTCTCCAGCCGATGGGCCTCGACGCCGAGCTCGAAGCGCTGGCCGCCGAACATGAAGCCGCGAAGTCGCAAAACCACAACAAGTCGTTTGGCGATGGTTGAAATTGTCTTCGAGGAAACTTCGGACGGCGTGACGACCCGCTGCCATGCACGTCCAGGCGACGCGATCGTCGACTTGTGCGACGAACATGATGCGCCCGTACCCTTTGGGTGTCGCAGCGCGTCGTGCGCAACATGCGCCGTCATCGTAGACGATCCCCACCACGTTCTCGCTGCCCCGGAGCCCGAGGAACAGGACCTTCTCGCGAGCGAGGAACTCTCCCATCCACACCGGCTCGCCTGTCAGGCCCGTATCCGCGACGACGCCCCGAGCTCGACGGGAGACGGTTCGCCGCGCGTGCAGATCCGTATTCCTTGAGGACGACATCAGGGCACGATCTCGCCGTGCAGATATGAGGCTTCAATTCCGCGGCCACCACCACTACTCTCGCGTTCGTAAAAAGGGGCGAGGGGCCGCACACCGATGACTGGCGACGAAGACTTGATTGAGGTCATCGAAGGAACGGAGCTCCTCGATCGTCCTGGCACGCCAACATTGCGTGATGAACATCGAAGGCTACGGCAAAGGCAAGATCGCGTGGCGCGTCGTGTGAGCAAGCCCGTCGCTCCGGCCGGCTTTTGCGTGGTCCCAAACTCGGGACTTCGTGCGGGACTCCTTCTTGCTCTGGCGATCTCCCTGCCGGCATGTGCGACGTCGAGCCAAGGATCAATTGGTGCCGTGCTGAGCCGCGATCGGCAAAGCGGGGCGGTCCACGTGCGGGAGACGCCGTCCAATCAGGCGGCTGCGAAGGCGGGCCTCCTTCCCGGTGACCGGCTCAAGATGATCGACGGACAACTGCTCGACCCCTTGGTGACCAAAGAGGTACAAGGCCTTCTTCGTGGCAGGGTCGGATCCTCCGTCCAGTTGACCGTCCTGCGCGGTCGCGAGGTGATCCACTTGGAGCTAACCCGTGGTCCCCTGGCTGGCAGCGACCGCGTGACGCCGAACAAACAAATCCTAAAAGACTGAATATTTCGAGCACGACTCCGTCGATAGTGCGTGGTGGCACGTACTTTCACCATGTGGTAAAAGGTGCGCAACGAATCAACTCCCGCGACAAACGGCGCGAGTAGGCGGCACTATGATTTCAGTATCCTTCAACATTTTCCGGAGAACACCATGTCATTGCGAAAGAGCCTAGCCGGCCTGATTGGAGCCACCCTGCTTCTTGGCGGCATAACCGTCAGCAGCCAGGCAGCAGCCGCCGAAAAAATCACGATCGGAACGCTCGCGCCGGCAAGCAGCCCGTGGGGCAAGGTCTTCAAGGCATGGGCCAGGGCGCTCAAGAAAAAGACCGGAGGCGCGCTGGAGCTTAAATTCTATTTCAACGGCGGCCAAGGCGACGAGAGAGCGATGATCAACAAGATGCGATCGGGGCAGCTCGACGGAGCCGCGGTCACCGCAGTTGGTCTGAGCGCCGTCTACGAGCCCATCCTGACGCTTCAGATGCCGGGACTCTTCAACAATTGGAAGACGCTCGACAAGGTCCGCGACACGCTGATGCCCCAATTTCAGGATGGCATGGAGAAAGAAGGTTTCCTTTTGGTTGGCTCCGGCGACGTGGGCTTGGCCCGCACCCAGTCACGGGGCAGAGCGATCCGCTCTCCCGAGGACCTGAAAAGCATGAAGGTCTATCAGTGGAGCGACGACATCATCGCGCCCGTCACCGCTTCGGTGATCGGTTACACGGGCGTAAAATCGTCGGTACCAGGTCTGCTCCCGGCCCTCTCTGGCGGCCGCATCAACGTCATCACGACGCCGGCCCTCGCGTCGACTCAGCTGCAGTGGTGGTCCCATCTCGATCACGTCAACGACAACGTGGCTGGCGTCGGGATCGGTGGTCTCATCCTCGCAAAGAAGCGCGTGAACGGCCTTGAGGAAGACTTAAGGGAGAAGCTTCTGAGCACCGGGAAAAAAGCCGGCGTGTTGCTGACGAAGCGCATTCGCAAGGAAGACGCGAAGGCCTACAAAATGCTCAAGAGCCGCATGACGGTCGTCACGCTATCGGCCAGCGAAAAGTCGAGATGGAAGTCGGTGTTCAAGACTGTGCGCGACCGACTCGCCAGCGATGGCACCTTGAAACGTGATTGGGTCAAGAAAGTCGAAGCGCTCGCCGACAGGCACCGGTAGGCAGACAACCGATCCACACACAACGAGCGGGCACCCTGTCCGCTCGTTGTCATTTTGTTGCTCGAGACCGCTTTCCAAGAGCGGCGGGCATTGACGATGCGAGCATGAGCGCGTATCGGTTTCGTTCCGAAAAGAGGAGAAGCCAGATGAGGCGTTATCAGTTCACTTCCGAGTCCGTTACCGAAGGCCACCCCGACAAGATCTGTGATCAGATCTCCGATGCGGTGCTCGATGCAATTATCAAACAAGATCCAAACGCACGCGTCGCCTGCGAGACCTTCGTCAAGACGGGTATTGCGATTGTCGGCGGCGAGGTAACGACGACAGCATGGGTCGACATGCCTGGAATCGTTCGCCAAACGATTCGGGAAATCGGCTACAGCGACTCGAGCATGGGTTTTGACTGGGAGACCTGCGCGGTACTGAACGCGATTGAGAAGCAGTCTCCGGACATCTCGCAAGGCGTGACCGAAGGCTCTGGCAAGTTCAAGGAGCAGGGAGCCGGCGACCAAGGCCTGATGTTCGGCTATGCCACGAACGAGACGGCCGAGCTCATGCCCGCTCCCATTCACTACGCGCACAAGCTCGCCAAGAGGCTCGCCCTGGTTCGCAAACAGAACACGGTCGACTGGCTACGCCCCGACGGCAAATCACAGGTCACCTTCGAGTACGAGGGGGACAAGCCAGTTCGCGCCCAGACGATCGTGATCTCGACGCAGCACGCTCCGCACGTGAAGCACAAGGAGATCACCGAGGCGGTCCGCAGCTTGGTCATCGACAAGGTCATGCCAAAGCGATTGATGGACAAAAAGACCAAGATCCTCGTGAACCCGACCGGTCGTTTCGTCATCGGCGGGCCGATGGGTGACGCGGGTCTCACAGGTCGCAAGATCATCGTCGATACCTACGGCGGCATGGGCCGCCATGGTGGCGGTGCCTTCAGCGGCAAGGATCCGTCCAAGGTCGATCGCTCCGCCTCCTACTATGCACGTTACGTCGCGAAGAACATCGTGGCGTCGGGCTTGGCCACTCGTTGTGAGGTCCAGCTCGCCTATGCCATCGGCGTTGCCAAGCCGGTTGGCGTGCACGTCAACACCTTCGGTACGAGCATCGTGGACGAGCAAAAACTCGAGCGCTACATCATGCGCAAATTCGACATGCGCCCTCGAGCGATCATCGAACAGCTCGACTTGCTCGCGCCCATCTACCGAAAGACGGCTGCGTACGGTCACTTCGGCCGCAAGGAGTTCAGCTGGGAGAAGACGGACCGCGCAGCGGAGCTCGCAGCCGCTCTCGGACCCAAGAAGTCGGCAAAGCGCTCGACCAGCAACGGAAAAGCAAAGGCCAATGGCGCGAGCAAGCCACGAGCCGCAAAACCTGCGGGAAAGAAGCCTGCGGGAAAGAAGCCTGCGGGAAAGAAGCCTGCGGGAAAGAAGCCTGCGCGTAAGAAGGCTGCTCGCAAGTCGGTCCGCGCACGGGCCTGACGATCGTCAGACCTCGCCAAAGCTGCAGCGGCCTTCGCGGCAGAGAAAAGTCGATGGCTCAGCCTGAGTCGATCACGTACACTGCCGGTGTCAGCATCTTCTCTTTGACACAGCGTTGGGTTGTGTCCCGTTTCGGAGGCTCAATGATGATTCTCGTGAATCAATGGCGGCTTGGCGCCGCGATCTTACTTTTCTTCGCCGCCGCGTGCTCGGCCACCGCCAATTCCTCCGGTGGTCTGGATGACGACTCCTCGAGCAGCAGCTCGAACGCGGGCGCCGGAGGGTCGGGTGGCAACGTCGATTTCACCACGACGAGCGGCGCGGGTGCGGGCGTGTTGATGATGGAGCCGCCGTGTGACGACTCGGACCCCACCTTGGACCAGGACGGCGATGGATTCACCGACAACGAGGGCGACTGCAACGACTGCACGCCCCAGATGAACCCTGGCGCGCTCGACTACCCGGGCAACGGCATCGACGAGGACTGCAACGGTACCGACGACGACAACCCGACCGACTGCGATGGTCCGCTCGCGCTCACCAGCTCCAATGGACTCGACGCGGCCCGCGCGATGGGTTTGTGCAAGATGTCGCAATTCCCAAGCTGGGGAGTCGTGAGCGCACAATATCTTCTCGCCGACGGGGCCCCGGGTGCCGACACGCTTGGACACGGGATCCTGAGCGGCTTCGGCCCGAACGTGAAACCACAAGAAGGGACGAAGCTCTTTGCGATTTCGTCGGGTACCGCACGACAGCCCAACGATCCGGGGTACCAAGATCCGGTGGGTGTCGATAAAAACTACACCTCCGGCGCTCCCACGGGTTACCCGAAGGAGTTCCCCGCTTGTGGCCCCGACGTCACGACCGGCGAGCCCCACGACTCGATCATGTTGCGCCTCGAGATCAAGACGCCGACGAACTCCAAGAGCTTCGCGTTCAACGTGAACATGTATACCTGGGAATTCCCTGTCTACATCTGTAGTGAATTCAACGATTTTCTCGTCGCGATGCTAAGCCCAATCCCCCAAGGTCAAGCCGATGGGAACATCAGCTTCGACAGCCAAGGTAACCCGTTGAGCGTCAACGCTGGCTTCCTCGAGGTCTGCACACCACAGATGGCGGGGACACCGCCGTGGACAAAGAACTTCCCGTGTTTGCTCGGCACGAGCCAACTCTCGGGTACGGGCTTCGAGGGACACGCGGCGACCGGTTGGCTTCAAACGAGCGCGCCCGTCGAGAGCCCTGGCTCCAACATTACGGTTGATTTGGCGGTGTGGGACTCCGGTGACGGGTGGCTCGACACGACGGGCTTGTTCGATAATTTCCGATTCGAGGTCGAGGAAACGCCGACGGTCACCAAGCCCGTCGAAGATCCAAAGTGAGTTTTCCACAGTCTGGATCGTCTACCACTCAGATCTGGTGCATGAATTAGCCGCTTCGGTACGGAGCGGTCACTGGGAAAACGTCATTATCATCACTTAGGGAGGAAATGACGTTGGCACCTTCATTGCTAGCTAGGTGCTCACTGTAGGGCACCATGCGAGTAAAACGTACACATTCAAGTTGGCTCAGCCTCGGCGCGGTCGCCATGATCGCCGCCTGCTCCGCTGCGAATTCCGGCGCGACGTTGAGCGACGACGGGAACAAGGGCAACGGGGGCCAGGGTGGAGCGGAGCCGACGACCAACACGGCAACCGTCAGCTCGGGCTTCGATCCGACCGGCGGGGGCAGTGATGGATCCCTCTGCGACAGCGGCCCGAACGACGATGAGGACCAAGACGGCTTCACGCCGTCGGAGGGCGATTGCAACGACTGCGATCCCAACATGAATCCTGGCGCCGTGGAGGTTCCGACAGCTGACGGCGAAACACCAGCCGACGAAAACTGCAACGACCTCGAAGATGAGCCGCCGGCACTGTGCGACGCGAACCTCGCGCTCGAAGACACCGACCCGATGAACGGCGCGCGAGCGCTCAACCTGTGCGACCAGACCGGCGCCAATGACAAGACCTTCGGCGTCATTTCAGCCGCGTACGTACGCGCTGATGGGTCCGCAGCAAGCCCTGGCGTACAAGTCGGCCTGCTCGACGGCTTCGGCCCGAACGTGAGCCCACGAGCCGGTGATCGGCTGCTCGTCCTTTCCTCAGGACACGCACGGACCGCCAACCAGCCAGACGCCTGCGGAACGCTCAGCTGTTACGGCAGCGGTCAAGGCGTGCCTCCCCCCGGCTTCCCGCAAGACGTGCCCAGCTGCACCGGCGCCACCGACATCAACGACGACATCGCACTGCAGCTTCGGCTGCGGGCACCCACGAACGCCAAGGGGTATTCCTTCGACTTCAGTTTCTACTCCTTCGAGTACCCCGAGTGGGTCTGCACGAGCTTCAATGACCAGTTCATCGCGCTCGTCACGCCGGCTCCAATGGGCGCCATCAACGGAAACATCTCCTTCGATAGCCAGAATAATCCGGTCAGCGTCAACATCGCCTTCTTCGACGTGTGCCCGGGCTGTCCTCTTGGTGACGCCGAACTGCAGGGCACGGGTTTCGACATCTGGGACGATGCCGGTGCGACGAGCTGGCTGACGACCACCGCGCCTGTCGAGGCCGGCAGTGAGTTTTCGATTCGATTCGCAACCTGGGACACGGGCGACCAAGCCTGGGACTCCACGGTGCTCATCGACAACTTTCAGTGGATTGCCAACGCGGGAACCATTTCCGTAGGCACCATCCCTACCCCCAAGTGATCCTCCGCCCCCTGCAACCGAAAGACGACTCCCAACGAGCAAAGCCTTCTGAAGATTATCCTTGCCCATACAACATATGGTGCCCCGTTCGTTTTCTTGGGTGAGGGTAATCTTCAGGTGGCTTTGCTCTCGGGATCGGCATCGCGGCGTTTGGGCAGCACGCTCATCATCATGGCGCGGGCCAAGCGACGCTTGTGCACTTTTCCTTTGTGGAAAACCCAGATGCGGACCCCGCGATCGGCGCCGTTGTGCATGAGCCGCCATAGCGCGAAGCCCAAAATAATCGAGGCTATGAAACCCACCGTCGACCAGGGCGCCTCAAGCGGCACCGAGCGGCGCATACCCCACAGACCAACACCCACTCCAAAGAGGATCGCCAAGATACGTATGATCATGCCCCGGCGCGCACCGTAGTCGACGCGCTGGCTCTTCCACACGCTCTCGGGCAGGGCCCGGGCTTCAGCAGAGTCGGTGTGCACGAGCTTCCCCTCGCACACGTGGCAACGAAAGCCACCGGCGTTGATCTCGTAACACTGGGTGCAGATCTTGACCACGGTCCCTGCATATCACTTCAATTCTCGAATGACCACGATGGCGGCCGTCGGCCCGGTCAGGCAGCGGACGCTCCAGCAGCCCCGCACGCGCGAGCATTCTGCTACACCATCAACTCATGTCCCCGCCTCACGAGGCCCTCACGCGGCGCATCGAGGCCGCCCACGCGTCCCTCGACGCGAGCTCATGGCGAAACGACGGCGATCGGATGATCAATATTGCGGGCGGCACGCTCCACCACAAGCCCGATCCGACCGCACCGGTCCAACGCATCGATATCAGTAGCTTCGCCCTAGGACGGCATCTCGTCACGGTCAGCGCATACGGCGAATTCATCGAAGCCGGCGGCTACGACGACGCGTCCTATTGGGACCCGGCCGGGTGGTCATGGCGTCTAGATGAAGACATCACCGCACCGCGCTTTTGGAACGACGCGGAGTGGGCAGCGTACCTCGTGGCCAACCACCCGGTGATCGGAGTCAGTCTGTACGAGGCCGAAGCGTACGCGAGCTTTCGGGAAAGCCGGCTGCCCACAACTCACGAATGGGAACGCGCAGCCCGAGGAGATGACGCGCGCAACTTTCCGTGGGGCGATGATTGGATCGACGATGCCTGCAGTTGCCGCGAATACGGTCCGCGAGGGACCGTCCCGATCGGGGTGTTTCCGCGCGGCGTCAGTCCCTTGGGCGTTCATGAGCTGGTGGGCTCGGTGTGGCAATGGACGAGCGACTCGGGCACACGACCCGGCGAAGAGGAGGAGCTCCGGTTCGCTTGCGGAGGCGCGTGGAACAACAAGCAATGGAGCATCGGTTGCTGCCGGCGCAATGCCTACCCACCCACGGCGCGTTTCTCAAATCTTGGTTTTCGTCTGGCTTCACCCGTTTAAGTATCTGAAATCCTTTCGTGTTGACAAGCTCTTCGGCGCGGGTTAGATCTCAAATGCACAAACACTAACGCATGCGTAAGGGTCTGGGATTGGATCACCGCGACCAAACGGTGTACAGAGCCTTCACCTACGCACCTAAACAGCTGAATTCGTGAGTAACTTTCACCATCTACCGGTCGTCGTCGACGTGGACTCGAGTCCCGGACCGGCTTCCGATCCACGTACCGAGTCGGATGTCCTGATCCGCGTCGGTGATCTTGCGCGTGCCTGTGGCAAGACGGTGCGAGCGATTCATCACTACGAGAAAGTCGGCTTGCTCGAGCCGCACAAACGCTCCTCGGGCGGCTATCGCTTGTACGCCGATGACGCCATCACCCGGGTCAAGTGGATCGGCAAGCTCCACGATCTCGGGATGAGTCTCACAGAGATCCAAAAGATCTTGAGCGCGTGGGAGGACGCACCATCCGCCCCCGAGGCGATGGCCAGTATCGAAGCAGTCTACCGCCAAAAGCTCGACGAAGTACGGAGGCAAGTTGCGCACTTGAGCACGCTCGAGCACGAACTTGAGGCGAGCCTCGCCTATCTTCGGACCTGCAGCAGCTGCGATCCAAACGAACTCATCCCAACCTGCTCTTCGTGCACCGTGCACACCGCAAAACAACCTGAACCCGAACTCGTGTCCGGGCTCTACGCCTGCCGAAGCACCCCAACCGGAGACCATTGAGCTCTTCGTTCACAGTCCCACGACCACGACCCGATCGCCCACCTCCGAGAATCCCATGGCACTCAGTTTCCCCATCTACATGGATTACAACGCGACCACGCCGACCGACCCGCGTGTTGTCGATGCGATGCTGCCCTACTTCAACGACAAGTTCGGCAATGCTGCGAGCCGTAGTCACGCCTTTGGTTGGACAGCCGAAGAAGCCGTCGCCGACGCTCGGGCACAAATCGCGCAGCTGATCGGTGCCGCCAAGCCAAAAGAAATCGTCTTCACGTCGGGAGCAACCGAGAGTGACAATCTCGCGATCAAGGGCGTCGCGCACTTCTACCAGAGTCGCGGCAAACACATCATCACCACGAAAATCGAACACAAGGCCGTGCTCGATACCTGCAAGCGTCTCGAAAAAGAGGGCTTCGAAATCACGTACCTGCCGGTCGACAAGAGCGGACTGGTCTCGGTCGATGCGGTCCGCGATGCCATTCGCGATGACACCATCCTCGTGTCGGTCATGCTCGCCAACAACGAGGTGGGAACCATTCAGCCGATCAAAGAGATTGGCGCGCTTACCCGGGAGAAGGGGATCTTGTTTCATACCGACGCCGTACAAGGCATCGGTAAGACGCCGTTCAACGTGCAGGACATGAACGTCGATCTCGCGTCGATCTCGGCACACAAGATCTACGGCCCCAAGGGAGTGGGCGCTCTGTATGTCCGGCGTTCGCGTCCTCGCGTACGCCTGACAGCCGAGGTAGATGGCGGCGGCCACGAGTTCGGCATGCGATCAGGCACACTGAACGTGCCCGCGATCGTGGGCTTCGGCAAAGCGTGTCAGATCTTGAACGACGAGTGGGTCGATGAGGCCAAGCGCCTGCGCGAATTACGCGACCGTTTGCTCCACAAGGTTACCGAAGCTCTCGATGAACTTTCGGTCAACGGTTCGATGGAACACCGCTTGCCGAACAACCTCAACATCTCCTTCACCTATGTCGAAGGCGAATCGTTGATGATGGCGATCAAGAATGTTGCCGTCTCGAGTGGCTCCGCCTGCACCAGCGCGAGCCTCGAGCCTTCCTACGTGCTGCACGCCATGGGCGTGAGCGACGACGCGGCCCACTCCTCCATTCGCTTCAGCGTCGGTCGCTTCACGACCGAAGAAGAAATCGACTACGTGGCAGACTTGATGATCGAAAAAGTCAACAAGCTGCGCGAGATGTCCCCTCTGTACGAGATGTTCAAGGACGGCATCGATCTCAAAAGCGTTCAATGGAGCGCGCACTAGTGATTCTCCACCTCTGATACGGAAACGACACATGGCGTATAGCAACAAAGTCATCGATCACTACGAAAACCCACGCAACGTCGGCTCTCTCGACAAGGACGATCCCACCGTCGGAACCGGCCTCGTCGGCGCACCCGCATGTGGCGACGTGATGCGTTTGCAGATCAAGGTCAGCGATGACGGTGTCATTGAAGACGCCAAGTTCAAAACCTTTGGCTGCGGTTCGGCCATCGCGTCGAGTTCACTCGCGACCGAGTGGATCAAAGGAAAGACGATCGATCAGGCCGACGAAATTCGAAATACCGAGATCGTCGAAGAACTCAATCTTCCTCCGGTCAAGGTCCATTGCTCTGTGCTCGCCGAAGACGCCATCAAGAGCGCCATCGCGGATTTCCGCGCCAAACAGGAAGCGAGCCGGGCCCTCACTGGCGAGTAGACATGGAATCGACCGCGGCCATCACGAACAACGGAGCGCCAAAGAGCACGGCGGCGCCGAGCGAGCGAAGCTATGACTTTTCGCTATCGCCCGCTGCCGCGCGCGCGCTCTACGACAACCTGCGCAAGCGCGGTACGCCCGAAGCCGCGCTGCGAGTTGGCGTCCGTGGTGGCGGATGTTCGGGTTTCACCTACGTCATCGAATTTGCCGACGGGGAGCCGCGAAAGCGCGATCTCGTCTTCGAATTCGACGTGCAAGCAAAAGAGAGTGACGACGTCAAACCACAGCCGGTGCGCGTTTTCTGCGACAAGAAGAGCATTCTGTATCTCAACGGTACCTCCCTCGATTGGGAAAAAACCTTGATGTATCAAGGCTTTCGTTTTCGCAACCCGCAGGAGAAAAGCAGCTGCGGATGCAATGAGTCCTTTGCCGTCTAAGTCACCGCGACAGACGCACCAACCGCTGAGCTTGTGATGAGCGTCGATCCTTTCCGCACGCTTGGGATCGATCCCCGTTTCGATCTCGATCTCGAGGCGCTCGATACGCGCCACCGCGATCTCTCCGCCGCGCTCCATCCCGATCGCTACACCACCAAGCCGGCCAACGAGCGTCGTATGGCTCTCGACCGCGCGATAAACGTGAACACCGCTTGGCGACAGCTCCGCGACCCGGTTCAACGCGCGGAGCGTTTGCTCGAACATCATGGCATCGCCATATCCGAGACCACGGCTCCCAAGGCCAGCCCCACTCTGTTGATGGAAATGATGGAAGTTCGCGAAGAACTGTCCGAGGCCAAACAAGCACGCGATCTGGATCGCATCGGAAAACTCGGCCAAAGTATGAGCGCCAAGGAGGCGGAGGTGCTCGAAGCGTTGCGACTCGGTTTCGTCTCGGCCGCAGGGGACGTGAACACCCTACGCACCCTCCTTCCCACGCTGGGTGAACTGCGCTACCTCAAGCGCTTCTTCGAAGAAGTCGAGGCGATCGAAGAGCAACTCCTCGACTGAGCATCTGCCATGGCATTATTTGAAATCTTCGATCCCGCTGCATCACCGAAGCCCATCGGCATCGATTTGGGCACGACTCATTCGATCGTGGCGCGAATGCGCGACGGCAAGCCCACGCCGATCACGAATTGCGATCTCGAGAGTTTGGTCCCCTCCGCCGTGTTTTACGACGAACGAGGGCAGGTCATTGTCGGACGCGAAGCCCTGCGAATGGCGAGTAGTCACCCGCGCGAGACCATCGTCAGCGTGAAACGACTCATCGGTCGTGGAGCCGATGACGAAGAGACGAAAAGACTTGGCACCTTCGAATTCGTCGCCCCGACAACAGACGAAGAAGCCCGCACCGTTCGCCTACGGGTCGGTGCGGACCGAGTCGTGGGCCCGGTCGAAGTCTCAGCCGAAATCCTCAAGGCGCTCAAACAACTCGCGGAGGACGAACTACGCAGTGTCGGCGGCGCCGTCATCACCGTTCCGGCCTATTTCGACGACGCACAACGGCAAGCGACAAAGGATGCCGGTCGCCTCGCTGGCCTCGAGGTGCTGCGCCTGCTCAACGAACCGACCGCGGCGGCGCTGGCCTACGGCCTCGACAAGAAAAAGGACGGTCTCTTCGCGGTGTACGATCTGGGGGGCGGCACCTTCGACATCACGATTCTGTTGCTCGATGGTGGAGTGTTTCAGGTCAAGTCCACGGGGGGCAACAGCGCCCTGGGCGGCGACGACATGGACCGCGCTCTGGCCGAGATCCTCCTCGCAGCCATGCAGGCGCAAGCCATAGACAAAGACACCACCGCAGGTCGGGAGCTCGTCCGCTTGGCGCTCGACGCTGCACGACAAGCCAAGCACGCCCTCACGAAGGAGGCCGCGATCGACCTCGAGTTACCCGTGCGTGGAGGAGGCCAAACGAGCGTTCGCATCACCCGCGAGCAGTTCGAAGAGCTCATCGCGCCCATCGTCGCTCGAACCGGCCGCAGCTGCCGACGCGCGCTGCGCGATGCAGGCGTGAATGCCGATCAGCTCGACGGCGTCATCCTGGTCGGTGGCTCAACCCGCGTGCCTTACGTGCGAAACTACGTGCAAGAGATCTTCGGACAGGAGCCCCTCGCCGACATCGACCCCGATCTCGTTGTCGCCATGGGCGCCGCGGTGCAAGCCGACGTGCTCGCAGGCGGCGAGGACCGCGCAGGAGAGATCTTGCTGCTCGATGTCTTACCGCTCTCCCTCGGGCTCGGCACCATGGGCGGGGTGGTCGAGAAGGTCCTGCCACGTAACACCACGATCCCCGCCGGCGCACGACAGGTCTTCACGACCTATGCCGACAAGCAGACCGGCTTCGATCTTCACATCGTGCAGGGCGAGCGCGAACTGGTACAAGATTGCCGGTCCTTGGCCCGTTTCACGCTGAAGGGGATCCCTCCCATGGCCGCGGGCATGGCCCGGCTCGAGGTCACCTTTCGAGTCGACGCCGACGGACTTCTCACGGTGTCTGCCAAGGAACTCACCACCGGGATCGAGCAAGAGGTCGAAGTCGAGCCGAGCTACGGACTGAGTGACGAGCAGGTCGAGCAGATGCTGCTCGAGGCGCTCGATCACGGCGAACAGGATCTCGATACGCGCCGGCTCGTCGAACGACGTGTGGAAGCGGAGCGCATTGTGTCAGCCACCCGCCGGGCCCTTGAGGAAGATCCCGGACTGCTGCAAGATGGCGAACGCGACACGATCGAGCAAGCCATGTCAACGTTGAGCGAAGCCATCGCGGGAACGAGCCCTGGCGCCATCTTGACCGGAATCGAGACCCTCGACGAGACGAGCAAGGCCTTCGCGGGTCGACGCATGGATCGGGCCATCGCCCACGCCATCGCCGGTCGAGGGGTAGACGAAGTCGACGAAACGGTCTCTCACGCGCGAGGCGTCGAGGCTCACGTCGCCGAACACGAAGCGAGGCGAAGCTCGCCGGCCGCCTCCCACGAAGGAAACACCTGATGGCTCTCGTTCGCTTTGTCGGTCATGACGACACCTGGGAAACAGACGTTTCGCTCGGCACCACGATGCTCGAGGCTGCCCGGGCGTGTGGCGCGCCGGAAGGCGATGCCTGCGGCGGCGTGTGTGCTTGCTCAACTTGCCACCTGTACGTAACCCAAGGGGGCGATCTTCTCAGTGAAGCGGAAGAGGACGAAGAGGACATCCTCGACAAGGCCTTCGACGTACAAATCACGAGCCGGCTCGGTTGCCAATCGATCATCGAGCGCGAGGGGAAAATCGTGGCGACGGTATCCGGCGAGAGCCTCGATGCTTATTACAACGAACACGACGATCCGGATCCACGCGACGGTTAGTCCTTCCGCGTGATCACGTGGTCCTCGATCACGAGCGCATCGATACCGCTTCGCAGAAAACAATCGATCGCGTCGGAGGGCGTACACACGATCGGTTCGTGGCGGTTGAACGAGGTGTTGAGCACCATCGGCACACCGGATCGCTCGCAGAACGCCCGGATCAGTTTATGAAAGAGCGGCTGGTGGACGCGGTCGACCGTCTGAACCCTCGCGGTGCCGTCCACGTGGCGGATCGCGGGCACGCGATCGAGCTGATCGGAGCGAATGCTCGCCACCTCGGTCATGAAGGGGGAGGAGCCTTCAAGGTGAAACCAGTTCGCCACCTCCTCCTGCAAGACAGCCGGCGCAAAGGGGCGAAAGTCCTCTCGTCGCTTCACCGATTCGTTGATTCGCTGGCGGCTCTCGAGGCGGGTCGGATCAGCCAAGATACTGCGATGGCCAAGCGCGCGCGCTCCCCACTCCATTCGGCCCTGAAACCAAGCGACGACTTGGCCGTTGGCGAGCCGCTCCGCGGCCAGGTCGCAACGCGTCGATTCGGAAACACCAGCCTGTACTTCACAACCGGCCACCTGCAGTTCGTTCTGACGCCGCTGGACTTCGATCGCCACCTCCTCAGCCGAGAACGACGGGCCCCATGAGGCATGCCGCAAGGGAGTCCGCGTCGCCTGCGGGCATATCTGGAACCACGTCACCAGGGCCGCACCGAGCGCGCCTCCTGCATCGCCGGCTGCCGGCGGCACAAACAGATGCTCAAAGGGGGTCTGCGCTCGAATCTTCCCGTTCGCTGTTGCGTTGAGCGCACAACCTCCCGCCAAACTCAGAGCCGGAAGCTGGTACTTTTCGTACAGTCGCCGAAGCAGGGCAAACAGCGTCTGCTCGTAACGCCGCTGAAGCGAGCAGGCGATATCACGATGCCGCGACTCGATCGCTTCGCCTTGCGCCCGGGGCGGACCGAGCAGACTTCGGAGCTCGCCGGCATACAAGTTCTCCACCACGGGACGACCATCATCTCCGATCGAATAAACGCGCTGGAGGTGGTGACGAAAGTAGCTGAGATCGAGCGCGTACTGCCCGCTATCGGTACTCGTCACGAGGGCGTTCATCGCCTCGGCGAAGTCGTCCTTCCCGTGAGCCGCCAACCCCATCACCTTGTACTCGTCCCCGTAATCGCGAAAACCCAACCATTGCGTAACGGCTGAGTAGAGCGTGCCGAGAGAGTCCGGAAACAGAATCGCCCCCTCGGGCTCGATGCGGTTGCCACGACAGACTCCCCAGGCCGCGCTCTCAAAGTCACCAAACTGATCGACCGAGAGGGAGACGGAGGGGTCGAAAGGCGAGCAGTAGGCGGCGGACGCCATGTGCGCAAGGTGGTGCTGCACGCGATGGAAGCGAGCTGTCAAACGCTGACCGGGAAAGGCCGCTCGAAGCTGACTCTCCAGCGCGCCTACCCTCGCGCGACTGCGCAAGCGCTCGGCGATTTTGGATAGAGAGGGCCGCTGCGCGACGAGGTATCGCAGTTTGGCTGCACGGTTCGCGCGGCTGTCCCGATTGACGGCAACGTGGTCGATCGCCGCAAGGTCGATGCCGCCCGCTTCGAGGCAAGACGCGAGCGCGCGGACCGGAAGGCCCGCCGCGTGCTTGACGCGAACCAGTCGCTCCTCCTGCACCGCGGCCACGAGTTGCCCATCTCGCAACAGGCACGCTGAGGCGTCAGCGTGATGGGCATTGAGGCCAAGGATCCAGACCACGCCAGCTACTCCGAGCCTCGCCAGGTCAGCGCGCGATTTTGAATGATCGGGGTGCTCATGCAACTGATAGACTAGTGTGCGTCCATTCCAACGCCTATGGTGCTTCGCAAACCCCTCGTATTCATTCGCAAACTGCGATCGCTCGATCGCGGCGAATTGAAATTTGCGGCTCAGGCTTGGCTGCTCGCTCCTCTCATGGAGACGTCCCTGCTCACGCTGGGCGTCAAACGGACGATCAAGGGGATCCAATTCCTCTTCCGAGCGAAGACCCCCTCGGCCCCCGATGCGCCACACGCGCAGCGCGCCGAGCAGCTCGTGAATGCGGCCTATCGGCGCCATCTCCTCAGGGGCGAGTGTTTGCCCCGCTCGCTGGTTCAGTTTTCCCTCATGCGGCGCGCGGGCAAGCACGTACGCTTTGTCATGGGCGTGAACACACACGAGGACTTTCGGGCGCATGCCTGGGTCGAAACGCGCGGCAGCGAGTCGAGTCGTGCGAAAGCCGAAGGGCTAAAGTTCGAGAAGCTCTTGGTGGTCGAATCGTGAGCGCCATCGCGGCCGTGCTGCAGCGATCGTCAGACGGCCCTCGAACCGCAACGGCGGCGACCTGCACCGCGATGACCCGCGCCATGGCTCATCGCGGCGAACTCCGGTGGCAGAAGGAGATCCAGTCCGTCTCCATGGCCTCGCAATCGTACGTGGCCGGCGGCTCCGCCTCAAGCGGGGCTCTGCACGTCATCATCGATGGGGAGATCCACAACCGCAAAGACCTGCAGGTCGAGGCCGACGTGGATGCCGCGACGGTCGTATTACGCTGTTACCAACGGGGAGGGATCTCTGCCATCGGACAACTGATCGGCGATTTTGCGTTTGTGATCTACGACGAACACGAGCGACGACTTATCGCCGCGCGCGACGCGCTCGGCATGCGTCCCCTCTATTTCCATCGAGACGCCGCGACCCTACGCCTCGCGAGCGAATCACAGGCGCTCATCGCCGCTGGCGTGGACAATCGTCCTGACTTGCTGGCCATCGCCCTCTTCATGACGTGCGATTTTAAGGAGCAAGGACACTCTCTGCGCGACGGTATCGAGGCTCTGCCACCGGGCCATCTACTCATCGCGAACGGCTCGGGAATCGAAATGCGCCGCTATTGGAAACCCAATCCGTGGCACAAACTCGACGTCGACGAGCAAGAAGCGGCGACGATGTTCGCGGAGACCTTTCGTGAAGCCGTTCGCTGTCGCATGCCCCGCACCGGCAAGCTCGGCGTCATTCTCTCCGGCGGTCTCGACTCCTCCTCGATCGCCTGCCAAGCCGCCGCGCTGGATTCGGCACCGACGGCACTACACTGCAGCCTCAGCGGCTGGGACTGCGATGAAACCCCCATCGGCCGCGCCGTGTCGGAGAAGTGGTCCATGCCGTGGATCGCCATTGCGGGAGACGGGGGCGCGATGAAGGAGGCCACACGACCTCATAGCCGGCACCCCGACCAGCTCTATCAAACCTGGAGTGCGTGTTTCGATGCGCTGTTTGCGCGTGCTCGACGCGAGGGGATCGACACGGTGATGACCGGGCTCGGGGGCGACCAAATGGTGGACGAAAACGGAAGCGAGTGTGTCGACGCCTTGCGAGCCGGGGCTCTTCGTGAGGCAGCGACGATCACCGGAATCGATCGCGCGCCGTTTTCCTTGCAAAGCTATCGCCGCTTGTATCAGGGCATCAAAGGCGTGGTTCCGGCCCGCTTGAGGTTCGCGACCCGCCAGCTTCGGCCGCGTCACAGGCCGCCGTTTTTGTCGCCGAGCTGGACCAAACGAGTTCAGCAGCACGTAGACGCAGATCGGCGTGACAGCCTCGACGAGAACTGGCCCGACCGATCGAGCGCCGCCATGTGCGCCATGCTCGAACAACACGGGATCCGTATCAGCGCGGCGAACTGCAACCTCGTCGGAACGCTCCACGGCCTGGAGGTCACCCATCCCTTTCTCGACCGCCGCGTCTTCGAGCTGGCTCTCGCCATGCCGAGACGCCACCGTTTGCGCCGCGGGTGGCGAAAACGCAAGCCCATGCTAAGACGCGCGATGGTCGATCTGCTCCCCGGTGCCGTCGCCACCCGTCGCGACGCGGCCGAGTTTTCATGCTATCTCAGAGACGTGTACGTACGAGTGCATAGCGGCGAAGTGAGCGCATTACTCGCGGACAGCCGGCTCGCAGACCTTGGTATCATCAACCTGAACGAGGTCCGTTCGGCTCTCGATGCAGGACTTCCCTCACCTTCACACCTCATTCACTTCGGCATGGTATTGTCGATGGAGCTCTGGCTCCGACAGGATTGGTCATGACGGACAAAAAACAAGAAAAAATCCAAAGCGAGCAAACGACCGACGCGCGCAAGAAGTACGCGCGGCCGGCACTTACAGCTTACGGTAACGTGCGCGAGTTCACCCGCGGCGGTGGCGGTTCCCATGCGGACAAGTCGCAACCGCAGGTTTGATCGATACCTGATCGTGACGGAGCGAAAGAATCGCGAGGTATGCTCTCGTGATCCTGACGATGGGCGTGGGTCCCCAGGTCGATGATGCTCACCGCGATCAGCGGTGAACTGGTTTCCAGCGCGATCTCTCTGGAGGACTACGGTCGCCCGATCGACGTCGCTCGGCTCGGAGAGGCCAGCTTGTTCCTGCGTTTGTCACCACCAACAGACCAAGGCGCGCTCCAGACCGAGGACATCGTCAACACGCATGACATCGACGGCAAGCCGTTTCTGACCATCGTGAAGCGCGCGGGCGGCCACCGCATACGCGCCCACGGCTACGCCGACTTCGACGTGGACGAGGACCGACGCGACATCCTCTGCCGGCCCGTTCCGGGCTGTCCTGAATCCATCATGGCCCAGCTCTTCATCGATCGGGTCCTGCCCAACGCCGTGAGCTGCCCCGACACCCCAGCCTTTCACTCGAGCGTGATCGCGCATCAGGGCAAGGCCGCCATGTTCATGGGGGATCCCGGGCTCGGCAAGAGCACGCTCGCGAGCGCCGGGTGCCCCCCCGCAAAATGGGTCTCCGACGACTCGGCGGTGCTGCGCGTTCACCCCGATGGGATCCATGTGCACCCGAGCTACCCGTTCGCGCGGCTCTTCGGTGACTCGCTCGGTGCGGTCGGGGGAGAAGCACAGGAGCGCGCCTCGGCGCGGAACCACAAGTGGCGCCTGCGACGCGCCGTCGCGAGCGGCCCCCAAGAGGTGGCGGTCATTTTTTCACTCGCGTCCGATGGTCCACTCCGGCTAGAGCGAAAGAGCCGTCGCGACGCGGTCACCGAGCTCGCGCGCCACCTGTATCGGCTCGACCCATCGGATCGCGGCGCGCTCCTCGAGGAGCTCGACAGTCTCGATCGCATCGCGAGGGTCGTGCCCGTCTACGAGTTGCACTACCCGCGGCGCTACGCGTGCTTGCCGAGGGTCCACGCGCGTGTTCTCGCTGAGCTCTCTCGAGCCTCGTAATTCGGTCTCCAAACCCCGGCGCGGGTTCACGTCGGGCCCGTGGTCTTGCCGGTCGACGGCCCGTCGGTCTCGATACCAAAACGACGTCGCGCGATCTGCAGAAACTCGGCCATGTCGAGGAACAGGGCCGCGTGCTCGCGGCGGGCCTCGAGCGTGTCGTTTTCATCGAAGAAGGCGGCCGCCGCATCGAACAGCGCTTGGCCACGAACATCCAGCCCGAGCGCGGCCTGGATCGTGGTGGCGAGCACCTTGAGGCGAGCGATGGTCGCGAGCGCGTCATCGAAACCGATCAACGTCGATCCGACGTCGCGCAAGAGCCAGCACCGAAATTCAGCGCACGCTTCGGGTCGATCTTCGTAGATGGAACACGCTGTCCCGGTGTGCTGTGGACACGGCAAGGGCAAAACGCAGCTGCTGGTCTTGCGCAGCACGGGAAGTCCACGCCTCTCGACGCGAGCGATCTCTTCCTCGCTTCGCAAGGTCACTTGCGCGAAGAAGGTACCATTGCAGCAGAGTCCACACTCCGCGCACAGGGATTCGCCAGCCAACGTTATGGAGTGAGGTTCGCGATGAGGTTGTAGCTTCCGCGGTCGAATTTCATGCCGGGATCGATGTAGTAACCGCTCACGAAGACATAATACGACTCGCCATTTTGAACCGCGAAGGACACCGCTTGGGTGTAGCCCGGATCGACGCCGAAGATGTCGCACGCGATCTGATTGGTGGGAACTGTCCAGTTGGCGGGCAAGGGGTCGCTGATATCCTCGCCGCCGCCGCAAATCGCAGGACCAAGCGATCCCTGAGTATGCCTGACGTGCAGCACACGGTCCCAGCAACCGGGGTCGTTGAAGCCGTTCGTGTCGCAGATCGCGTCCATGCCCGTCGCGTCGAAGCCGAGCGTGAGATTCATCGTCCCATCGGCGGTCGGAACCAAACGAAACACCTTGTCGGGAGCTCCGTTGTCCACTGGCGATGACGCCATCTGACCACCGACGGTGCACTTCGCCTCGTCGAAGGTGTGCTGATGGGTATTGCCGACGGTGCTGCCCGACATCACAATCTGGAGATTCGGGTTGATAAAGTTTTCCGCCGCGTCGCTGCAGCTGTCATTGGCACCGGCTTCGACCATCGAACAGTCGCCAGCGCAACCATCGCCACCCATGGTGTTGCCATCATCGCAGGCCTCGCCCGTGTTGATGATCCCGTCACCACAAGCGGGTGCAGCGGCGGCAATCGTCAACGTGTACTCGCCCGAGGTGCCGGCATTGCCATCGACAAACACGAAGTGGGTGCCGGCGTCGACATGACGCTTGTTGATTCGGGTACTGGCGCTGAAGTCACGACACCAAGTGGTCGTGCCGCTATCATCGCACGTCGTACGCGCGTACATTACTGGGTCCAAAATCCCCGGCGCGCTCAAGGTGTAGGTCACCGTCGCCGCACCTTGGAGGTTCACGGCATAAACGAGATCGTTGCCCGAGCCAGGCGTCGTGTTGCCACAGAAGTCACTGTAGTCACCATTCGCCATGGTGGTGTCGCCCTGAAGCATCAAGGTACTGCCGACAGCGAGATCGAACGGATCGCCTGGGCACAAATCGGCGCCGCTATTCATCGTACCGCCTGCTCCCGTGCCGCCATCGCCGCCCGTACCGCCAGGGCCGGCCGTGCCGCCATCGCCGCCCGTACCGCCAGGGCCGGCCGTGCCGCCATCGCCGGCCGTGCCGCCGTCGCCGGCCGTGCCGCCATCGCCCGTTCCACCGGCTCCGCCCGTCGCCGAGGTTATCGGAGGGTTGACGTTCACTTTACCGCCGCACGCGATCGGTCCCATGCCGAGGTAAAGCAAAGAGACGACACCCGCGGCGAATAAGCACCTGTTGATCATCATGACAAGAGACCTTTCAACACACCCGACCGCCACGTGGCGGCCGTCTTACTTGAGTATGGCTTGAGCGGCTCGCCGTTGCAATACACGAGAACACTCACTTTTTTTCTCCAGAGGTGGAGCTGGTTTTCTCCAGAGACGGAGCGAGAGGCTGCCGCTTGCAGCTCACCGTCTGAAACGACTCAGGGATGACCTTTTCGTCGTGCGCGATCAGCAATACGCGACACTGCTCACTCAACCCCTGAACAAATGTCTTCAACCATTCGCGCGAATTCGCGTCGAGGCCCGCCTCCGGTTCATCCAACACGATCAGCTCGGGCCCGCCGAGTAGAGCACGGGCGAGCTGAACCCGCTTTCGTTCACCTCCCGACAGATCGCCCACGAGGGCATTCCGTAACGGAGCGTCACGGCCCAGGGTGCGGTCGAGCTGCACCGCCTCGAGGGCGCGGTCTATCGCCTCATCGCTGAGTTCGGACGAGGAAAGTAGCCGCAGGTGCCAAGCGATGCTGCGCTCTGGCGCCACGAAGCCATGTTGGGGCACGAAGACCAGCTTCGATCGAATTGTCGACCAGTTTACCTGAGCAGACTGCACCTCACCAAAACTCAGCTTCCCCGAACTGGGCGACAGCAGGCCGAGCAAGCACCAAGCAAGTGACGACTTTCCCGTGCCGTTGTCGCCGAGCAAGGCGAGACCGCGCTCGGGCGACCAGCGACACGAAAAAGCGTGAGGCGTACCTTCCGTCGCCCCGTCATGATGCACGCTCACGTGCTCGAACACGATGGTCGCTCCGGCCACGTCGACACCTTGCGTGCCCCCTTCGCGGATGCGCTCTGGCACGTGGAGAAATCGGGCCAAGCTCGCGAGAAACGGCCGAGCTTGAGCCCACCCCTGCAGAGCCGCAACGATGCCGAGCAACGAGCTCACCCCGACAGCGGCCAAGACCCCAAACTCGGCCATTCGGCCCGCCTGACTCACCAGGCCGGGGAGCATATCCCGCAAGGGAAACAACATGACGGCAAAGCCAATCGCGAGCGGCATCGCGTTCAGCCAGCTGCGAATGACATAGGATTTCCGCTCGGCGCTTGCCATCGACACCACCGCCTGATTGAGCTGTTCAGCGTGACGTGCCTCGACCCCATGCGCGCGCAACTCCGTAGCACCGTCGAGCAGCAGCCCGTAGTTGGCGCTCGCTTCGACGAAATACTCGAAGGACATCTGGCGTCGACGGGACAAGTTCCGATAACCAAACCAGACGAACGGAGCCACCAACACCACCAAGACCAACCCCACGAGGAGCCAGTATGCGCCCAGCCAGAAAACGACCGCGATCGCGGTCAAGGCCAAGCCCAACACATGAGCCAAAGCCCGCGGGACCACCGCCGCTCGAAAGTGAGCCACGTGCCCGCTCGCCTCGGTCAAGGCGGCCAACTGTTGTGATTGATCGCGGGAACGCAGACCGCTGAGCGACCTTCGCCGGGTCGCGTCGATGACCCCTCCCCATACCGAGTGCAAAGCGTGCTCTGTCGCGCGCCCACCGATGACACCGCGGAGGGCCGCGAGCAGGTTGACCGCCGCTGCGAGCCAGAGCGCCATCTCAAATCGGGACCAGGTCAGCGCCAGCAACGAGAGCACTCCACAGACCCGCGCGCCGAGTTCGCAACAGCAAAGCGCGACGACCGTCGAATGGAGCCGCCAGGGGGAAACAGCCGAAGCGACCGCAGGCCGCGACCCCGGCAACACCGGAGCGCCACGGCTCTGGGCCGGGTCCTTGCCCGCAACCGGCGGCGACGGATCGCACGCGGCCGCGGAGATCTCGCACAAATCCGATGGCGCCAGCTGCGTCACCATCAGGCCTCGACCGGCTTGATCAAGTCTCGCTCCGCAAGCTGCACGAGGAGAGACTCGATATCTTCTCGGACCGTCGGCGGATCGACGGCAAACTCGGACGTCAATGTCTCCACGGCGCTCGCGATATTCTCTCCTGCCGTCAAGATCTCCCAGATGCGAGCGCCGACCTCGTTCATCCCAAAGTAGGTTCCCGACTTCAAGTCGAGCATGACGAGTTCGCCATCGAGCACCCGCGCGAGCGCATCGTCGCTCGCGATGAATCGTTGGTCGTCGGAATAACTCATGGGCTTACTCGGTCCGCCATCCGGCGGAAGCCATACACCATCACGCCGAGGCACCACCTTAGTGCATCATCTCGCAGAGGCAACTGGCGCACGATCCAGCGCCAACCGAGCTCCCGCGGCGCGAGCGTGACCGGAAATTGCCCTATTCGATACAGTCGCCCAAGGAGCTTGCGCCGAAGCCATGTGGGCGCGCTCTGTTCGATGAGACCGGCGGGGACGTGCTCCGAATCGAGGACCTGCAAGGTGCGGAGAACCACATGCAGAGAAGTCGTTAGATGCCATCGCCTCGCGCGCTGGAGCAGCAGGTCGTGGTCCAGATCTCGAGCGAGGAGAAGCTCGAGATCGCCCCACGTGGCCGCATGATCAAACTCGGCCGCGGCCGCATGAATGACGAGAAAGAGCACATGATCCTCGATGCTCGGCACGACGAAGCCGTTCAGCGCGGGATCCTCGATCGGCGCAGCGCGCTCGAACACGGCTTCGTAATCGATGTTGCGCCCAACGACTTTGTCCAAGCGTGTGTGCAGATCGATCTCCCAGCCAAGTTGCCCCACGCGGACAACCAACTGCCGGGTTCCCGCTGCCTCAGCGCTGATCCGCCGCCCTCGATCCGAACCGAGCAGTTCGCAGTCGGCAGCCACGAGGGCATCGATCGCCCGCCCTCGATCCTGCCGCAGGACGAGAATGTCGATGTCTCCCATCTCTCGAAGCCAGGGTTTCGGGTACACCGTCTGCGCAAGACCCGCTCCTTTGACCAACATCGCGGGAATGTCCGCCGCCGCAAACGCTGCGCCGAGCCGCTGCAAGGCTCGCTCGCGCAACGCGTACTCGGCCATCGCCCGGCGCTCGTCGCTCACCCGAACAGACGGATCGTTCAGCTCACCATAGCTCGCTCGTGGTGATTCACGCATGCCGATCCGTCCGCTCATCAATCGGACCATGGCCAATACGCCCAGACTCACGATGAGCAAGGCCACGCCGACCTGCCAGCGTCGTCCGATGTAGATCGCGATCGCCGATACCGTGAACAAGACCGTGATCCCGTAAAGAGACAAGACAGCACGCCTTTGAGTCAACCCGCGGTCGAGCAAACGATGGTGCAGGTGGCCACGGTCCGGAGACAACACGGGGCGGCGGTCCAGATAACGCCTCACGACTGAAAAGACGGTGTCGAAAATGGGCTCTCCCAAGGCGACGATCGGCACGAGCAGGGCCACCGCCGTCGAACCCTTGGAGCTGTCGCCCACCAGCGCCGTAACGGCCATGACGTAACCCAAGAGGTAGCTGCCCGAGTCGCCCATGAAAATGCGGGCCGGGTTGAAGTTGTAGAACAGAAAGCCCGCCACCGCGCCGAGCAACGCCGACATGACCAACGCAGAAAAAGCCGCCCCCGCAACCAGCGCGACGACGAGATTGCTGATCCCCGCAAAGAACACGACCCCCGCAGCCAGTCCATCAAGACCATCGAGCAAGTTCACCGCGTTGGTGATCCCCACGATCCACAGCACCGTGACGAGCAAAGCCGCGTCACCCATGGGGATGGCGCCGACGAATGGCAACAACACCGACTCGATACGAAAGCCACAATAGAAGGCGAACATCGCAACGAGCACTTGGGCGAGCAACTTGGGCCAAACGCTCAGTCCGCGTGTGTCATCGATGAAGCCGACCAAGCAAAGCACGGCGCCCCCTAGGCAGAGACCCATGACTTTCTGCGACTCGCTCTGCACCAAGGTCGCCACCGTGGATTCGACAAAGAAAAGGCCCACGATGGGAGCGAAGATCGCAGCAGCGATCGCAAGACCACCGATCCGCGGAACGCTCTCGGTGTGTACATGACGGTGGCCCGTCGTCGCCACCAGGCCTCGGCGCAGAGCGGCCTGACGCACGTAGGGCGTCAAAACGAGCACGACCAAGGCCGCGATGAAAAATGCCGCAATAAAACTCGTCATGGCTTCGTGGCGACCATGGCGCCACCACCTCTTTGGTAGCGCAAAACCAAGCCGGTGTTCATTGTACTCGCAAGTTTGCCGCCTCCAACAGCAGACCTCGAAGCGAGGTGGTCGCAACGGCACGCTCGTGACGCTCGACAAACCGGCGCCTGGCTCGCTCGCCGCATGCCGCCAGGTCGTCACCACGGCGGGTAGCGTCCGCGACGATCGCCGCCAAGCCCGCGGCATCACCGGGATCGACACGCCAACCTAGCTCGTGACGCCGAACGACGTGCGCCACCTCACTCTGAGCGGGCCCGATGTAAACGACAGGCCGCCCCGCAGCCATCACACCGTAGAGTTTGCTCGGCACGACCAGGCCCTCCATTCCCTCCGCCAACGAGACGAGGTGCAGGTTGGCCGCCGCCAAGCTGTCGCTTAGCTCTCCGCGAGGCTGCGCCGGAAGGAAGCGAATGTTGGCAGCCTCGCCGGCCAGGGCCCGAGCCTCCGCGAGGCGTGCGCCCGCTCCAACGAACACGAAGACCACATCGGGGCATGAGCTGCTCAGCTCGTGGGCAGCCCGAATGGGGGTGGCGATGTCGTGAACGAGACCCAGATTCCCGCTGTACATGACCACAAATCGCCCCTTCAGACCGTGGCGCGCTCGGAACGAAGTCGCCGCGGCGGGTCGCGGTTGGATGGCCGTCCCATCAGCCCAATTCTCTTGAACGCGCACCCGATCTGCGGACTGCCCATGGGCCTTCAGGATCTCGGCCATCTTCGACGACACGGCGATGCTCATGGCGGCGTGGCGATGGGTCATGCGGCTCAAGATCTGCAGCGTGCTGCCCAGCGCCGAGCGTCGCGGGAGTACGCCGGTCGCCAACGCGATGTCGGGATACACATCGTGGACCCAATGCACCAGCGGGAGCTCTCGACCTCGGGCCGCCAGCGCAGCGGCCGTCGCGACCATTGGCGGGGCGGACAGGGCCAAGATCACATCCGGTCTCGCCACGACGCACGCACGCGAAGCCGCCGCTGCCACGAAGGACAAATCATCAAGAAAACGATATGTTAGGCGACTTTTCCCGTACCCGGTGGACCACGGTCGAACCACCTCGACACCGTCGATGCACTCGTGCGCCGGCAAGCGACGATCGCCTTGGACACGGCTCGCCACGACCCGCACCTCATCACCAGCCTTCACCAGATCCTCGCACAAGTCTGTCAACAGCTGTGCCGTCGCCGACGCATCCGGGGCATAATACTGGTTCAGGGCGAGCACGCGCATCGGGAGATGCCCGAGCATAGCGCTGTTATCCATGTTAGGCGTGTTTGAACGTTGGCGACCCTCGAGGCATCAAAAGCCAACAATCGACAGACGAGCGTTCGATGAGCACCGACAACCCAAAACCAACACCGCCAGATCCAAATCGCCGTGATGGCAATTTGATGGTGCTGAACATGGTGCGGAAGTACTGGGCGACGTCCCTCGCCACGCTGCTCACCGTCGTCATCGGCGTCACGTTTTACACTCTGGGCTCGAAGCGCATCTACGAACCGGAGACGACCATCATATTCAACCCCAACCCGCCGCGGCCGCTGGGCCGCCGGGTCGAACAAGTCGTCGACATGGGGTCCGGTAACTACTGGAATAACCAGGAGTATTACGAGACCCAGTACAAGGTGATGAAGTCGATGCGAGTCGCGTTCGCGGTCGTGCGGGACCTCGGCTTGCACAACGACCTGCGCTTCCTCTACGACCTCGCGCCGGGCGACCCTCCGCCCGCGAAGGCCGAAAAGTCATCGCCCGAAGAAGCGGCTCGTGCCCTGCGCAACCGCCTGACGATCCGCGCCGTGAAAGACAGCCGCTTGGCCTCGGTGAGACTGCGTGGTGCCGATCCGCAACGGACGACCCGCATACTCGGCGCCTTGGTCGACACGTACGTCGAACAGAATCTTACGCAGAACCTCGACAGCACGAACGCCGCCTCGGACTGGCTGCGGCAACAGCTCGACGGCCTCAAGACCGATCTCGAATCGAGCGAGATGGCTCTGCATCGTTACAAGAAAAGCAAAGATATCCTATCCATAGCCTTCGACGACCAGTCGAACATGCTGCGTGAACAGATCAAGTTTCTCAACGCCGAGTTGACCCGGGTGCGCGCTGATTTGCATCGAGCCGCCGCAAAGCACAGCGAGCTCCGTCGGGCGCAGACCAGCGATCCGACCCGCATCACGGCCCGCGAACTCTTGGACAGTGGCCTGCTCAACAGTCTGCGACAAACCTACGAACAGGCCGTGCGAGAGCGTAACGGTCTGATGGGTGGTGGCAAGGGGATCAAGCACCCTGATGTCGTTGCGGCAAGCCGCCGTATTCGACGCGCGCAAAAGGCCGTCCTCCAAGAAACGAAAAACATCCAGGCTGCCGCCGGTCGAGAAGTACGGGTCGTGTCCCGCCACGCTGCGGGCTTGGCGGGGATGCTCAAGAAAGCCAAGCTCTCGGCGCACGACTTGAACCTGCTCGAGATCGAATACAAGCGTCTCAGGCGCAGCAAGGACAACACCGAGAAGCTTTACTCTCTCGTGCTCGAACGCAGCAAGGAGAGCGATCTGGCGCGGCTTCTGCGCGTGAACAACGTCCGCGTCCTCGATCGACCCTTGGTGCCCAAACACGCTGTGCACCCGCGCGTTCCGCTCAACATCGCCGCAGGCCTTTTTGCCGGTTTGCTCCTCGGCATCGCCTCAGCCTTCCTGCGCGGCCTGCTCGACCGGACCCTCAAGGTTCCCGACGACATCGAGACAGATCTGAACGTGACCTTCCTAGGGATCCTCCCTCAGTTCGACCGCGAAGCAAAAGGCGTTGCCGATCCGGCCATGAAGAAGCGTCGCCGCAAGCGGGGCCGCCGGATCGAGATCACCGAGAAGCCGGAACTCATCGTTCACGAGCAGCCCACGAGCAGCATCGCGGAAGCCGCGCGTGCCATCCGCACCAACCTCATCTTCATGAGACCCGATCAGCCATACGAGACCTTGCTCGTCACCAGCCCCGGACCCGTCGAAGGCAAGACGACCGTGGCCACGAGCATCGCGATCGCCATGGCGCAGGCCGGACAGCGCGTCTTGCTCATGGATTGCGACCTGCGCCGTCCCCGTGTGCACCGTGTCTTTGGGCTTGGCTCCGAAACCGGTATCACGACCGCGCTGCTCAGCGGAAAGATCGCCGATGTCGTGCGCGACAGCGGCGTGCCCAACATGAGCATCGTGCCCTGTGGCCCCGTCCCACCGAATCCGGCCGAGCTTTTCCACAGCGACCGATTCCGGGAATTGCTCGCCGAAGCGCGGCACGAATTCGACCGTGTCATCATCGACAGCCCACCGATCGCGGCGGTCACCGACGCGACCATCTTGTCAACCCTGGTGGACGGCACGGTCATCGTCGCTCGCGCATTCGAAACACGCAAAGAACTCGCCCGGCACGCCGTCCGCTCGATTCGAGACGTCGGCGGGCATATCGCCGGAGCCGTTCTCAACGCTGTCGACTTCGCGCGGGCCGAGTACAAGTACTCGTATTATTACTATCGCCGCGACGACTACTACGGAAGCGATGCTCCACGGCAAAGCCTGGCCGGACCGCCGTCCGCTCGTGATCCGCAACCCCCCGCGACGCACTGATCCGACTCCGATCCTGACCTCGGCTCACACAAAGGCCAAGGTCAAGACTGTTGTCACCACGAGGGTCGCGCTATGGAATCCCGCTCGTGGGTCGATTCCAACTTAACAAAGCACAGAGAGACGTGGTCGCCCACGATCAAGGCCCCCTCTTGGTCTTGGCCGGCGCAGGGTCTGGCAAGACCGGCGTCGTCACGCGACGCATTGCACGCATGATCGAAGCGGGCGTGCCTGCCCAGAGCATCGTCGCCATGACCTTCACCAACAAGGCGGCCAGCGAAATGCACGAGCGGGTCACCCGCTTGGTCGGTCCCAAAGCATGCAAACAACTGCTCGCGTGCACCTTCCACCGCTTCGGACTCCATGTTCTCAGCCGCGAAGCCAAGGCGATGGGACTCCGCGGAGGGAAGTTCGCCATCTACGATCGCAGCGACTGCACGAGCGTACTGCGGGAGTCGATGCGGGGCATGCGAACCGAGCAAGGAGCCGATCTCGGCGCCATTCTCAACCGAATCTCGCTCGCCAAAAACGCCTTTCTCGATCCTGAAACTTACGAAACTCAATTCGCGAACTCGGACGACGAATACGACCTGATCACGACTCGAGCCTACCCTCGTTACCAACGAGCGATGGACAACCTCCAAGCCTTCGATTTCGACGACCTCGTGTGCCAGCCCGTGCACCTGTGGCGGAACCGGCCCGACGTTCTACAAAGATGGCAACAACGCTTTCGCTACGTGATCGTCGACGAGTATCAAGACACCAATCTCGTGCAGCTCGAGACGCTTCGCCTGCTCGTCAAGGAACACAAGAACCTGTGCGTCGTCGGCGATGACGACCAGGCAATCTACGCCTGGCGCGGTGCCGATGTTCGCAACATCCTCGATTTCCCCAAACACTTTCGCGGCACCAAAATCGTCAAGCTCGAGCACAACTACCGCTCGACCGCCGCTATCCTCAACCTCGCGAACGCCGTCCTTGCCAACAGCAGCTCCAGGCGACATCCCAAACAACTCATCTGCACCCAGGGTGAAGGCGACGTGGTCGAACTCTTGCGAGCAGCCGACGGTGACGCCGAAGCACAGTTCGTCGCCCGAAAAATCCAAAACTTGATCGACAGCGGAGATGCTCGGCCCCGAGATATCGCCATTTTGTATCGCTCGAACAAGCAAGCTCCTGAGATCGAGGCCACGTTGAAGATGGAGGGGATCCCCTACGAGCTAAGCGGCAGCAAGCAGCTGTTCGAAAAGAAGGAGGTCAAAGATCTGCTCGCCTATCTGCGCGTCGCTATCGAACCCTTCGACGAACTCGCGGTTCGACGGACCTTGAATTACCCGGCACGAGGGATCGGCGATGTCGCGCTTGGCAAGATCGTCCAACACGCAACCGCCAAAGAGCAGTCTCTTTACGCCACCATCTGCAAGGCCCACGAAATTCAAAACCTCAGCGCCCAAGCACGCAACAGCTGCCGAACCTATATCCGGCATCTGTCGATGATGAAGCAGGGCATCGAAGCGAAGAAGCCGAGCAAGACGATCATGACCGAGTTGATCGAGGCCATCGATCTCAAAAACCACATCGCGGCGGAGTGCGGCAGCAACAACAAGCTCGCAGCCCGACGCTGGGGAAACGTCCAGTACCTCTTGCGATCCTTCGCCCGACACGACGAACGGGGAGGTTGCGAGCTCAAGGAGTTTCTCCAACGTCTCCTGTTGCGCGACGATGACCGAGACAAGAACGACGAACCGCACAATCGGGTGACGATGACCACGATGCACGGCGCCAAGGGCTTAGAGTTTCCCTATGTCTTTCTGGTCGGACTCGAAGACGGGCTGATGCCACACAAGCGGGTGCTCGACGAGCGGGTCACAGACGCGGCACCTTTGAGCGCGATCAAGACCGACGAGATCGAACAGGAGCGTCGTCTTCTGTACGTGGCGATCACACGAGCCAAGAAAAAGCTCTTCCTCTGCCACGCCACCACACGCCTCACGCGGGGAGGCGTGCTCAAGCGCGCCACCAGCCGCTTTCTGCAGAAGCTCCCGGAGGACTTGTTTACCATCCAGGATCTCGAAGCCGTCGATCCCATCGCCGCGACGCACACGAAACAAGGAGCAGACGCCGTACTCGCCGCGCTCCTCGGGAACTAGCCGAGTAGCGCCGTATAGCGGTCGCGCATCTGAAGGGCGATCGCCGCCCAATTGAATTGTCGCTCGACGTAGGCCCGGCCGCGCGCCCCCATTTCATCACGCGCTTCACCGGCGATCTTCTCGATGGCCGCGGCGAGCGAATCGGGATCGTTATTCACCCACAAACCGCAGCCCCGCTCCTCCACCATGGACCACGGCATGCCCCGACTCACGATGACCGGGCGCGCTCGCGCCAAAGCCTCCGCCACGGCAATCCCGAAATTTTCTCGATGCGAAGGGGCGACGAGCACATCCGCCTCGCAGAACAAGCGCTCCTTGTCCGCTCCATCGACGTGCCCGACCATGCGCACCCGATCCCCCAGTTCGAGCTCCGTGATCTGGGCCTGGATCACCCGATCGTAGCCGTCACTGCATCCGCCTGCGATGCACAGCTTCCACGCCAGTTCGCTCCCGCGAGCGAGCTTCGCGCAGGCCTCCAGCAGACGATCGATGCCTTTTTGCGGATGCAAACGCCCCAGAAAGAGGAGGCTCAATTCCTCGACGGGCGAGTGGACCGGCGCCGGCTCGGAGATCGACGGAAGCTCGACTCCGTTCGGCAAGACGAAGGTCTCAGCGCCTCGCATTCGTGTCGCCGAAGCCTCAGCCTCCGCCGGGCTCGTGCAATGGAGCATGACCTTGTCGGAGCGAAGCGTCTGGCACACGGCCTCCCACACACGCTTCGCCGCCGGCTTGCTGCTTCCTCGCCAGCGCTGAAGCGAACCGTGCGGTGTCCACACGAGCGGCTTGCCCTGCAGCCGACACAAGCTGAGGACGGGAAAAGTCGGAAAGGAATACACCGACTGCAGGTGCACGACGTCGGCCCAACGAATCGCCTGAGGAAGGGCCATGAGCAAACCCGGTGCCGCAGCGTCCGAAAGCCAACGGCGGCAATAGTTCACCGAGAGGCCGGGCTCGATTTCCTCGAATTGACCAGTGGTGACATCGAGCACTTCGGCCGGCCCCGCCGCATCGGTCGTCAGCACCCTCAGCTCACAACCTACGTCGATCAACCCCTTGCAGAGCCCAAGCGCCGCGCGCGTCGCGCCGCCGTACACGGTTGCCGGGTGAAAGAACGGGGTGACCATCAAGACGCGCACAAGTTGTTTCGTGCCACGAGCCCGCAAGAGCGACCAGTCCTTAACGCGATGATGACGCAGGGGAGAAAATGGGCCGCGGAAAGGGCCGTTCGCCCGAGGCCTCAGCCGATGGCGCGTTTTTCGCGCGCGGCGAGCTCCACGTCGTGATCGACCATCCGGCTGATGAGCGTGTCGAAGGAGGTCTCCGCTTTCCAGCCTAAAACCTTCTGCGCTTTGCGTGGATCGGCGAGCAGAAGATCGACCTCGGCAGGGCGCATGTACTTTTGATCGATTCGCACGTGGTCGGTCGGATCGAGTCCTGCGTGAGCAAAAGCCTTGTCGAGGAATTCCTGAACCGCGTGAGTCTCGCCCGTCCCCACCACATAATCGTCCGGCTCGTCGTGCTGCAACATGCGCCACATGGCATCGACGTAGTCAGCGGCGTGGCCCCAGTCGCGCTTGGCGGTGAGATTTCCGAGATACAGGTGCTCTTGTAGGCCGTGCTTGATTCGCCCCACGGCGCGCGTGATTTTGCGCGTGACGAAGGTCTCTCCTCGGCGCTCGCTCTCGTGGTTGAACAGGATCCCGTTGCACACGAACATGCCGTACGCTTCACGGTAATTCTGCGCGATGTAAAAAGCGTAAGCCTTCGCAGCGGCGTACGGACTCCGAGGGTGGAACGGCGTCGTCTCGCTCTGGGGCGTCTCGACGACCTTGCCATACAGTTCACTCGAGCTGGCTTGATAAACGCGACACGTCTCGGTCAATCCGCAGCGGCGCACCGCCTCCAAGACGCGCACGGTGCCCAGCCCGGTCACCTCCCCCGTGTACTCCGGTGTGTCGAACGACACCCTCACGTGACTCTGGGCGCCGAGGTTATAAAGCTCGTCTGGCTCGACCTGCCTGATGATCCCCTGAAGTCCCGAGGCGTCGCTCAAGTCGCCATAATGAAGCACGAGTCGCCGCTTCGGAAAGTGCGGCTCCTGATAGATGTGGTCGATTCGCCCGGTGTTGAAGCTACTGGAGCGGCGGATGATTCCGTGGACCTCATACCCCTTCTCGAGAAGCAGTTCGGCCAAGTACGAACCATCCTGCCCCGTGATCCCGGTGACGAGCGCGCGTTTCATCGTCCGGGAAAGTATGCGCTCTGCTGCGGGAACGCAACCGGCGGCCGCGAGCCCCTGGAGGCTCAAGGACGACCGGGCTTCGCCGAATCGAGACGCCACAGGCCGAGACGACCGTCGTCGTAAACCGATTTCCCGAGGCCGCTGGTGGCCGCTGACACTCGACCCGCCACAAAGCGGGCACCGGCGATCCGCGCCCGCGCCTTTAGGGCAGACGCACTCACAAAGGCACTCGGTTGCTTGGGTCGGCGAGGATCGACCGACCGATCGATGACAAAGTCATTGGGCCGACCACTCGCAGCGAACACCGCAAAGTAGCCGTAATCCACGGCCTCGATCAGCACCCGTTGATTCGGAGGCACGTGCCCCGCCACTGCGGCGCCGAGGGCACGCTCACTCGCTCTCACGGCCGGTTCAAAGTGGCCGCGAAAACTCGCTCGCAGACAAAACATGACCGCGATGAGGCCCACGATCGGGACTCCCCCATGGCGCGCAGCAGGAGATCGCCGGCCCAAACGATAAATCCCGGCGCCGACGTACATCGCGCCGAGCAGCCACAACACCAACACGGCACGCTCCGGGTGGTGAGTAGGTCCCCCCCCGCGGAGACTCATCAAGAGGAGCGTGACCAGGAGTGCAGCGGCGGACCACAACACAATGCGAAACGGGCCGACGTCACGCTCCCCCCGCCGCCACCGAGCAAGAGCGACGATGACGACCAATCCACACAGAAGCGGGGCCTCGCGCACGAGCGCCTCAGGGTAGGCAATCAACGTGCGCCCGGACGCGCCAACGACCGCTTCACGGTACGCGCTCACCCGCACCGCAAAAGCGAAGGCATCGCCATGGGCTACCGCGTTATGACCCAACCACGCCGCGGGGCCGAGGACCGCAACGAGAGCGCTACCAATGAGCCCTCGGAGATGCTGCGGATGCTGACGAGCCTCGTAGACCGACCACAAGGAGAAGCACACGGCGATGGGCCATGCCTCATAACGGGACAGCGTAGCGACGAGCAAAGCGATGGCGCCAAGCATTCGCCGCGAACGCGCCCGAGGAACCATGGTGATCAGTGCAAAGACGCACAGGGCCGCGGTCGGCAATTCCGGTACGGTCGCCACGCCGAGTCGGGCGCTCCACGGCAGCGTGGCGGCGAGCACGGCCCCGGCCAACGCCTCCCGGCGCTCGGCGAAACACAAGCGACCTGCCCAATACACCAGCCAAACGGCCAAGATACCTTGCACGATCGCCGCTACCCTGGCGACGTCCAGAAAAGGGCCGAAGACCATCGCCACCCCTCCGGTCACCCAAAACGGAAAGGGCAGCCAACTGCTTCCCGTGGGATCGAGCCTGGGCAACTCGGCAAAGGACTGCGCCAACACGACGCGAGCATAATCGTCATCGCTAACCGCTCGGAAGCCGCCGAGCCAAACCGATGCGCCAGCGACCACTTTGGTGATCGCGAGAAGCGTCAAATCAGCGCGGAGGGCCACGGAATGTTCTCGCTCAGGGATGAGGGGAGGAAGTGGACGGAGTCGCGGGCGGCGCCGTCTTTGTGACCAAGGGTGCCGACCCACCGGAGGATCCCGCCCGCGCGCTCGCGCTCGGTGCGGCCCGCAGCTTGGCTTGCTTGTGGAGCGATCGGGTCAGAGGCTTGTCGAGCAGCTTGAGCAATTGCTTACCGGCTTCGTTTCCCGGATGAATGGCGGGGCCATTGAGGTCCACGATGAAGACATAAACCAACGGGGCCTTGCTCGGATCCGCGTTCACGGACGCGTGGACCTCAATGTGCTGAAAACACGACGACTGAACGTGCGAGGCCCACTGAATCCCCTTGCCGGGATGTTGGTGGGAAAGGAGATCGGGAATACTCGGGCCAGCCTTGGATCGGTAATCCTGGACGATGGCCCGTGCGTGGCGAGCATCAGCCGCTTCGAATCGACCCTGCATCCACAGGACGCAAAGCGCCGCGACGGCGCTTGTCACGACCAAGAGAATCGTTCTGCGGGTACTACCAAACATGGCCTCGGGCCGCATAGCACGATGGCTCAGCGGCGGTCAGAGCCGGTGAATATTGGACCAATCGATGCCGCCACCGTGTACGTGAGCGGGCATGTGCCAGCCAGCTGCGATACCACCACGCACGCTCAGAGCCCCCAGAACACCGACGCGTAAATTCGCGGTGAGAAGGTGGGCCGGGCGGGCGGGAGCCCGGCGAGTTTTCCGCGAGACGATCTCCTCGGCAAGGCGCCGCCGATCCACGGCGGCCAACGCGGCGCGAACCGCCCACGGTCCAAGTCGGGGGTCTCGAACGAATTGGACCGCCAAGGAGTAGTCGCGATTTTTGCGCAGACGACGCCAGCGCGCAGGCTCGATGCTCGCGGCACGAATTTCGTGGCCTCGACTGGACAGCTGGGCCGCCACGCGCTCAGCAACCACACGAAGGTGTGCCGATCCCTGCTCGTAATAGAGTGACGTCGGCTCTCCAAGCCAGGGCATACCGCGCTGCAGACCTTCGCGAGGGCGGAGGCCCAAGTGCAAAGCCTCGACGTTCACCGCGTTGGCGAGCTGTTGGGCGACGCCGGGCGAGGCAAGAGCGCGCGCGCGATCACCTGTCGTGAGCACCATCCAGCCTACGTCGCCAAAGTCGAAAGGTCGCGCCTTCGCGCGATCGCGATGAAGCCCCAGACCGAGCCAGCCCAAGTCATCCCGTTCCATCTCGAACGCGCGCAACGAAGAGGTCAAGTCGGAGGCCGAACGGATCGTCGCGCCATCTAGAAAACTGGAACCGCGCGCAGCAAAACCGTTGCGATCGAGAGTGATGCGATCCGCGAGAAGCGTTGCCTTGAACCCTCCCGTGCCGTCCGGTCGCCGTGGATCGTAGGTGCCCGGCAGCAAGGGAAAGAGCGGCGAACAGAGCAGCTCGGCCAAGGTGGCCGGATCGACCCGACCACATCGTAGCCGCAAAGCATCGGACGAATCGATCCGCATCCGAAGCGAGGGCAACATGGCCAGAAAAACCCCCGCGGTCCGGCCTTTGGCCCTCTTGAAGCTGGTCAGCAGATCGCGCGCATCGATGCGCCGCCCCGTGGCGCTTCGCAAGCCCCCTCGCAAACGGATGGTCGTCTCGCCCGACTCCTGTCTGGGCAAACCCGCCGCAAGCGCAGAATAGACACGGCCACGAGAATCGCGGGCATAAACCGTATTGAAAATCGCTGTTCCGAGACACGCGGCGAGCGGATCGAAAAGATCGTGAGGATCGATGGCGTCGGTCGCATAGGGCCAGCGCAAACGCAGACGGCCACCGATCGGCTTGCGGCCCATCGCCTCAACCGGTCGCGCGATCAGAGCTCCCACCCCCGCCGCGACGAACGTCCGTCTCGAGAGGCTCATCGGATCAGCCAAATCTCTCCCCCCGATGCCAACACGACAGGCGCTACGCCCGCGTCGTCCACCGGACAGATGGCGACCGCGTCAACGCCAGCCAAAACCGGTAGCGTAAACCGTGGCTGTACGAGTCCCGACGAGGCAATCGACCGAACGTCGACCTTATCGTGGCGCGGCTGTTGGACGTCACGAGTGGACACCACGTCGGGTTGGCCATCTTGATCGAGGTCGCCGACCGCCACCTGCGCGCCCGCCTGCCCAAGCGCGTATCCTGTCGCGCCCGCATGCAGCCTCAAACCCGACGGCCCTCTTACCGCCAGCCATCGTTGCGACGTCCCATCGGTGCGCACGATTCGTGCGCTCGCCACCGCATCGGCGCGCAACGGCAACCGGGCCGGCAAACCCACGACCGGACCTCCCCAACATGAACTCAGCTTGGGATCCAGGTACATGCTCTTCATTCGGACGCAGGCCGAACCCGAGCCGAACGGCACGACGCGTTGCGGGCTGGTCGCGATCACGGAGAACGAGTCGTCGAGCCTTACCGATTGGCCACGATCACTCAAAGACGCGTCGATCCACATCTTTGGCCCGTCATCACGCGGCACCAAGGTCAGGGTGCCAAGTGGCTCGCGAAGAGGCACCGGCGCGATCCCCGACAAACTCGCCCACGACACGTCGTGCTCGCGCACGACGCGCCCCGCGGCGAGCCGGGCGATCAACAAGCGCCGGCGACTCATCGACACCACCTCACTCCGTCCGTCGGCATCGATATCGCCGCAAGCGAGGGCCACAATGCCGTGGTCTGCGCCGAGAAACTTTTCGACGCGGGGCTCGCCAATTCGAAGCGGTGTGAGATAGAGCCGCAGTTGCGCGTCAAGACGCGCCTCTGCATGCACCTGTCGCAGCAGGGTGGCTCCAGGCCGGGCCGCGCGCGACCACACGGTCGCAGCGACCGAATAAGCTTCGGCGGTGAGCGCCAGGCGTCCTGCTCGCACCTCCGGCCGCAACCAGACAAACCCCGCCAATCCACGTTTACGAGCTGCGGCGGTTGCCCCGACCAACCTTGAGACCGTCGCCGCGGCGGGCGGGCGACTGATTGACGAGGCCACGAGCTGAAGCAGTCGAAGCCGAAGCGCGGCAGCTCGTGGCGCCTTCACGTCGCTCGTGAACGGAGCACTCGCCACGATGACCCCCGGCGGAAGCTGACCGAGATCTCGCTTCACGACTGCGACAACGGTGGACAGTGCCGTCGGGGACGGATCGGCGGGCGCCTCAGTCCGCGACTTGGTCGGCGCAGGCGCTCGAGCACTCACCCGCTGCGGCAGCAGCCCCACACCCACGAAGAGGAGACAACAGACCCAAGCGCGGGGGTTCATCGGCACACTCCCAAGGGTAGGACGGCCGAACCCGCACCGACGCGAAGCGGCTGGCGCAAGTAGCGACGAAATCGACGCAAAGCCCAACGGACCGCGGCCTCGATATCGCGGGCCGACCCTCGGCTCTTCTCGTGAACCAAACGTCCCGTGATGAGGGAGGCTAGGACGCAGCCCGTACCGTGCACGGTGAGGCGAGCGAGGCGACGGCTCCGCAACGACACGACCCCGTGGCGCGTCGCGAGCACGTCGATCGACCACGCCGCCGCCGTGTCGAGATGCCCGCCCTTGAGTAGGACGGCGCGAGGGCCCATGCGACGTAGATCCACCGCCGCATCTCTCATGTCCGCGAGCGACTCGATCGGTGAAGCGAGCAGCCGCTCTGCCTCCGGCACATTCGGCGTTAGCAGATGGGCACGCTCGATGAGAGGTCGCAGATCTTCGGCGGCGCGCCCGCACAATGAGACCTCTCCCGAACTCGGTACCATCACCGGATCGACCACCAACAACGCCCCTTTGCCCCTGTCGACGCGGCCCCCAACAACCTCCGCATTCGCCCGCGAACCGATCGCACCGGTCTTGATCGCTCCAACCCGCAGATCGACCCATAACGCCTCGAGTTGCTTGGCGACGAGAGTGGCGGACGTCGCTTGTACTGCCTGGAGTGAGCGAGTGTTCTGGACCGTAGAGCAGGCACAGATGGCCGCACCCCATGTGCCAGCAACGCGAAACGCCGCGACATCCGCGAGCACACCGGCTCCCCCGCTAGGGTCCAATCCCCCGACCGCCACGGCGCTGCGCTCACGCGGCACGCCGATCCTCCACGCCAGCGAGGCCGAGACGCAACCCTGCCGGTACGACGACCAAGGCCATGATCAAACCTATGATGCTACCTAGCGCGCCCACCATGCCCAAGTGCCGCAAGCCGTCAAAGTCGCAAATGATCAGTCCTGCGAATCCTGCCGCGGTGGTCAATCCCGTCGTGATGACAGCCGGCCCTTCACCTCTCAAGGTCTCCTCGATCGATCCCTCGGTGCGACGTGCCTCATAGAGGAGAAACATCGCTTCATCGACGGTGATCCCAAGCAAGACCGGTAACACGAGCGCATCGTATACATGGAGAGGGATCTGTAGAAGGCGAATCGCGACCAGCACGGCAGCCAACTCGGCCGCGACGACGAGCACCGCGAGACCGATCTCACGAGGCCGGCGCAGAGCCACGCCGAGCGTAAGCAGTACGAGGAGGGCGGCGACCAAACCAACCCGCGGCAAGTCGGCGTTCAACGACGCCCGCAACGAGCCGTCGAGCCGACTGTAACCCGTCACTCTCGCCTGCGGATCGACATTCGCGATCGCCCTCTCGACCGTTCGCTCGTGCTCGGCCCCTGGTTGCGGGTGAACATAAACGACCGCCACATGAAGGTCATCATCCGCGCCGAGATACCGCTGAACCATGATCGCCACATGGCTCTTTTGGAGATCATCAATCGTGACGATCCCATCGTGGGGCTTTCGGAAGGACTCGAGGGCTGGCTCGAACCGTTTGGGATCAAATCCGGCGTGGACGAGGGCGGCTTCGAGCTTACTCGCGCGATCGGGCAGAGCCAGGGCATCCCGTGCCGCGAGACGCGCTCGCTGAGTGGCTTCAGCCGGCGCCCAAAACGTCAGAGAGTCGAGGCTCTCGACATGTTGGGGCATGCCACGAAGCCGCGCCGTGATCCGATCCGCGCGACGCATCGCCTCGTCGCGATCGTGATCGCTCACCAACACCACCCATTGACCAGGACGACCGCCAAACCGCGCGTACACGCGCTGCTGCACCTCGAGGGGAGCGAGGCCCGTGGGGCGCATCGCCACGATGGCGTCCGCCACGGTGGGCACGAATCCAACGGCCAAGGCCGCCACCGGCGCGAGCGCGAGGACCAGACCGGCAACGGCACGGCGGCGCGTCTTCGTGAGCCAAACGACGGGCGCAAGCCACCAGGAGTCGCTTCGAGCTTTCACCTCCTCACGCTCGAGCCGCGCACCGAGCACCGGCGTCATCGCCAAGATCGCGAACGCCGTGAGCAACTCGCCGCTCGCGCACAACAGCCCGAGCTGCCGGAGCGCTCGAATTTCCGATAATCCCAGCGCCGCAAATGCCACCGCGCCGGTCGTCGCGGCCACAAGCACCGGACGGATCGTTCGCCGTCGTGCAATGGTCGCTGCCGCCTCAGCAGATGCGCCGCCGCGCCGCGCATCGAGCAACGCGGCGTACACGTGCACGCCCGTGTCAACGCCCACGCCGATCACGACCGACATGAACGCCACCGCGATACCGCTCAATCCCGACGGCCAGAGCGAAGCGATGCCTGCAGTCCACAATCCCCCCAAGAAGAGCGGGGGCATGACGGCAACAACGGCCCGCACCCGGCGAAACGCTATGAGGAACGCGAGGGACGCGAGAAACAAGGACAAGGTACTCGACCACATGAGATCACGCGTGAGCATTGCCTCCGTCGCCGCCGCGATCGCGTGTCCTCCCGTCAGGCCGAAGCTCACGCCCGCAAACCGAGCCTCCTGGGCGGCAAGCACAGTCTGCGCGTCGGAAACGAACGCCTGGGCGTCCTCACCGCGCAAGGCCTGGCCTTTCGGTTTCACCAGCACCAAGTGCGCGCGCCCGTCCGAGGAGGCAAAGCGCCCGAGCGCATCGACGCGTACTCCCGATCCTGACGTCGTCGATTCACCAATCAACGCCCACAACCGAAGAGGATCGCGAACCAAGCGATCGGCGTGAGCGGACGCGCCCGGCGCCAGCACCATGGCGCGCGTCGTGGCGAGCCGCGCGCGCATACCCTCCGGAGACACGGCACGCGCGAGCCGCGCGCGCATCGGCTGATCCGCGTAGCGCCACGCCGCCGTCGGATCGACCTTCTCAGATTGCAGAGCCACGCTCGCAGCAGCTCGCTCTACCGAGGGAAGGGCCGCCAATTCGTCCGCCACGCTCTCCGCCGCTCGCCTGACAAGCGCCGGCTCTTCACCCTCGACCAGCACCAACGCGAGGTCCGTCCCACCGAAAGCGCGTAGATACTGACGCAGAGCCGAGGCCTCACCCCGCTTCGGAAGGAGGCTTGCAACGTTCGGATCCAACCGCAATCGAGAACCCACCCCATAGGTCGCCACGACGCTGACGAGGAGCATCAAAAACACCACCACGAGATGTCTTCGAACCGGGGTCTCTCTTAACATGCGGTAATTGTTATTAATTCTTCAGCTTGTCGAAGCTGGAGAATACGTTACTCTACACTCAGGTTCGAGGTCATGCGATACCACTTCCTTCTCCCGCTTTGCTGGCTAGCCGCCTGCGCCCACGGATCGGAGGTCAGCATCGACGAGGAAGACGACAGCACGAGCGCCTCCGTCAGTGCGGTGGGCGTTGGCGGAGCATCGAGCGGCTGTCTCGATGGCCTGACGCAGTGCGGGTCGCTGTGCGTAGACTTGCTGAGCGACCCAAGCCATTGCGGGAGCTGCGGAAACGTCTGCTTCGCGGGCGAAAGCTGCGTGATGGGACAATGCCAACCGACCACGAACGACGTGAGCGCCAGCAGCGCGACGGGCGCCTCAACCACCGTGAGCAGTAACGTCAGTGCCGCCTCCGCAACGTCGAGCAGCGTAGCGACGACAAGCACCAGCAGCAGCGTCAGTGTCAGCAGCAGCGTCAGCTCGACGGTAGCAAGCACGGTCGCGTCCAGCAGCTCCAGCGGAGGCATGGGCCCTTGCGCTCCACTCTTACCGTCAGCCGTCTGCGGCGCGAACCACCACTGCATTCCACAGACGAACGGAACCCCGATTTGCCAAACCCCTATCGGCGGCGGCGTGCAGTACGGAAATTGTCTCTCTTCGAACGACTGCGCCGACATCTACGAGTGCATCACGACGGGTTTTAACACCACCTACTGCATGCAGTGGTGCACCGTCGACACGGACTGCCCGGGCTTCCCAGTCGACAGCTGTTATCCACTCTTGCCTGCGGTCTATGTTGGCGCCACCGAATGGGGCGTTTGCTACGACGGCTTTCCCTAGTTTGACCGGGGCGCGCACGACACATGCCGCTCAACGACACAGCGCACGACCTTCGCGCGAGCTAGCGCGTTCCTCCGACCGCGCAATAGGCGCGCGCAATCGCGCTCACCAAGGTTGCTTTTCCGCGTGGGGTCTGGGGAAACACGACCTCAAACCGCCCCGGCTTGCGGTTCTCGAGACACGCAAGAGCACAGCTCAGGGCCTCGGGAACACGAAGCTGTCGAGCGGCAAAGCTGTCGATCGATGCCGCGATCATGCTCGGTGTCCGCGGTCGATCGTGACTCTCGAGCAGCAGCCATGTCGCGAGGGCCGCCGGATCGCTCTGTCGTTGTTCCGACGCCCACGTGAGCAGTGGCCGAATGCTTCGTCTACCCTCAATGGCGGCGCGAACATCCGCACCACAAGCCAAGGTCTCGCCGTCATCCACCCGATGACGACCGAGCCGAAGACGATGCACGACTTCCTCGGTCGTGATGTGCCCCACACCCAGCGCAAGCGAAAGCTCGACGTCCGTCAAGACACGCTCCGTCCACCGGCGAACCGAAGCCAAGCGTTCTCGCGCTTCGGCCGGTGCCGCTGACAAAGCCCCAGCGTTTTGGCGCAACACCCGTGTGAGCATCGCCCCGCTCAAGCGACCCTTCCATTGAGGCATCGCGGTCATCACATAGCGAACACGTCGAGCATCCAGCGCAACGACAGACAGCGCACAACGCGGAGAGAAGACCACCTTCTTGCTCGCCGCGAGCACCACTTGCTCCAGAACGTCGAGCGAGCGAAGAGAGGGATCGAGGTCCATCTCATCCTCGGGCAAGTCACGACCGCGAGCCCTCACCCTCGAGACGCGTTTGGCCATCTCGATCACTTCTTCGTCAGCGACGCTGTCGGTGGCCCAAGCCACGGCAAGCAAACCCGGCGGCACGAGAGGAGTACTTCGGCAAGCTCGACACAACTCCGCAACGCGCGAGGCGTCGCCCGACAAGCCGCGGCGCAGCACCATGGTATCGGAGGCGAGCGAGTGATCTGCCAGATGGTCGATCACTTCGCCGGCGTCGAGAACCGTGCTGGCGGCGAGACCCCCCGATGCCCATGCGGCGAGGCGCGCTTTCCCAGTGTACGAGCTCGCCACCCCCGCCGGCATGTGGGCCAGCGCCTTGGCCGCTTCACCGATCATCTCGCCGAGACCTGCTCCATGGGTCGCGCGACGCAAGGCGAAGCCCGCCGAAAATCCGCGCGCAGCCGGGTGGTCTCCCGGCAAGTCCAAGACGGACGGGAGGAGCTCGATGACGCGCCCTAATGGGAGAACCTGGGCTGCGCGGGCGGCACCCTCTTCATCGATGCGAAGGTCCTTCATGCCCAAGGCCGCCGCGACATCCGGAGCCAACACTCCGCCCGATTCGAGCGCCCTCAAGGCGGCGGCGAAACGTGGAGAATCGACCACGCACACCTTGTCTTCACGCGTTCCGAGAGGACGCTTGGCACGGGCGCGCACTTCGACGGCTGAATCTGAAATCGCCAGGCGCTCGCGCCATTTTGCGGCACGCGGATTGGATGCCACCGCTCGGCGAACCCGCCGGTCCGCGTCACCTGAAAGAATTTCCAACAAGGCCGAGTCGAAGGTCAGACGCGCCACCAATTCACGACGCAGAACACACTCGCCCTGGGCCCATGCCTCGTAGGTCAAAGGTGACACGGCGCCCGGCATGATCAACGCCAGCCACGGTCGGTCGAGCACCGGGTAACGACTCGGCCAGCTCGCAGCGCGTTCAATCGCTGTCTCGGTCGCGCCAATATGACACGAGGCCGCCAGGACGAAAAAAGCATCCGCTGGATGCCGAGCGAGCACCGTATCCCGTGCGGCAGCGGGCGTGTTGGGGTGGCAAATCAAGTGCTGATCGAGCACGTCGACAACCGCCTCGGATTCGCCCTCCTCTGGTTCCCAGACAGCAAGTTGCTGCCGATCGGCCACCACGCGCTGGGCCACGACAGCCAAGGCATCGGGGCCGGTGGCACCGCTGCGCACGAGCGCGAGAAGCACGCCACCGTGACCCTGCTCCGCCAGGGCCACGTTGATATCCGGCGCGTTTTGCCCGGGTTGGGCCGCCAAGTGGTCGAGCAGTTCAGGGTCGAGCATGAAAAAAGAATCGCTGGGCCGATTGATGAGCGCAGTGGGCCAGGTCTATATATCGCAGATGCTCTCGCTCAGCCCCCCCCAGCTCGTCGAGTTGTTGGTCAGCTTGCCCCCTGACCGCACCCCGTTCATCTGGGGGCCCCCCGGTATCGGAAAGAGCGCCTTGGTGCGCGACGCCGCTCAGCAGCTCGAGTTGCCCTGCGTCACCCTGTTGGGAACACAGCTCGCTCCCGAGGATTTGATCGGTGTGCCCCGCATTCGGACGGACGATCAAGGTCGTTTCGTGACCGAGTTTTGTCCGCCGAGTGCCATTCTGCGCTCCGACCCCTTCTTGCTGTTCATCGACGAACTGAACAGCGCCGTGCCGGACGTGCAGAAGGCCTTTTACTCATTGATCTTGGACCGCCGCCTTGGGGACTACCAGCTGCCCACCGGGTCGCGTGTTCTCGGCGCAGGAAACCGAATCGAGGATCGCGCCTTGGTCCGGCCCATGGCCACGGCTCTGTCGAATCGCATGTTGCACGTCGCGCTCGAGCCGAACGCCGAGGCATGGCTCGCATGGGGCAGCCGATGGGCTCTGCACCCACTGGTGCTCGGTTTCATTCATGCACGCCCCGATTGGCTCTTCCAGCCTCCACCGAGTGACGCCACTCCGGCCTACCCAACGCCCCGGGCATGGCACATGTTGTCCGACGCGCTCGGCCCAGTCGACGTCAGTCTGTGGCCGGCACTGGCAGCTGGCACGGTTGGAGATCGTGCCGGTGCAGAATTCAGCGCCTTCGCCAAACGGGCCGCGCTAGCCCCTTCACTCGACGACATCGCCGAAGGACGAGCCGCCGTCCCTGATGATCCTGATCTCATCTACTTTCTCGGAGCGAGCATCAACGCGCAGCTAGGCGCATCCGATCCGGCGGTCGGCGAGCGCTCCGCCAAGGCTCTGGCGGTGCTGGCCGGGGCGTCCATGGAGGTGGCCGTGTGGACGGTCGACGCGGCCTTGCGACGCAAGAACGGAAGCTTGGCCAGCGAGGCGTTCGAACAACATTTGCGAAGCTCGGGGTCGCGCGTGCTCAGCGACGTGGTCAGACTCGGCCGGTTTGCACCTCGAACAAGTGACGATGGAAGCGCGTGACAAAATCGCCGCCGCCCGGGTTTGGTTGATCAAGCACAAGCCCTTCTTCGGCGTGTTGGCCCGTGCCCTGCGTGTCGAAGCCAGCGACCGGACGCCTGCTTTTCGGCTCCTACCAGACGACCGACTGCTCTTCGCTCCCGACCTCGTGCTCGCTCTGCCCTTTCCCGCGCTCTGCGCCCGACTCGCCCATCTGTGCATGCACGCAAGCTTGGCCTGTTTTGGCCGACGTGGACCGCGGGAGGCCGGGCGTTGGAACGTCGCACACGATCTGGCGATCGACGGTCTTCTCGAAGCCGCTCAGTTGTCGGTCGCCGCGCCCCATCTGACAGCGCAACTCGGCCGCCTTCCGCGGGGGGCAAGCGCGGAAAACTATTATGAATCCTTACCTTCAGGCATTCGACCGCAAGACAACTGGTGTGATCTCTGTGACGTCGACCCCTCGACGGACGGGGCGCAAGAGCCAAAGGCGGAGAAGCAAGACCTGGGGCCTGCAGCTGCCTCCCCGCCGCTGCCCCGTCACGGCACGAAACCAATCTCGAAAGAGGATCTCCCCGCGGCAAGGGACGGCGCTGCCCAGCAGGTGCCTAGCGTGCAGGATCGAGGTCGTGAGCTGCAATGGTCCATGCGCCTCGCCGCCGCCTACGAAGAAGAGCTCGCGTCGGGGGGAGCCACCTTCGGGGAGATGCCGGACTGGATCGACGAAACACTTCGAGCCACGATCGAACCGCCAAGCCACTGGGCCGCAACCTTGCAGCGCGCCGTGAGCTCCTTGCATCGAAGCGAGCGCAGCTACTTGCGGCCCTCGCGAAGGATGAGCGCCTTGGTCGACGCCACTGGGCGCTGGCCCGATATGGTGGCGATGCCGGGACGACGCATCGAAGCGGCCGGCGTACTCGTGGCCATCATCGACACCTCTGCATCGATCGGCAACGACACACTGGCACGCTTTCTCGGATCGATCGTCTCGGTGGCAACGGCCGAGGGAATCGACGATGTACGTTTGATGCAAGCCGATGCCGACATCACCCATGACGAAACACGGTTCGCCGCCGAATTGTTGTTCATCGACATCGACATTCGCGGCCGCGGTGGGACGAGCTTCGCTCCCGCGCTCGAACGACTTGCAGACGAAGCCACGCGAAGCGCCGAGTCCTTTACCGTCGCCTACTTGACGGATCTCGATGGGTCCTTCCCCCCTGCTGCTGCAGTCGCGATGCTCGACGTCTTGTGGGTCACGCCACACAAGACCGATCTCGCTCCGCCCTTCGGCCGTCAGCTGACGATGAGTGCGTACGGCTGAGTTGTCTCAGATTGACACGGGCTCGCAGATCCCGAGATCCATGAAACTACCCGCGTTGGCCGGATTGCATTTGCGATCGGCCGCGCAGCCGCCTTTGCCGGGATCGAGTTTCTCCCAAGCACTCGGCTTGCAAAGATGACGACAAACCCCGTTTTCGCCGTTCTTGTCGCTGCCATTCTTGTTGCAAAGCTGCGATTCGCCGCAGTCATTGCGGTACTTGCAGACCTCTCCCTCTGCAACGAAGCTCGACGCGGGAAGGTCACACACCGCGAGCCCGGCGTCCGCATCACCGATGTGGCAATACTGTCCTTCCGGGCAATTTCCCTCGAACAGTGTGCAGCCGGGATTGAAGCTACACATCATGGCGTACTTCGTTCCAAAGGTGACGTGGACATCGCACGTTCCTTCGCCGCAGGGCTCGTTGGAGGCAGGACAGCAATACGGTGAACAGAACTTCTCGAGGCAGCGCAAGCCCGCCGCGCATTGGCCTTGGAAACATTCTGCGCCTATCCCTTTGAGGGAGCCGGTCGAAGCGACACACGCGGAACTTTCGCCAACCACGTTGCACCAAAAACCGGTGGGGCAATCTTGGGCCAACAGGTCGCAATCACCCCTCATGTCGGTGTACGCCTCGCTGCACGTGAGGCCCGCACCCGAACCCATGCTGCCTGGACCCGCACCGCCCACACTACCGGACCCACCACTGGACGGCGTGCTTGGGGCCGTGCTCCCACCCGCACCGGCCCCAGCCGCGGAACCATCCTCCGTGTCGTCCGGAGAGCCGCAGCCCATCGCCAAGAGCCACGCCATAGACAAAAAGATAATCGAGCGCCCCGCCTTGTTCATGCCGGATAGCTTAGCTCGAAAAACGAAAACGTGCAGGTATCAGGGTGGCGCAGCACCGCCGAGCGGTAGAAGCAGGCTCAACCCATTGGGATCGCTTGGATCGCCATCAAGACAACGCGGCCCAGATGCCGTCTGCTTGCACACCTCCCCGGCAGCGCATTCATCACCGTTCGGACAGTCGCCAGCAAACAGGCAATAGCCCTTGCCGAAGTCCGCGTAGACACCGACATCGAGGCAAAACATGCCGCTCATGAAGTCGCAGGCATCGTGCTGCTCGCAGGCACCCGCGCAGTACGCCATATCCCCTAGCTCCGCCTGCTGCCCATCGATGGTAGGCGCGAAAGCGCAAAGGCCCTCGGTCGGTCCACCGCAATTGAGCGTACTCGAAAGCGATCCGCCAAACGAACACCGCGACGAACAGACACTCGCCACAGTCTTCCCGGCGTCCGTGAAAGCCAAACAGAAACCCGCACATCCATCGGTACCGGGCGTGCACGATGCGGAAAGGCTCTCCCCGGCGGTCGGCGTATCGACGCATACTCCTCCGCGCTTGTCGCATCGGCGACCGTCCCCGCACTCGCTGTCATGGCCGCACACGGGCAGACACAAGGTGAAGCCATCCTGCATCGGTACGCAGGCCAGCTCGTCACGGCCGCGACACTTGTCCTCGGAGGGAGGCTGCTGAGGGGACTCGGCGACGGGGTCGCCAAAGGTGCACGTGAGCACACACAGGCCGGCGTCGAGTTTTTCATCGTAACGACAATAACTGTCGCTTGGACAGTTACTGTGGCTCTCGCAGCCGCGCGAACAATAGCCACCTGGAGGGCCGCCCACGAGATCTGCCTCAATCGACAAGCGGGCCTCATCATCGCTCTGCTTGATGCAGATCATGTCGACGGCCGGACCACAGTGACTGGTCTTTTCACAGGACCGACCTACAAAACTCGGTGTCCCCACGCCCGCTCCGGCGCTCGACATGCTGCTCGTCGATCCGCCACTACCGCTGGCGCCAACGCTCGAATTCGTCGATGACGACGACTCGCCCTCATCACCGGAACATGCGTACAGCATGCTCACGACAACGAGCGGTGTGAGGATCCAGAGCCGGGGCATCGTGCTCACAGTCTACACCGAGTCGCGCCGTACGGAGCAGTCAGGACCACCGCATGCGGCGACAAAATAAAAACAGCGCCGCGACGGACCTGGGGGGGGAAGGTTTCCGCCGAAGCGCTGCCATCACTTATTGCACGTCCCATGCCAATCTACGGGAAATGCAATTTCAGCGACTTGGCACCTCCGGACGCGCTCTTGTCTTTCAGAGTTGAACGGGCGCTCTTCCAAATGTGCAAGGACGCGAAGGTCTTCGTCGCCCAGCGAACGCATCAACCCTCGTGTGTGTACGCATGGACGGCTTCGATAACGGCCTTGACGGTGTCCGGTGGCGTCTGCGGAATGATGCCGTGACCCAGATTGAAGATATGGCCGGGCCGACCCGCCGCAAGCCGCATCACCTCACGTGCCCGCGCGACGGCAACCTCCGGAGGGGCACATAGGAGCAGCGGATCCATATTGCCCTGAATAGCGTAGTCATGACCGATGCGGTTCCAGGCCTGGTCGAGCGGGATCCGCCAATCGACCCCGATGACCGTTCCGCCCGCGTCCCGTTGTGCCTCGAGCAAAGTCGACGTGATGGTGCCGAAATGAAGAACCGGGACGCCAAGCGTCATCACGTCCTGCAAAATCTCGCGAACGAAGGGCTGAACGTGCGCCTCATAGTCCGCCGGGGAAAGCGAACCTATCCAAGAATCGAAGAGCTGCACGGCTTGGGCGCCCGCTTCGACCTGGGCGCGCAAGTAGCGACGAACCACCTCGCTCACCTTTCGCATGAGCATCTGCCACGCCTCCGGTTCGCTCCACATCATCTGTTTCGTCAGCCGGTAGTTGGCAGATTTTCCGCCCTCAATGAGATAACTCGCGATAGTAAACGGTGCGCCAGAAAATCCGATGAGCGGCGTCTTGCCGTCGAGTTCGGAGCGGATCAGGCGCACAGCCTCCAGAACATACGCCAAGCCCTCCTCCGGGTCGCAAACCCGCAACTTCTCGATCTGCGCACGCGTACGAATCGGCTCGTGGACGACCGGACCCTGACCTTTGACGAAGTCGAAGGGTGCACCCATTGGCTCGAGCAACAGCAAGATGTCAGCGAAGAGAATCGCCGCATCGAAGCCAAACTTGAGCGGCTGCAATGTCACCTCAAGTGCAAGTTCGGGGGTCTTGCAGATCTCGATCAGCGAGTACTTTTCGCGCAGCGCCCGATATTCGGGCATGTAGCGTCCCGCCTGCCTCATGAACCACACTGGAGTAAAATCGGTCGACTCCCGTCGGCAAGCGCGCAAAAATCGGTCGTGCATAATGATGAGGTGAATACGGCGGTTGCCGCCGAGTGGCTAGCTCGAACTAGCTCAGCGCCGATCCCGCCCCGATCTGGAGTTCGCGCTGCTCGATGTCCCAGACCAGGCGCGTAGAGCCAAGCAGAGCGGCGGGAAGCAACAGAAGATTCAGCACGGGAATCATCTGCACGAGCGCGCAACTGAAGCCGAAGCCGAGCACCGCCGCCTGGTGCGAGCGCAACCACCGAATTCTGGTTTTCACGGGTAGGCCACGAATGGACATCGGCAAGTCGCACACGTCCCACGCGAGAGCGACAGTTGCGATGAGCAGCTCGAGCGGCGCTACCACGATGAGAGTCGGTGGAAAGATGAATCCAATGACGGCGAGAAACAACATCGCCGGCACTCCGATGGCGAGGCCGATGAGCACCGACTGCACCGATTGAATCATGTCGCGGAAAAAGGGTGTTTCAGGACGCGCCGGTGCCCCAAGTCGCCGCTCTTGGCTTCGAACGAGCGAAGCCAACGCAGGACCCGACAGAGGCTGCGCGACCACGAGGGCGACGAGGGCCCCCAGGCCAAGCGCCAACACGCCGCTGATGACCTTGAGGAGGCCGAGCCCCAGCCCACCGACAACACTGTCCGTCGGCCCAACCGCAGCGCCAACCAACCCTGGAAGGTAAGCCACGCCCAGTCCGCCGAACAACAGCCATCCCCCTAAGAACAGCGCGACCGGAACGAGGGAAATCGCCCAAAGTGAGGGCGTTCGCAAGAGCAGGCCCAGGCCACCGAAAAAACACGTGATACCGTGAAAGAAACCTGGGGACGCATCCAAACGCTCGTCGGCGACCACACTTGAGTATACTCCGTTGCCTCCCCTTCATCCATCCGATAGGCCTGACGCATGACACGAATTCTCGGACTCCTCTTTTTCTGCACGCTCTGCCTTGGGGCGTGCCACACGAAGATCCAACAGGTACAGCCCCCCCGCATCGCCGACGACGCAGCGGGCGATGCCGACATGATGGCCGAACCGGAAGCCGGACCCGCACCGATCATCAAGAGCAAGGCCGAGACGCGCGCCGAATGTTGTGGACAATGTTTGGCGGCCCTCAACAACGATCGCAGCGGTCAGAAGGCGTCGGAGATCCCGTGCGTGGACTTTACAGCCGATATGAAAGAAGAGTGCGTGGTCTGGTTCCGAAGCAACGCGGTGCAGGCTTCAGACGCCGCCGCGTGCGCCGAAAAGGCCAAGGCTGCCAGCGGCACGAAAGCGAAGTCAGACTCCTGAGACGCCTCCACTCTTTTGTCGTCGGGCTGGGCGCGTTTGTCGGCGGGCTGGGCGCGTGGTGTTGCCTAACCGCTTGCCACGAAGTACCCAGACCGGTGCTTCGCCAACCGATCGCCGCCCCAGCGCTGGCGGGCCCGTCGGCGGAGCCGTCAGCGGAGGCGGGCCCATCGGCCCTTCCCACTCCGGCCAAGCCCGCTTACCGCTCCGAGCGCATCCAGTCGGTAAACCGGGCGATGGGCACACGCATCGTCCTGGCCAGCTATACCGACGAGCAGACGAGCGAAGAGCAGATCCGCAAAGCGCTCGCCAAAGCGTTCGCCGAAATCGTGCGCATCGAGGACTTGATGACGACGTGGCGGGACGACAGCGAGGTTTCGCGAATCAATGCCAACGCAGGTAAACAGGCCATCAAGGTGAGCGAGGATACCTTTCGCGTCATCGAGCGCAGCCTCTGGATAAGCGAACTCTCGGAGGGGACCTTCGACATCACCTTCGCCTCCATGGGCAAGCTGTGGCGCTTCGACGAGGACCGACGGGCCGTCGTGCCTGATGCCGCACTGATCGCGAAAGCACGTAAGCGCATCGACTACCGAAACATCGAACTCGATGACAGGGC
>JAPYTK010000003.1:0-13205 GCA_029941785.1 Polyangiaceae bacterium | reverse complement strand
GCGGAATCGCGAAGGGCTACGCCATCGATCGCGCCGCGCAGATCTTGAGCGAGGCGGGGCTGCGCTCCTTCTTCGCCCAGGCCGGCGGGGACCTGTACGTCAAAGGACGCAAACCGTGGGGCGAGCCTTGGAAAGTCGGCGTCCGTGATCCGCGCGGTGCAAACGAAGAGGCCTTCTTTGCCGTTCTGCCAGTCGAAGACCACGCCTTTTCCACCGCCGGTGACTATGAGCGGGCCTTCATCAAGGACGGCAAGCGCTACCACCACATCATCGATCCCCGCACGGGTTACCCAGCGACAGCGAGTCGGAGCGTCACCATTTGGGCGAAAGACGCGCTGACGGCCGATGCGATCGACGACGCCGTCTTCATTCTCGGACCGGAGAAGGGACTCGCACTGGTCGAATCGATCGACGACTGCGGAGCAGTCATCGTCGACGCGAAGAACCGGGTCCACATTTCAAAGCGTTTGCGCGGTCTGGTAGCCGTGCTTCGCTCTCCCAGCGATGGCATCTGACCCCACTGCCGAAGAGGCCGAGAAACCCGACGTGCACGAGAACGGCGCGACGGGCGAAGAGGCGGGGGACGACGAAGACGAGGCGCCGGACGAAGACGCGGAGGACGACGAAGACGGGGCGCCGGACGATCGGCCCGACGCGGGAGACGCACAGGATGCCACCGTGACGCGCGACGAGGTGCTCGGCGCGCCCATCGCATTGCTCACGATTGGGGTCGTGCTCGCCCTGGGTGCCACGCAAGTATCGAATGCCGACCTGGGCTTCCACTTGGCCACGGGTCGCTACGTGCTCGACACGGGCAGCATCCCTGCCACCAACGTGCTCTCGTTCACCGAGCCCAACCACCCATGGCTCCTGCATGAGTGGCTGTCGAGCGTATTCATCGCCACGATCTGGGACGTCGGCGGACCGCTCGGGTTGTTCTTCGCCAAGCTCGCGATTGTCGGCGCCACCTGGTCGCTCGTGTACAGCAACGCTCGCCGCTGGGGCGCCACGGTCCCAAGCGCAGGTCTCGCGACCATCCTCTGTGGCTGGGCTGCGGCCTCTCGCTTCATCATGCGGCCCCAGATCTTCAGCAACTTCGCGCTCGCGGGCGGGCTGTGGCTCATCAGCCGATGGTTACAAGATCCCGAGTCGCCGAAGGCTCGCCGTTACCTGCTGGGAGCGGGGGCCACCTTGGTGGTCGCCTATCAGTGGCACGCCGGCGCCATCACCCTCGTCATCGCGCTCGGGATCATCGCAACCGGGATGGCCGCGGAGTCGCACTTCAGGATTTTCCGTCGAGCGACGGAGGTCGAGGCGATCGGAAAGGCCCTCGCGGCGCGACTCGGTACCGTCACGGTCGCCGCCATCGGCGTCGCGGCGCTCTTGCTTGCCATCTATCATCCGCACGGCCCGAAGATCATGCTGGTTCCGTTTCAGCTCGGGTTGGACGACACCTTGCGCGATCACGTCATCGAATACCGCCCCCCCTGGGCGTTCCCCTTCGCAATGATGTTTCCGTTCTGGATCGTCCTCGGCTTGACCGTCGCCAGTGCGATCTCGCGGTTTCGAAAGATACCGTTGGCGCTGGTGCTACCACCCTTGCTCTTCGGGATCCTCGCCCTTCGTCACCAGCGCGTCGTCGACTCCTTCGCCGTCGTGGCCGCCCCACTCATCGCGGTCGGCATCTCACGACTGATCCTGCGGTGGAGCGAGGTTAAACCCCTCGTCTTGCTCACGCTCATCACGACCGCGCTCGGCGCGCCGCTGCAACACTGGAGCCACATGCCCGTCGGGCCTGGTCTCAATCCCGCGGTATGGCCGACGACCCTCTTCTCGTGGATCAAGGCGGAGAAGCTACGCGGACCCACGTTTGTCTCCGACGGCTGGGCAGGGCCCTTTCTCGCGGAGTTTTTCCCTGAGCAGAAGTCATTCTTCGACCCTCGATTCGAGGCGTACTCCCCGGAGCACTATCTCGGAGTGTATCGTCACATCCGCTACGGCCAACCGGGGTGGGACAAGCTACTCGACGACTTCGGCGTTCAGCTGATCATCTTGAAATACACCTCGCCGGGCGAGGCCAAGCGCCAGGATTTTCAAGCGAACGTCCGGCAACATCTGCTGGCGCATTCCGACTGGAGCTTGATTGGCTTCAATGAACGCGGGGAGATCTTCGCCCGACGCAGCGGCGTGAACGGAGACAAGGCCAAACGTTACGCCGTCTCGTGTTTCGATCCCGATCTGGGCACCTTCATCGCGCCAGAGGCGAGCTGCGCCAAGGCCCTGCTCGCCATGGTGGACCGAGGCTTCACCGACAACCACGCCCTGCTCCCCACAGCGATCGCACAAGCCTACGCGGGCCGGCTCAATGTCGCGCAGCACCTGGTGAACGAGGCCAAGAAGCAACAACCGGACGACGGCCGCGTCGATCAAGTAAGCACGGAGCTTCGCTTGATCGCAGGAGCCGCCGCGAGCGCGAGAGCCGCAGCCGCTCACTCCTCCGCACCCCGACCCGCTCCTGCCGCTCCTTCCAGTGCGCCGAGCGCCCAGGCTGCTCCCTGACCCGCGAGCTACTCCCCGCGGAAAACCGGCTTGCGCTTCTCCGCAAAGGCCGCGAGCGCCTCGACGCGATCTTGGCTTCGCAAGGTCTCGTCGTAGTACACAGCCTCCAGCTCCAGCCCGCGCTCGAGAGGCACCTCGAAAGAATTACGGATCGCGCGGAGAGCAGCTGCCTGCGCGATTGGGGCGCCGTGCGCCAGAGGCGCCATCCAGCGCAGCGTCTCGGCGATGAGATCGCTTCCTTCGGGAACGACGTGATTGACCAAACCCCAGGACAATGCCTCCGCCGCATCGAGCCTCCTGCCGAGGCAAATCATCTCCGTCGCGCGACCTTCTCCGACCAGTCGCGCGAGACGTTGGGTCCCGCCTGCGCCAGGAATGATGCCGAGCGAGGTCTCGGGCAAGCCCAATTTGGCGGTCGCTACGGTGACCCGCAAATCACAGACCATCGCGAGCTCGAGTCCTCCGCCAAGCGCGACACCATTGATCGCCGCGACCACGGGCTTCGGGCTGCGGTCCAGCACACCGAGTTCACTCCGGTACAGTCCAACTTGCACTCGAACGTCCTCCAGCGACATGCCTTGGCGCTCCTTGAGATCCGCGCCCGCGCAGAAGGCTCGCTCTCCAGCGCCGGTGAGAAGGATCGCGCGCACGGTGGGATCGGCGACCAATTCGGCACCGAGCCGGCCCAAGGCATAAAGGGTGGCCCGAGACAGCGCGTTGAGGCGTCGCTCCCGATCGATCGTCAGGATCCCCACGCCATCGCGTCGCTCGACCCGCACCGGAGACTCTTCGATGTTCATATGCCGGAGGTAACACAAATTTTGAGACTGTGCAGTCGCTGCTGACGATGGTTCTATGTGGACCTCTCCGTGACCAGCCACAACCACCGACCCCGATCGCAGATGAATCTGTCGATTCCAAGTCCAGGCGCACCCGAAGGCGTGCTCGAAGGAGAGGTCGCGCGCGTGACCTTTGCGAATGAAGACACGGGCTTTCGGGTACTTCGAGTCGCGGTCGAGGGGGAAAGCGAGCTGAGGACGGTCGTTGGGGTGTTTCCGCCCGCGCCCCCAGGTACGCGGATCCGTGCCACGGGCAAGCAGACCGAAGACCGCAAGCACGGCGCACAATTTCGCGCGGAGACGGTGCTCACGCTCGCTCCGGCCACGCTCGAAGGGATGAGACGCTACCTCGCATCCGGTCTCGTCCCCGGCATCGGTCCCGCCTTCGCCCGACGAATCGTCGACGCCTTCGGAGAGCGAACGCTCGAGGTTCTCGACCGCGATCCGCAGCGCCTGCGAGACGTGCCAGGTATCGGACAACGACGCGTGCAAGCCGTCGCCAAAGCCTGGGCACAGCATCGCGACGTGAGCGCGATCATGGTCTTCCTGCAGACGCACGGCGCATCCCCCGCCCTCGCCTCGCGCATCTACAAGCGGTTCGGACGCAAATCGATCAATGTCGTGTCCGCCAACCCTTATCGCCTCGCGCTCGATGTCTGGGGCGTCGGATTCAAGACCGCAGACGCCATCGCCCAATCGATAGGCATCGACAAGAACGCCCCCGAGCGCGCGCAGGCAGGCGTCCTTCACAGCTTGCATCTGATCTCCACGCGAGGGCACGCCTTCGCTGCGCACCGAGATCTGGTCGATTTTGCTGCCGAGCTACTCGGCTGCGGGACGCAAGCGGCCGAAGAGGCCGTCGACGCGCTCGACGCGTCGGAGCGAGTCATCATCGAGGAGCTCCCGGGAGGGATCCGCGCGGTGTACTCTCCCGAGCTACACGGAGCAGAACGGCGGATCGCGCAACGACTCGCGCAGCTCGCCGCCGAGACGCCCGCGCTCGACCACGCCTCTCAAGCCATTGACGAGTTCGAACACCGAACCAAGATCGAGCTCGCCCCCGCTCAACGTGAAGCCATCGCGCAAGCCGCGAGCAGCAAGGTGCTCGTGATCACCGGAGGTCCGGGCGTCGGCAAGACGACGATCGTCCGGGCCATTCTCACGCTTTTCGATCTCGCGCGGGTCTCCGTGGCGATGACAGCTCCTACCGGACGGGCGGCCAAACGCCTCAGCGAAGCGACCGGCCGGGAGGCCAAGACGATCCACCGCTTGCTCGAGTTCGATCCGCGTACCGGAAGCTTCGCGCGCAACGCCAACAACTCACTGAACGTTGGCGCCGTCATTGTGGACGAAACGTCCATGGTCGCCCTGGAGCTGGCCGACTCGCTCTTGCAGGCCCTTGACGATCACACCCGCTTGGTCCTGGTGGGCGACGTCGACCAGCTGCCATCGGTGGGACCAGGAGCTGTCCTACGCGACATCATCGACTCCGGCGAAGTGACGACCATTCGCCTCAACGAGGTCTTCCGCCAAGCCGAAGGCAGCTCCATCGTCCTCAACGCCCACCGCATCCACGCCGGAAAGCTTCCCATCGGCGGCACGGGCAAGAGCGATCCCTTCTATGTCATCGAGCGCACGACCCCCGAATCGACGGTCGATACCATTCGCGATCTACTCGTGCGGCGCATCAGGCGCGGCTTCGGTCTCGACCCCTTTCGAGATGTGCAAGTTCTCACTCCGATGAAGCGCGGTCCCGTCGGCGCGATCGCGCTGAACGAACTACTGCAAGGCGCGCTCAACCCCACGGGCCCACACATCCAAAAAGGGAATCGTCTCCTGCGCCTCGGAGACAAGGTCATGCAGCTCCGCAACGACTACGAAAAGGAAGTCTACAACGGCGACATTGGCCGCATCGTTGGCGTCGACAGCGCAGAAAAGAACCTCACCGTCCGATTCGATGAGCGCGACGTCAGTTATGCCGAAGGGGACATCGATGAGCTCACGCTGGCCTACGCCACCAGCATTCACAAGAGTCAGGGCAGCGAATACCCGGCGGTCGTCATTCCGGTGGTCACCCAGCATTTCGTGATGCTGGCTCGCAATCTGCTTTACACCGCCGTCACCCGAGGCAAGCAGCTCGTCATCCTCGTCGCCGATCCACGTGCCCTTGCCATCGCGCTCGGCGAAGCACGAAAAGAACGTCGCCTCAGCTACCTCGCTCGACGCATCGTCGATGCACGAGACAAGGCGCGCTGAAGCGCTCCTCGCGAGGCGAAGCCTCAGCTCAAGCCGGTCAACTCGAGGAGCTTGGCGCGCTTGGCGAGACCGACATGAGTCCCCTTGCGCTCGCCACCGTCGAATACCATCACCGTGGGAACACTGCGGATCCCATACTTCGAAGCGACGTTCGGGGCCTGGTCGATGTCGATCTTGGCGACTTTCAGTTTCCCGGTAAAGTCGTCTGCGAGCTGATCCACGATCGGTCCGAGTACCTTGCAGGGACCACACCAGGTCGCGTGAAAATCGACCAATACCGGCCCAGAGGCATTGAGAACCTCGGATTCAAAGTTGCTGTCGTCGACGTTGAGCACATTGTTGCTGGCCATGCGGGAAACCTAAGCACAGGAGGCCTGTGGAGCAAGAGCTTTGCGACTGCCCTGGCTGCTGGTAGATGGTACCTGGCGCTGTTTCGCGGTCTTGGACTGCGCAGAGCCCACCCTCACGAGGTGTGAAAGACGATGAACGACGAGATCACCAGCAAACATCTGCAGAAGCTACGTGTGCGGGGCGCACCCCAAGCCATACCTGGCTCGACCGGTATGGTCGGTCGTTACAGTGCTCGCGAGATCATGAAGCAGACCGTGCGGGGCCTCGGCCTGACCCTCGCAGAAGGCTTTGGCGCAACGGAGATACGAGAAGCCAAGCAGAAACTCGCCCAAGCCGCCGCGAGTCAAGGGGCCCGTCCGGTCGAAGAGGCCCTGCTCGCGCTCCATGGAGATCCGGTTGAGGACACGCCCCGCGAATGGATCTGGAAGGTCGTGTTGCCGATCCGCGGCCCGGCGAAGGCAGACGAAGAAGCCAGTCTGAGTATCGAGCGCATCGAGGGTGGCAGCTACATCGAGACGATGACCCACGGAGGGCTGGACGACCTGCCGAACCTGTACACCTTCTTTCTCGGCAGTTTCCTGCCGTCCAAGAAGCAACAGTTGACCCGTCCGCTGATTTATCACCGCGTCATCGACGGCCTCGACAGCGGCCCCACGGAGAAGCTCGCTCTGCAGGTCTTCATTCCGATCCAGCTCTCGCTCAGGCCTCCGCAAAAACTCGTCACACGCGAAGAGATGTAATCGGACCATCGGTCCGCGGCTCGGCTCGCCCTCGCATGACGGCCCCTGAAACTCGGCTCGCTGCAAGCGACGAACGGGCACCGACCTGCTGAGTCGCTTTTTTGTGACACGGCCCCTGCTTTATTGGCTCTGATCGATGAAGGAGTACGAGCGGGCCCCGCATGAGTCGCCGCCAAGTTCGACAAATACCTAAAATGACTAGCTTTCCTGGGCTTGCCAGCCTCTACGACGAGAACGACGACGACGAGATCCAGACCGTGATCCGCTCGCCGGCGGACATGTCTCTTCACTTCTTGGCGGATGACGACCCCGAAGATGATGTGCCGACCTGCGTCACCACTGCCCCATCGGAATTGATAGAGCAGCTGGCCAAACGACCTGCCAAACCCATCCCTGCGGCCGGACCCGGCGCCAGGCCCAGCATCGACGCTGAGCCTTTGATGACGCTGACACAGCTCCAGGCTGCGCACCGAATCGCGCTCAGCCATGAACGCCTTGCGCGGCGCTCAGCCCAGCGAAAAGAGAGGGAGATGAGGCTTAACGTCGATCGCCGCGAGCATCAACGCCGCCGGACCTTGATCACCTGCCTCGCCGTGTCTCTGTGCGTGCTCGCCGCGTGTCTCGGCGTGATCGGGTGGCAACTCGCGGTGCGCGGCGTTTGGTCCTGACTCTTCGGTCACGCGCAGCGAGTCGGGATCAGGGATAGGGCGCGGTTCACCAGCGGTGCTAACATGCTCCTCCGAGGAGCTTGAAAACAATGGTCCGAACTTATTTTTTCATCGGTTCGTTGGCGCTGACCGTTGGATTTTTCGCGTGCAAAGCCACCGACTCAAACACCAACCTCACCGATGATGATGGTGCCACCACAGCAGGTACATCGAACAATGGCACAGGCGGCGCCGGGACGGCGTCTGGACTGACGGTAGGCTCCGGAGGCGGTAGTTTCTCAGGAGCGGGGGGAGCATGCGGCAACCAATGTTCGGCTGATTTGCATACGGTCATCGACTGCAACGGCAACGTCGTCGCACAGTGCGCGGGCGATCAGGGCTGCGACATCAGCACCGTGACCTGCGTCAACGCTTGTGACGCAGCGGTCAACAACAAGCAATCGGTAGGCTGTGAGTACTTCGCAACCGACATGGATTCCATGATGGCGGGGTACTGTTTCGCCGCCTTCGTCGCCAACACGTGGAACACGCCCGCCAAGATCTCCGTCGAGCACCAAGGCTCTCCGCTTGCGATCGAGACCTTCGCCCGCATTCCGGTCGGCCAGGGCCAAGGCCTCTCCTTTTCTCCGTACAACGCGGCGACGGGTCTACCTCCCGGAGAGGTCGCCATTCTGTTTCTCACCGGCCAGCAAGGGGCGGCTCCGAACTGCCCTGTCCCGCCAGCGGCAAAGCCGAGTCTCACCGGAACCCGCGTGTCGACCTCCTTCCGCATTCAAACGGACGTCCCAGTGGTCGCGTATCAAATCAACCCTTTCGGCGGAGGAAGTGTCGCCGTGACGGGCGCATCTCTGTTGTTGCCGACCAGCGCGTGGGACACCAACTACATCGCGGTCAACGCCTACAAGCAGGACATTGCTAACCCCTCGCTGAACATCATCGCCAAGGAAGACAACACGACCGTCACGATGGTCCCGGTCGTCCCCGTCATCGGTGGCAATGGCCTTCCTTCGGGCGCAACCAACGTGCCCATGTCCTTCACAATCCACGCAGGACAAAACGCCCAATTCACGCAGGCGGCCGAACTGTCCGGCAGTGTGATTCAAGCGAACAAGCCGATTGGCTTCATGGCCGGTCACAAGTGCATGCGCGCGCCTTTCGGCGTGGCCTTTTGTGATCACGGCGAACAGATGATCCCCCCCATTCCCGCCCTCGGCAACGAGTACGTTGGCGTGATGTATCGCCCGCGATCCGGAGAACCCGCCATGTGGCGGATGATCGGCGCCGTCGATGGAACCCAGCTCAGCTGGTCCACGCCCGTTGGGGGACCTGCCACCTTGAACCGAGGACAGATCCTTGAGTTCAACACAGGCGTTCCCTTCGTCGTGAAGAGTCAAGACAACAACCACCCGTTCATGTTGTTCACGTACATGGCCGGCTCGCAATGGCAGCAGCTATCCGATAGCTCAGGTCACGGTGACGTCGATTTCGTCATCAGTGTTCCGCCCGATCAGTACATGTCCCGGTACGTCTTTTTCACCGATCCGACCTACCCGGAAACCAACCTCGTCGTCGTTAGGCGGCGAGACCAAGCCGGCAATTTTCAAGACGTCGAACTCAAATGCGCCGGCGTCCTCAGTGGTTGGCAGCCGGTTGGGGATTATGAATGGACGCGAGCAGACTTGAGTACGGGCGATTTTCAAGCCGTCGGTAACTGCTCGAATGGGCGGAACGAAATGAGCAGCAAAGCCCCCTTTGGTTTGTGGGTGTGGGGCTGGGGCACTCCGCTCACATCGAACTTCACGGCGAACGTTTCGTACGGATACCCAGCAGGGATGAATGTTCAACCGATCAACCAAGTTGTCATTCCCCCCGATCCCAAATAGCTCGTGCCGCCGTCACGACCTGCCGTCAGCGTGTTGCTCGCGCTGCTCTTTGGGATAAGCCCAAGCCGAGCCGCTGTTGCCAAGGAGGCACCGGGCCAAGACGCGCCATCGATCTCCGGCATCGACCGTGTAAAGCGAGAACCCGGCGACACCGCTCGCGCGGTCGGTAACGCAGTCCTGGTCGTGCCCCGGACCTTGATCGACTGGTCCTTCGCCGGCACCTTCGCCGTAGCAAACCTGGTGGCCAACAAGCAGCTGGTTCCACGGTACCGTGACGCCCTCGGAACACCAGGCGGTGACATCTTCCTGTTCCCCACGGTCTTTGCGGAAACCGACGCGCCGCTCAACCTCGGTGCCCGGATCATCATCAAGACGCGCCACGTCTCCTCCTCGTTCCGCACCGGTTACGGCGGCAACAACAACCTCGTGGTCGAGGGCCGGCTTGGCTTTCGTGGCGGTGGCACACGTTTGCCCTTCGCGATCAGCCTGGAAGGTCTTCACGAACGCCGATCCGACCAAGACTACTACGGCCTCGGACTCACACCCTTGACCGACTCACGCAACATCTTCCGAAGCCGCGCCAGCGGCCGGGAGCCAACGGTCGCCCGAGGCCAGTACTTCGAAGAACGGGAACGCCTGATCGCAGGAATCGCCTGGCGACTGACGCACAATTTCGAGTTCTACGTGTCGGGAAGCATCGGCCGACGTGTCATCACGGACGATCCAAAAGACGAGCTTGCCATGTTCAGCACGGTCTTCGAGCCCGCGAGTGTTGCCGGCTTTGGGTCCCGCACCTGGTTGACGTACCTTGAGGGCGCCATTCAGTTCGACTCCCGCAAGAGCACTGGCCGCCCGTCACCTGGCTTCCTTTTGGAGTCGTACGTCGGCGGCGCTCAAGACATTTTCGGCACCGATCAGGTGGCTTTCGCGCGGCTCGGATTTCGTGCGGCTGGCTTCATTCCCATCTATCGACGGCGGAACATCCTCTCTCCGCGGCTCGTCGTCGACCGCCTCCAACCACTTGGGGGTCTTGAAGTTCCGTTCATCGAGCTGCCACGACAGCCCGAATTCCGTGGCTTCGACCACCGCCGAGACGCGCTCTCGATCGTCGCCTCGCTCGACTACGCTTGGGAGCTCGTGCCCTTCATGGGGATGAGGATCTTCGCCGACGGCGCCACGGTCGCTCCCCGCGTTCAGGACCTCGATGTTCGAGACTTCGTCGCCATGCGCTTTGCCGCAGGGCTGGGCATCGATCTGTATTCGGCCAATGCCGAAATCGGCCGGCTCACGACCGCATTCAGCAACGAAGGCGTCAACGTGCTCCTCGCCTTCGGCGTCTCCTCTCGGTACGGCGATCGGCAACATCGGGACTGATCATGGGTGCACGCCAAAGGATTTCGGTCGCCCTCATCGGGCTCTCGGCTCTCTCGCTGAGTGCATGCATCTATCAGCCGGCACGCTTCGCCGATCGCGACGCCACGACTTCGGCTCGAGACGACCGCCCGATTCGTTTGCCCAAGAGGCGCGTCTTCCTGTCCGAGCTCTTCCAAGCCGACGCCTACGTGCGTCGGGAGCTCGTCAAGGCCTTGGATCCGCGACGCTATCCTGACGCTGGGGACGTCAACTCCTTGGACGAAGTCGTCCACTCGAGCTGGTTTCGCGCGGAGCCCACCGAGAAATATGGCCAGGCCAAGGAGTGGGCCGATGGCCCTCCGCAACCTCCATTCAAGGATCTGAAGAAGGCGCCTCGTTTCGGGGATCCCAAGGCCGTGGTGTTCGAAGACCGCCGGGGCCTGCGCTATGAGCGCGTTGACGACACGAAGGATCGACCCCGCATGCGCACGGCCGCCGCGGCGATCAGCAGTCGCTTGGTCTACGCTCTCGGCTACCGCACACCGCCAGTCTGGGTGGTCCACGACGAGAAAGGTCAGCGTTTCGCCGCAACCCGGTGGCCATTGGGGATCGACCTTGGACCGACGAGTCCAACCGGTCGACGAGGCGATGATCCCAACGACCGGATCGACCACGTCGACCGCCGAAGCCTTCGCGCGATTCCCGTCCTGACGGCGTGGCTCGACATCGAGCGGATCGAGCCGAGAATGTTACGAGACGTCTACGTGGGCAAGCCGAACCGAGGGCACGTACAGCACCACATCGTAGGCCTCGACCAAGCGCTGGGAGTAGGTCGTTACGAGACCGAGATCGCCTTCGCCCAGGACCCGGATCGGAAACGTAAGAACTTCTTCCTGAGAATGTTCAGCATGGGCCTGTCACCGAAACCACCACCGCTCCTGCCCACCACACGCTGGCCCAGTATTGGCCTCATCACCGAGCGCGTGTCGCCCGACAGCTACCATCCCTCCCCGCCTCTCGGACCACTCGACCGACGTGACGACGACGACGACTACTGGCTCGCGAAGCGTCTGCAGCGCGTCTCGCGTGCGACCATCGCGCGGGCCGTACAGGCGGGCCAACTGTCACCCGTCGAGCAAAACTGGCTCTTTCGCGTTCTCCTCATTCGGCGCGATCAGGTGATTGAGCGCGCCATGCAGCAGGTGACGCCCTGCGAGGTGCTCGGGATCGAGTCCGTCGCTAAAACCAAGCTCCTGCTCTTGCGCGATCTGAGCACGCACTCCACGCCATCAGGGCAAGAGCACTATTCGATCGAAATCCTCGACCAGGATGGCAAGCGGCTAGTGCGACGCGCAACTCAAACCTCATCCGCCGACTTTGGTGTCCCTCTCGTCGAACACGTCCTCGCGCGCGGATATGTGGTGAGCAAGATCTGGCGACGTGGTCATCCTAGACCCGTCGAGGTGCATGTCATTCACGACACAAAGGGCACCCGCGTTCGTGGAGTCCGTCACTGAAGTTGCTCGCAACGCCCCGCCGTAGGGAACCGACGAAGCTGGCTCTGCCCGTCAGCTGAGCAACTGCTCGAGCAAGTCGAGATTCTCTTGTTCGTCAGGATCGAGAACCTTGTCCGCCGCGATGACCTCTCGAATCGTCTTGAGAAACAGCTGCCGGTGGACAACCGGGATCTCTCCAGGATCGACCTCTTCAGCGGCCGGGGGGACCTGCAACCAGGTCTGCACCTGCCTGCGGTCAGCCTCGCTGAGATCGAGCTTCTCCATCATCTTTTTCACGAATATGCGTTCTTCGTCTTGAACCTCGAGGTCTGCCCAAGCGAAGGAGCAAACAAATTTCATCAGGCGCAGACGTTCTTTGTCATCGAGTTCGCTCAGCATGGCGCCGAGTCTAAACTGGGAATTGGCGCCTTGGGAAGAGGCGAGTGCTCCAAAACGTTCAGGCGGGTGGCGAAATCATGCTCCGAAGCTGCCTAAACGGCCGATTTGTGGCCTCTTGAGGTCCAGAGACTGCATGGTAAAAGCCCCCTATCCCATGTTGCGCGCCCGACTGATCCTGCTGTTGCTCGCGCTAGTGACTCTCGCCACACCGAGATCCGCCAGCGCCAGCTCCCCCTACCTCGTGATCCCTCCGATCGAGGTCGTGCGAGCCAGCTCTGCTTATCGCTATGCCAACATGAGCAACGCCGAGGCGCTTGCCGAGCTCGACCGGCGCCAAGTCGCTTATCGCCGCGTACAGAGCGCACCTGGCGTACGTTGTCCGATCCGGCTCACCGGTCCGTTGCACGGTGTCTCGATACACTCGTCTCTTCCGCCGGCGAAGCGAGCCACGACACCGTTCGAGATCCTCGATGCGCGACTCGCGCTGTCGCTCGACGATTTCAGCGCTCTCCTGGCGCGCCACGACATCGTCGAGGTCGTGCACTACACGATGTACCGGCCGAACGTGGCCAAGCCCAAGGCAAAGAAGAAGAAGAAGCCCAAGGCAAAGAAGAAGAAGCCCAAGGCAAAGAAGAAGAAGTCCAAGGCAAAGAAGAAGAAG
>JAPYTK010000002.1:69590-81430 GCA_029941785.1 Polyangiaceae bacterium | reverse complement strand
CGACCGCGCTGATTGTCGATCAGACCCGGCCCGCTGAGCAGCGCCAAGGCGAGCGCCAACACGGCCCACATCGCGGTCGAGCAGAGCACACCAACCAGACGTGCGAGCCACGGACTGTCCATCGCCCCGGGCATCAGCCACGCGATGGCGATCTGTCCGACGAGTCCAAAGCCGAGCCCCATGCCCACCGCCAGACGAAGATGCTGCCCTTCCCAAGCGGCCTTCGGCGCGTCGGAAGAAGCCACGCCATTCGCCGCTTCCGCCTTTTTGCGCGCGCTGTGCTTGGACTTGGCCATGAGGAGCTTCCACATAGCAACAATCACCACTTTGCGGTAATTCGCTCTGCATGAGCCTCGCCTCCAAAGCGCAATCGATGTTCCTCGACATCAACCGAACCGGTAACGCCATCCGCGACAGCTGGGACAAGCTCAGCAGCAAGCCTGGCGGAAAGCAGATCTTCAGTCGCCTCGTGGGACAGGCCGCCCCGTACACCGGCACCGTCAAGGCCCGAGTGGTCGAGCTCGAGCGTGGCTACGCGAAGGCCACGATGGCCGATCGGCGGAAGGTTCGTAATCATCTCAACAGCGTGCACGCGGTCGCCTTGGTCAATCTCGCCGAGCTGACCGGCAACGCAGCCATGGCCTACACGATGCCCGACGACGCGCGCTTCATCGTCGCCGGCCTGTCGATCGAATACGTGAAGAAAGCACGCGGCACGATCACCGCGGAGAGCCATTGTCCGATTCCAGAAAGCAGCAACAAACAGACCTACGAGGTCCCGGTGGTGCTGCGAGACGCGAGCGGCGACGAGGTGGCGCGCGTCACGCTTCAAACCCTCATTGGGCCGAAGAAGAAGTCGTAGGGCGCGGCGTGGCTGATGGTGCTGCAGACCCGAGCGCCGGAGCTGGCCTCGCCGTATCATTGGGCGACGCGGAGCCGACCGTGGCCACCGCACCGCTACGGGGTAATTCGCGGACCAGGCGGGCGACGCGAAAACCGAACCAAATCGACACTCCGATCAAGAACAGACCCATCACCCGCATGAAGCGCTTGACGCCCTCCTCGCTAAAGCGCTTGCGGCCCCGTTGCACGATACGCAGCAACATCATGAACCAGGCGGCAATCCCCAAGCAGCAGCCAATACCAAAGGGCAACGCGAGCCGCGGCGTGAACGCGATGAGCCGCGAGTCGAACAAGATGGTGACCACAGCTGCCCAAACGACGATCAGCGTCGGATTGAAGGCCGCGACCGTAAAGCCGAGCAGAAAGCCCTTACGTCGCGAATCGTAACCCTCGTAGGTTTCACCCGTGGAAGGCTTGGCCCGCAAGAAACTCAGGCCCAGCCCGAAGAGAATCGCCGCCGTGGCTCCCAAGGACACGACAGCAACGCGCGGGTTGCCTTCGACGAGCTCGGCAAAACCCCAAAAAGCGAGCAGCGCATACAAACCCTCGGCCAACCCCGCGCCCAGAGCGACGAAGCCCCCGCTACGCACCCGGCCCTCGAGGCCACGCCTCAGCACGAGAGCCGAGACCGGACCAGCCACCGGGACGGATCCGAAGAAGCCGAGCACTAAACCGATGAGAAGGGCGGGTACCATGAGAAATCGAGCTGCGCGAGGAAGCCTAGCGACTTGGCGTCGAGCAGGCCAGTGACGCGATAATGCAGCGCACGGTCGTGGATCAAGCTCCAACCGACTATTTCAATGATGAAACACGCTCTCGGGCGGGCTCACCGCCCTCCCCGCGCACGGCCCCACCGGGCACAGGGCCTCGGGTTTCCTAGGCGCCTCTCCCTGCCAAGTTGGACGGCCGGTGGTGCATCGTGTTAGGAGCGCGAGGTCCGGGGCAGAACAGAGAGTGAAATGAGCCTTTCAAAACGCCGTCAATCGGCTGTTCTTCTGTTGGCCGCCGCAGCATGCTGGTCGTGCGCACTCGCGCCGCGGTCGAGTGACTCGAGCGAACCACCTGGCGGGCGTCAGACAACAAAGGTGCTCGACCGAGAAGCTGCCTGGGGTGCCTCGGGGCCCCAGACGATCGCCCCGACCCTGCATAGGCTTCGTTGGACCGAAGATGTGACCCTACGTCCACCAGCACACGAACGTGTCGCGCAGGGGCCAAGCGCCATCGCGATCACAGCCGACGGCTCGGCGCTCATTCTCGACCGACTCGCGGGCCAGGTGCTGCGAGTAGGAAGAGACGGGCAGGTGGGGATGACCGCCCCGGTCCCCGTCGACAGCACAGATCTGACAGTAGGCAAACAGGACCGCTTCGCCACCTACAGCCCGGTGAGGGCAAGAGCTTGGTTCTTCGATCGAAGCGGCAGGCCGACCGGCGAAATGCCGGTGACGCGCCAGCTCCGTGAGTTACGACACGTGCAATTCGGTCTCGACGGTTCTCTCTGGGGCCATACCATGTACCAAGAACGTTTTGCGCTGGGCTCACCCCGATCCCAACCGCAGCTGCCAGCCCTTCTCGCGAGCAAGCGCGAGGGGGCCTTCGCCCTCCGGCACCGCACCTCCGTCGATACCCTGGTCGAAAAAGGGCGCGCCGTCCTTCGTCTGCTCGCCCCGCCGGAGGCCGGAAAACGAGCCACCGTCGAGGCGCGGATGACGCTGCCCCATGCCGTGAGCGCCTCCCGTATCATCGGGATTTGGTCCTCGATCGTCTGCCTCCGAACCGAACACGTCAGCGGAAGGCCAGCCATCAGCGTCCGACGCCGTTTGACCTGTGTGGACGTCGACCAGGCCACCCTCAAGCTGGATGAAGATCTGGGCTTGCCGGGGCTGTACCTCCCACATCGCGAACTGACGATGCAATTTGGCACCGTCGCCCAGCTCCTTCCGCGAGCCGAAGCCTTGATCATCAAGAGCTGGAGGATGGCACCATGAACGCGCAGGCTCCTATGCTGTGCGGCGCGCTTGCCCTCGCGATCACGAACCTCGTCGGCCTCCCCGCTCAAGCCATCGAACGGGACGAAGTCCTCGTTCGCGCCAAGGCCTTCGCCTTCCATCCGTGGACGGTCAGCCAAGCCAACCTCACCGCGTCGTGCAAGAGCAGCTACAAGAGCGTTTACACGCCAGGCGACTACATGGGTCTTCCCTACGATTGGGGCGGTTACATGACCCTCTTCGATTTCGATCAGCAGATCGCAAACGGAGCGGGCGCAGGCTCCTACCCCGAAGACGGCGTGCTCGGCTGCACGGCCGGTCTCGACTGTTCGGGCTTCATCAGCAAGGCCTGGAAGACCGGACATTTTTCCACGTCGACAATCCATCAAACATCGTCGGCCATCGCCCAGAATCAGGTGCTGCCGGGCGACGTCTACAACAAGGCGGGATTTCACGTCGCCCTGTACAGCCACACGCTCGGCAGTGGTGAGCCGGTCTTTTACGAGTCGGTGGGTTACAACGTGCACGTCAGCGCGCCGGGCTGGTCTTGGGTCAACGGCTACACGCCCCGTCGCTACGGCTCGATCAGCGGCACCACTGTCGGCAACCCCGTCGGCACCACGACCAACCCCATCGACATCAACAGCTTCCCGTATTCGGACCAGCGCAACACTACCCAATCGAAGAGCGACGTGCTCGATGGTTGCGGCGCCTCGCCATCGAAAAAGGAAACCGGGCCGGAGTACGTCTACCGCGTCACGCTCAACAAACCTGGCACACTGACGGCGAGTATTCAGGATGACGTCGGCGTCGACATCGACGTGCACCTGTACACCTCGACGAACACCAGCGACTGCTTCGCACGTCACGACAACACGTTGAGCAAGACGCTCGACTGCGGCACCTACTACATCGTCGCCGACACATTCAAAGGCAGCCAAGAATACCCGGGCGCCTACTCTCTCTCGGTCGGCTTCACGGCGAGCGGGGGCGCCTGCGGCAGCGGGCCACCGAGCTACGATTTCGAAGGGCAGCTCGGCGATCCTTGCGCCTACCCGGGCGATCCGAATCTTCCTTTCTGCAACGAGAACCTCGGCTCGAAGACCTGCGTCTACAATCAGTCGACGAGCTTCTGCTCAAAACCCTGCGGAGGCGACCAAGATTGCGGCGTCTTCCCGGGCGGCTGCTGCGCGCAGTTAAGTAGCGGGGAATCGTATTGCATGATCGCCGCGCTCTGCAGTTCGGGGAGTAGCGGTGGAGCCGGAACGGACGATCCGCCCCCACCCGGTGGCGATCCCGCAGCAGGCGGGGCGTCTGCCGTGGGCGTAGGGGGAGGTGACCTGACCGCCGGACCCAGCTCCGGCGCCGGAGCCAACGGATCTGCAAGCGGTGGCGCCGCCGAGGACGACGACCAGACCGCGACGGCCAGCTGCTCTTGGTCCCCAGCCGACCGGCAGGATGAGCCGTGGGCACTTTGGGGCCTGTTGAGCGTGCTCGCCATTCGACGGCGCCGCGCGCGCAGAGTGACTCAGTCGGCGGCCATCGGCGGCAAGACCAGGCCATCGCAAGCCTCAACGAGACGCATTTCGTAACGAGCGTCGCCCCGCTTCTCGTTGCTCTCTCCCGGGCGCACACTCCAACGGTGCACTTTTTTTCCCTGGATGATCGCGTGTAGCAGACGACCCGAATCGAGGAGCACATAGTGACCATGCCAGCGCTCGAGGTGGTCGCGCGGGCGCGGGGGTTCGGTGTGCTCTTCGACCGTCCAGTCTGCTTTCAAGATCGTCGCGTGCTGCCACGGACCTTCTTTCGTCGCACGAAGCCGCACCTCGCCAACGAGACGCACCCGTGCATCGTCCATCTGCGGCGCAGCGTACCGATGTTTTCGCTTTTTCCGGCTGGCGTCTCCTCGACGGACTTCGACCGGAAGTGTCATCTGCGGGGCGTGCGTCACGATCTTCCATGCCGTCTCGCTACCGACAGAGCCCTCGTCTGGCAAGATCGGGAAAAAGCGTGAGACACCAGGGAAAAAACCGAAGGCGCTCCACAGGCTCGTCGGGCCATCCTCTTCCTGCCATCCGCGGCCGCTCGTATGCAGCCACACCGGCGCGAACCGGGTGCCGGGTTGCGGATCCATGGCCACGCGTTTGCCCTCCACGAGTCGACTCGTGTTCACCTTGTGCATGGTGAGCACGAACCGTGTTGGCTGCTGGGGATCACGGTTGGCGAGCAACTCCATGTCTGCGCGCGTGCCAACGGGAGGGCGCCCAGGAGCCACCTCCATCGTCTGCACGGACCTCAGCTGATACCGCATCGGACAAGCGGCCACACGGTAGCGCGGCGCGCGGCGGACGACCTCTCGCGGCTCGATCTGCCAACCCTTCGCCGCCGCGGTCCACATCGCCGCCACGGCGCCTTCATCGGGGCGAGCCACCGATGCCAATGGGCTCGTCGTACCGCGTGGATCGCCGACGACCGGGTCGGGATCGCAGCCACCGTGACACCCGCCGAGAACGAACAAGGAGACGAGAGCCGGACGAAGCGCCGACGACAGCGAGGTGATAGAAAGGCCCACGTGCATGTCATAACCCACATCGCGGGCGTCGTGTTGCTGCTACGCTCAACCCGATGGCGCTTTCACAACGACTGCGTTTGCTACCAGGCTCGCCACCGGAACTGCTCGTCCATGACGAGCCTAGCCCGTGCTCCTACCTCGCGGAGCAAACCTGGCGCCTGCCCCTGCGCCTACCCTTGCGCAACCTCACCCGCAAGGAGATGTCCGATCGCCTCGAGCACGGCGACCGCCGCCAAGGTCGCTTGCTCTATCGAACCGACTGCCCCGCGTGTCGCGCGTGCGAACCGATTCGCGTCGACGTCGACGCCTTCAGTCCCAGCCGCTCCCAAAGGCGAGTCTGGCGCCGCGGACGAGACACCATTGCTCTTCAAGTCGGGCCCGTCGAGATCGACGAACGGCGCGCCGAACTTTTCAACGTTCACAAGCGCGGTCGCGGGCTAAACCGAGACGACACCGATCAAAGCGTCGAGGCCTACGCAGCGTTCTTGGGCCACAGCTGCTGCCAAAGTTTTGAGATGCGCTACTCGGTCGATGACGAGGTGCTCGGCATCGCCATCGTCGACCGAGCCATCGACTCCATGAGCGCGGTGTACTTTTACTACCACCCAAAGTTCTGCAACTTGAGCCCGGGGATCTTCTCCATTCTCGAGCAAATCGAAATGTGCCGCTCCCAGGGCCTCAAGTACCTCTATCTGGGCCTCTACATCGCCGAATGCCAATCGATGGCCTACAAGTCTCGGTTCATGCCGCACGAACGACGAATCGACGGCGAGTGGCAGCGCTTCGAGTGATCGGCGCTCAAGGAGGCGGCGCCCACCCGCTCCTGACCGTCGCGTCGTCTTGCACGAGCCACACCCGCTGATCCACCGCGATTGGCCCGGGGTAGACGGTCTCCGCCCCGCCAGGAAAGACGACCCTGATCTGATCCACGCTCGTCTCGGTACCCAAGCCAAAGTGGACATACCGCGAATCCTGTCCGCCCTTCCCAGAGCCTCCCTGTACATGACGAATTCGTTTCGTCGCTCCGACACTGAGCTCGATGGTCGCGCCGAGAGCTTCGCGGTTGGCCGTCGTTCCGCGCACCTTGACCTGCAAGAAGTGACCGAGCCCTGTCGCCGTATTCTCAAACAGCTTCGAAGCGAAAAGATCGACGTCGCCATCGTTGTCGTAATCGGAAGCTGAGACTCCCCAGCCGTTCTCGGTGGTGATCCCCGCGTGGTAGGCATCGAGATCGAAGGTGCCGTCGCCCTTCCCCCAGTAAAAGTCGGTCGGCCGGCCATCGTAAACACAGGTGATCACCAAATCGAGCGTGCCACTGTTGTCAAAATCCGCGAGTAAGGGAACCGAGTGCGTCTCTTGATAACGCAGCCCCGCTTTGCTCGACGAGGGCGACGTCCATTCGTCGGTCAGCGGCGAGTATTTGCCCTTGCCGTCGTTGATCAACACCTGGGTCTTGTCAGAAAAGTCGAAGAAGCGCGGATGGGCGAGATTGGCGCTCACTTGATCGAAGTCGCCGTCATTGTCGATATCCCCCCACGCCAGTCCGATGGTGTGACCATAAGCCCCTGACACGAACTCGCCCGCGAGGCCGAGAGCAAAAGCCCGCTCGCTCACCGTGCCATCGCCGTTGTTCTCGTAGAATTGGTTACCGATGAGCCGGTAGTTACCAACCATCAGGTCGACGTCACCATCTCGATCGTGATCGATGGGAGCCGAGCAGCGGCTCGGTTTCTTGAGGTTGAGAAAGCCGTGCGTTCCCGTCCACTCCGTAAAGGTGCCGTCTTTCTCGTTGTGCCACACCGTGTCGATGTAGTTGTTGCCACTCGACCAACAGATGAAATTGTTGACGTACAGATCGAGAAAACCATCAGCGTCGATATCGATCCACGACGCCGCCGCGGAAGGCGAGGTCGTGTTGTTCGGATCGCCGCAGTTCTCGTAGCTCTGCTGATCGACGATCCCCGCCATCGCCGTCACATCCACGAAGCTCCCCTTGCAATCGGATCGCATGAGGTGGTCGGGCTGGTTGTTCGACTCGATGAAGAGAAAGACATCGAGGCAACCATCGTTGTCGTAGTCGCCCCATACCCCGCCCGTCGCGCTGATCCCATCGAGCCCCGTCGCCACACTGACATCACTGAAGCTGCCATCGCCTTCATTGCGCCAAAGTTTATTGCCGACCAACAAGTCGTCGTAGCCATCCTTGTCGTAGTCGGCCCATGAGATGTGTCCGCCAGATGGGGCTCCCGCTACCTCTTGAAAAATCGTGTCCGCGGGTTTGACATCGTCCGTGTAGCTCACGAGCAAACGCACCATGAAGGGGTGCTGGAAAGGAAAGGTCAGACCATTGTAATGCCAGGGCTCGTCTGCCTCGGGCAGGTTGTACGAAGCGGAGCACTCATCGAAGGTATCGCAAGCGTCTCCTTCGATCGGTGCGTCGGTGTCAAACCACCACACCGGGTCGGTGGGCGCGGCTTTGTGCGCGACGTAGATCAAGCCAGGCTCGGTGACCTCGACCGGCTGGTCGAAAGTGTAACTGAGCCATGCGCCATCCGGCTGGACGTCCTCGGCGCAGCGCGTACCTTCCCAGAGCGGCTCGGGAGCCCAAAAGTCGAAACCGTTGTGGCCAAAGTCGCCGTACAGTCCCGCCGCGAGTTCGGCTTTGGGGTCGAGCCCTGCGGGCAACTCGGCCCACATGATCTTGAAACCATGGATCTTTGCCGGATGCTGAAGGTCGAAACGGGCCGCCTCGTTGACGACCTCTTCGTTGAGCACCCATTTCTTGCTGGCCGTGATGGACCACGATTGCTGACGAAGGTTGGAGTTCGCTTCGCCGTCATCGTGCTTCAGCTCGATGAGATCGGTCTCGTCGAGTACGCGGTTGCCGCTACCGCACACCGGCTCGCCTCCTCCGCCTCCGCCAGCTGCTCCAACGCCCCCGGAGCCGCCCGTTGCGGCCGAACTCGAGCTCGGGTCCGCACCGGTCTCGGAAGGTTCGCTCGTGCAAGCAACCAGCAGACAAAACACGCAGGAGGCGCGAGCGAGGGTAGCGGTAGCGACAAAACGGTGCATAGTTATGCGCCTACACTATCATGGTACGCCGCCTAGGCTAGTCTCCCGGCCTCGCGCCACCTAAGCTCAAACTGCAGCATGTGGAATTCACTTCCAGAGTTCGGCACAATCATTCTGTGCGCCATCCTGGTCGCGGCCGCTTACACCTTCGCGGTGTCTCTGGCGGCCGGCTCGGGACGACCGCGTCTTCTGCAAGCAGCCCGCAAGGGAACCTTCGGAACGATCGCTCTCGTTGGGCTCGCGGTGCTCGTGCTTTGCTACGCGTTCGTCACCCACGATTTTCGCCTCGACTACGTGTCCCGATACAGCGACCGCACCATGAGCACGCCATGGTTGATCGCCGCGCTGTGGGGCGGGCAGGACGGCTCGCTGCTCTGGTGGCTGTTTCTAACCTCGGTCTTTTCGGGCTCCTGCGTGTGGTGGCTCAAGGGCCGCTATCGCGAGCTTCAGCCGTACATCATCGCCACTTTCATGGGCGTGCTGATCTTTCTCGCGATCCTCATGCTCTTCGCGGCCAACCCGTTCCGAACGCTCGTATCCGGCGCTCCCCTCGATGGGGCCGGGCTGAACTACCAGCTTCGCAACTTCTACATGATCATCCATCCGCCGAGCCTCTACATCGGCTTCACGAGCTGCGTCGTCCCCTTCGGTTTTGCGATCGCCGCGCTCGCCACCGGACGGCTGGACAACGAGTGGATCATCGCGTCACGCAAGTGGATGCTCTTTAGCTGGTTGTTCCTGTCCATCGGTAACGCCTTGGGCATGCTGTGGGCCTACGAAGAGCTCGGCTGGGGCGGCTATTGGGCATGGGATCCCGTCGAGAACGCGGCCTTCCTCCCGTGGCTCACGGCGAGCGCCTACGTGCACTCGGTGATGATTCAAGAGCGCCGGGGCATGTTCAAGATGTGGAACATCATCTTGATCTGCATGACCTTCTTCCTCACCTATTTCGGCACCTTCCTGACGCGCTCGGGCCTCATCGCAAGCGTGCACTCCTTCGCCCAGAGCGGGATCGGCATCTTCTTCGTCTACTTCATGGGCGTCATCATTGCCGTGTGCGCAGCGCTCCTCATCTACCGCGCCGCGGAGCTTCGTTCGCTAAATCGGCTCGAGTCGGCCTTGTCTCGCGAGATGATGTTCGTGCTCAACAACTGGATTTTGATGACCATCATGGTGTTCATCGCCGTGGCGACGGTGTGGCCACGGATCAGCGAGTGGTTGCTCAACCAGAAGTCGACCCTGGGACCGACCTTTTACAACACCTTCATTCCACCTATCGCCCTGCTGCTGATCTTGCTGATGGGCACCGCGCCGCTACTCGGCTGGCGCAAGACCTCCAAGGCGCTCTTCTACAAGAGCTTTCGGTGGCCGATCGCGGCCATGCTGACTGCCATCGTGGCCCACCTCGTGTTCGGCAAGAGCTGGGGCTTTCCGGCTTTCGTCGAGACGGAGCCAATCTACGCCGGCGCCGTAGGCACCGGGCTCGCCTGGCTTCAGGGCAAACTGCCCCTCGTGACGGTCGCCCTGGTCGCTTACAACATCGCTGTCGTCACGCAGGAATTCCAGCGCGGAGTCAGCGCTCGGCGGAAGAAGAAGAGCGAGAGTGTTTTTCTCGCGCTTGCCCGGCTCGTGCAAAAATCGCGTCGCCGCTATGGCGGGTACATCGTACATGTCGGCATCGCCGTAATGTTCCTCGGCTTCGCCGGCCGCAACTGGGAAACCGAAACCGAAGCCTCGCTGTCGCCCGGTCAATCGATCGAGGTCGAAGAATACACGGTGACCTACCAGGGGGCCGGAAGTCGCGTCGACCATGAGAAGCGGATCGTCTACGCGACGCTCGACGTGAAGCGCTATGGCAAAGCCGTGGGCACGATCGAGCCGAAACGATTCTTCTACAAGGCAACGCCCGGACAGCCTTCCACGGAGGTCGCCCGCTTCGGCACCTTGCGCAACGATTTGTACGTCACGGTCGGGATCATCAACACCCAGACCAAGATGGCGAGCTTTCGCGTACACGTGAACACCTTGGTCTCCTTCGTCTGGATCGGCTTCGGTTTGCTCATCTTGGGCTGCCTCACGTCCATGTGGCCCGAGGTCTCCGAGCGAAGAGAGACGGCGTTCTCCTATGTACGCGCCTTCGCCTCCGTCGGCACGATGGTGATGCTGTCATTGGTCCTCGCGCTCGCGCCGTCCCAAGCGAGCGCGCAGCAGCAGCAGAACATGAAACGAGAGGGGATCGTCAAGCAGACAAAAGAAGAGCGCTCCCTGTTCAAGGAACTCCTCTGTTATTGCGGCGGCTGCCCCAAGGAAGCGCTGTCCTCGTGTACCTGCGGCACCGCGCACCAAGCAAGGTCCAGCGTTCGAAAACAGCTCGCCAGCGGCAAGCCCAAACAACAGATCCTCTCGGATTACGCCAAGGCGCACGGCAGTGACATGATCGCCGCGCGGATCGGCACAGGCGCCAACCAGGCGGTGTGGATGGCGCCGCTCATCGCCGCTTTTCTCGGCATACTCTTCATCGGCCGTTCGGCGCGAAACTGGATCGGTCGAAAAGAAGACGAGCCCCTGCCAGCCGGAGCCAGCACAGCGGATCTGCCGACCACAGACGACCGGGATGCCTATGACGACCGGCTCGACGAAGAACTCGAGGACCTCGATTGAGCGACGAGACATTGAGCGACGAGCCGAAAAAAGCCGCGACGGCGAGCAAGTTGTCTGCCGCCGCTCTCGATGATCTCCTCGGGCGCCACGGCGCGCGCGCACTGCCGTGGATCGTGTTGTTGGCCGCAACCGTAGGAGGGCTGTGGCACGGGCCGGCATTCGCCGTCTTGGCGCTTGCCGCCGGAGCGCTCATCGCCGCAATCGCGCTTCTTTGGACGAGCTTGAGAGACGCCTTTGGAGAGACGCAGCTGACGGTCGAAGATGCTTTCGCACTCGGCGCGCCGAGCGCGGAGGAAGAGCAAAAAAGAGCCGTCCTGCGCGCCATCAAAGATCTCGAGTTCGAGCGCGGCGTCGGCAAGCTTGCCGACGAGGATTACCAAGAGTTGATGGCGCGCTACCGCGCAGAAGCGAAACGGCTGCTGCGTAGCATCGACGAGAAGGCCTCACCCGAGCGCAAGCGCGTTGAGGGGCTCGTGGCCAATCGCTTGCTCGAACACGGAATCGAGCCGACCGACGCGGACGAGAGCGTAGAGGACGACGTGGACGCAGACGACGTGGACGCGGACGACGTGGACGCGGACGACGTGGACGCGGACGCGGACGAGAGCGTAGAGGACGACGTGGACGAAGAAGACGCGGACGAA
>JAPYTK010000002.1:0-69490 GCA_029941785.1 Polyangiaceae bacterium | reverse complement strand
GGACGAAGAAGACGCGGACGAAACCGCCTGCGGATCCTGTAACACGCGAAACGACGCAGATGCCGTGTTCTGCAAGAAATGCGGAGCCAAGTTCGGAGAGGAAGCCGAGGCATGAAGCGCTCTTCGCTCATCCTGACGGCGCTGCTCCTCTTGCTGGCCTCCACCGGGCTGGCGCAGACGGCCGCCTCCACGGCGGCGCCTGCTGCGACACCCTCAGCCACCGGCCTGCCTCCCGGCCACCCGACCGTCGCGAAACCCTCCGCCGGCGCGCTGCCACCGGGCCATCCGCCCACAGCTAAGCCCGCTCCCGGATCGCTCCCGCCAGGCCACCCGCCCGCACCCAAAACCCCGGGCCATCCGCCGCCCGCAAGCGGGCAGGGTCGCGCAAGGATCCAGCCCGACCGTGTTCTGGTCGATCAGAGTCTACCGGCCGGAACCGTTCTGGTGGCGATCGTCAACCCACAGGGTGCTCCGATCGCCAAATCACCAATCTCCCTGACCACGCTCGAAAATACAGTCGAGAAGGGTGAATCGAGCAGCTCGCGGGCCGTCACCGCAAACGGGCGAGGGCGTTACCGGTTCGAGGGCTTGAAGACGGGCAGGGGAATTTCTTACCGCGTCACATCGGCCAAAGGGAGTGCGAGCTTTTCGAGTTCGCCCTTTGGCTTGAAGGACAAACATGGCGTGCGTGTCTTGCTTCACGTCTATCCGCCAACGAGTGATCTCGCAAACACCTTGTTCGTGATGGAGGCCTTTGTCGTTCTCGATGTCAAACAAGACACGGTTGGGGTCAACCACATGCTCCGAACCCTCAACTTCGGGCGAAAAGCGTACACACCCAAAAACGTGATCTTGAAGCTCCCTCCCGAAGCGCGCGCGTTTAGCGCCCAGGAAAACGCGCAGGGTGTCGGGATGGTCGAGACCAGGGACGGCTCGATCGAACTCGTGGGCACTTACCCTCCGGGCCAAGCCGAGATCACCTACCGCTACTCCTTGCCTCTGTCCGGGAGCTCCGATCTCGCGCTCGAGCTTCCGCTGCCGCCGCGCGTCGTTCAAGCGACGGTGATGGTCGGAGCGGGGCCCGGCATGACCATGAATATCGCCGGCTTTCCGGCACCGAAACCGGCCCGCCGTCGTGATGGACAGCGCGTGCTGAAAACGAGCCGGCAGCCCGACATGAGCTTGGGCGTACGGGGCGTGTTGAAGAAGACCTCACACGAGGTACTGGCCGTGCGCATTTCAGGCATTCCCACCCCTGGCCCGGGGCGCTGGGTCGCACTCGCGCTCGCCCTGCTCGCCGCCGCAGGAGGCGGCCTCGGTCTGCGACGTCACCGGAGGGATGCGAGCGATCCGAACACGACGCTCAACGCCGAGCGAAGGGACGACTTGACCGAGGCACGAGAAGCCCTGCTCGACGAGTTCGTGCATCTCGAGCACGCCAAGACACGCGGCGACGTTGGGCCACGCAGTTATGAACGACTGCGCGCAGCCTTGCTCGACGCGCTCGCGCGCATCGTCTCGCAACTCGACGCGGTCTCTTCGTCGGCGCAATCGGCGTACCGCAAGCGAGCCGAGTCCGGAAGCGCTCAAACCAAACCGGCATGAAGCTGAACAAGCGGCTTGCCCTAGCCGTCAGTGGCGTCCTGCTCACCGTCGCCATCTGTATGATCGCGTGGCAACAAGCGCGGCAACCTCAGCGCTGTCCTGCGGGACTGAGTGCGCACGGGGCCCGCTGTTGTGGTGTGGGGCAGTCCTTTGACGGCGAGCGGTGCGTGGGCCCGGCTCGGCAATGCGCCGCAAACATGAACGCATCTGCCCAGGGATGCGCGGCCCGACGACGGCGGATCTCAATCAGCGGAGGCGAGCTGTTACTTGCTCCCTCAGACTGGGAAGCTCAGGGTCGGGTTCGCCCCCGACGCGTGCAAGTCCCGCCCTTCGCCATGGACAGCCACGAGGCGACCGAGCGCGACTACGCCGAGTGCGTGCGAGCAAAGCGTTGCCCGACGGCAGCCACTCGTGGGGAGGGCGGACTGCCCCAAACCCATCTGAACGCCGACGAGGCGGCCCAGTTCTGCCGTTGGCGGGGAGGACGACTTCCCAGCCACGACGAGCACGCCCTCGCCGTCATGGGCAGCACGAGCCGCCGCTACCCGTGGGGCCAAACGGGGGCGGTCTGTCGCCGAGCCAGTTTTGGACTAAAACGAGGGCCGTGTGGTCGCGATGGAAAGGGACCGGATTTGGCGGGCGCGCGGCCCGACGGTGCGAGCCCTGAAGGATTGTACGACTTGGTGGGCAACGTCGCGGAGTGGACGCGCGCAGCGGGCGGCCAACATGAGGCTCGCGGTGGGTCCTGGCGTACCGTCGCAGCCTCCGAGCTGCGCGCCTGGAGCGGCGTTGTGCACTCTCCGCAGCGCCGGATGGATGACGTCGGTGTTCGCTGCGCGTATGGTCCCTGAGAAACAACGATGAAGCGCTGGTTACCTCACATAGGTGTCGTGGCGGGCCTCGCCATCGCCCTTTATGCCCTGTTTTTCGGGTCGAGCGACGAGGAACGCATTCGTGAGTTGCTCGGGCGACTGGAAAACAGCGTGCAAGTTCACGAGGGCGAATTCAACATCATCATCCGCGGATCGAGGGTCCGAAAAGCCTTCTCGACGATCTTCATTCCGGATGTCCAATTTCGCATTCCAGACCTCCAAAGCACGGGCACGCGCCGAAAGGGCCTCGCGGCCCTCGCCACCCAAGCGCCGCGACTCTACAGAACGGCCATCGTCGACCTGAGTGAACTCGAGATCAAACTCGACGACCAAGCCGCCAGCGCGACGGCCTTCGGTGACGCCTCGCTCATTGGTGTTCGCCAAGGCGGACTCGCCGAGCGCGATCAACGAACCGTGTCCTTGCGACTCGACAAAATCAACGGCGATTGGCGAATCATCGCCGTTGACGTCTCGCCTCGTGGGGGCACCCAACCGGAGTAATCGCGCCACGTCTCCCTTCGGACTAGCCAACAGAGGCCCATTGATCGTACCATCCTCGGCCCTGCGGGGAACACAAGCGATGACTGTTGCGCTGCTATCCATAGGAACCGAGCTCGTCCGAGGCGAAATCGTCAATGCGAACGCTACCTGGCTTGCGGATCAGCTCACGCAGCTCGGACTCAACGTCGAGGCGATCGAGACCCTGGCAGACGACCAGGACCAGCTTGTCAAAGGGCTCCGTGACCTCGACGCCCAACATGCCTACGTCATCGTCACCGGAGGTCTAGGCCCCACGAGCGACGACCTCACCGCAGCGGCGGCAGCCAAAGCCTATGAGACGGAGCTCGTGTGCAATGAGGCCGCTCTCGGAGCGATCCGCAGGTGCATCGCCAAACGCGGGATCAACCTCGAGGCTGGGCACGAGAAACAAGCCCAGCTGCCAATCGGCGCGGAAATTCTTGGTAATTCTATAGGAACGGCACCGGGTTTCATGATGGATCGCCAGGGCGGCAAGACGTTCTTCTTGCCCGGCGTGCCCGAAGAGATGCGGGAGATGTTCGTTCAGCAGGTCGTTCCACGCGTGAGGGAGTCGGCCACACACAACGTGGTTCAGATCTGTCTCCATACCTATGGCGCAGGCGAGAGTGACGTCGCCGCCCAGCTCGCGGGTATCGAGGAGACTCACCCCCACGTGAAGCTCGGTTATCAGGTGAAAGCTGCACAAGTCGACGTCAAGATCATCGGCCGGGGGAACGACTACGGCGAAGCCCAACAGCGTTCCGCTGCAGCCAGTGCCGTTGTAAGGGAGCGTCTCGGCCCCTTGGTCTACGGCGAGGGGGAGGAGACGCTCGCACAGGTGGCAACCCGGGCGCTCCGCAGTCGCGGCTGGCGCCTGGCGGCCGCCGAGTCCTGCACAGGCGGATTGATCGCGAAGATGCTCACCAGCCAACCAGCCAGCGATTTCTTCGTCGGCGGGGCAGTCGTCTACGCCAACATGGCCAAGACCGTTGTCCTCGGCGTATCGGAAGACACCTTGCGTGGCCATGGCGCCGTGAGCGCCGAGGTCGCGGCCGAGATGGCAGAAGGAGCTCGCCGTGTCTTCGACGCCGACATCGCCCTCAGCATTACCGGGATCGCGGGCCCCACGGGCGCGACGAGCGACAAGCCGCTCGGACTCTGTTACTGGGCCATCGCCCACCCTGGCGGGGTCGAGGTCGAACACAACGTCTTTTCAGGCGACCGCAACAAGGTGCAGGAGAAGGCGGCCTTTGCGGCGCTCAACAGCATACGCACCGTCGCCAGCGCGCGCGGTTGAACCGAGCCGCGCGACGCGCTGACGCATACGCAATCGTCGACGGCCTCAGTTCATCAGTTGTTTGCTGAAGACGAGTTCGTCACCCGCGGCATTGGCGTCCACGGCGATGGTGTCACCAGCTGGAAATCGGCCCGCGAGCAGTTCCTTCGCGAGAGGGTCCTCCAGCTTGCGAACAATCGCCCGCTTCAGCGGTCGCGCGCCGTACTGTGGATCCCAACCCGACTCGATGAGCAAATCCTTGGCCGCATCGCTTATCCGAGCCGACAGACCGCGACCATTCAAGCGCGCGAGAAAGCGGCCGAGTTGAATATCGACGATACCGCGCATGTGCTCGCGGCCCAGCCGACGAAAGGTCACGATGTCGTCGAGCCGGTTCAAAAACTCAGGACGAAAGTGCTTCTTGATCTCTTCGCCAACGGACAGTGAAATGAGGTCGTGCTTGGCTTGGTCGTCCAGATCCTCGCGCTGCTCGATTTCGGCGGCGAATTCGCTGCCGAGGTTGGAGGTGAGGATCATCACGGTGTTCCTGAAGTCCACCGTGCGCCCCTGGCCGTCGGTCAACCGGCCCTCGTCGAGCACCTGGAGCAGGACATTCCACACATCGCTGTGGGCCTTCTCGATCTCGTCGAACAACACCAAACTATAGGGTCGGCGCCTCACCGGCTCGGTGAGCTGCCCGCCGTCTTCGAAGCCGACATAACCCGGTGGGGCGCCAAGCATCCGGGCCACGGTATGCCGCTCGGCGTACTCGCTCATGTCGAGCCGCACGATCGACCGCTCATCGTCGAACAAGAAGTGTGCGAGCGATCGGGCCAGCTCCGTCTTGCCCACGCCCGTGGGACCGAGGAACAAGAAGGACCCGATCGGACGACTCTCGTCGCCAAGCCCCGCGCGCGAACGCCTGACCGCGTCGGCCACCGCCTCGAGCGCATGATCCTGACCAATGACCCTTTTTCGGAGTTCGTCCTCGAGCACCAAGAGCCTCTTCATCTCGCCCTCGAGCATCTTGGCAACCGGGATCCCCGTCCACTTCGACACCACGAGGGCCACGTCCTCGTCGCTCACTTCTTCTTTGAGGAAACTCTGTCCCGCGGTATCTCCATCGAGCTTTTCACGCATCCGCTTCAGCCGCTTGTCCGCCTCGGGTATCTTCCCGTAGTGGATCTCTGAGGCCCGCTCGAGATCGCCAGCCCGTTGTGCCTTCTCTTCTTCGGATCGCAACTGCTCAACGTGCTCTTTGAGCTGCCTCAACTCGGCGATCATGTCCTTCTCTTGGAGCCAACGTGCGCGCATGTCGTCGCGCTCGGCGCTGAGCTCGGAAATGGTTCGCTTGACCTCGCTCAAACGGAGCTGCGACGCCTTGTCCCGTTCGCGCTTGAGCGCCTGCTCTTCCATTTGCAGCTTCACCAATTCGCGCTGCACACGGTCGATCGGGATGGGCAGACTCTCAATTTCCATCCGGATCCGAGAGGCCGCCTCATCGATCAAATCGATCGCCTTGTCGGGCAAGAAACGGTCGGTGATGTAACGATTCGACAGCGTCGCAGCCGCCACCAGAGCCGCGTCTTGAATGCGGAGCCCGTGGTGCACCTCGTACCGATCCTTGAGGCCCCGCAAGATCGCGATGGTGTCCTCCACGTTCGGCTGCTGTACGACGACCTTCTGAAACCTTCGCTCGAGAGCGGCGTCCTTTTCGATATGCTTTCGGTACTCGTCGAGGGTGGTCGCACCGATGCAGCGAAGTTCGCCCCGCGCCAGCGCGGGCTTGAGCATGTTGGCCGCATCCAAGGCGCCCTCGGCATTGCCCGCGCCCACCAAGGTATGCAGCTCGTCGATGAACAATATCAGTGCGCCCTGGGCGCCTTGTACTTCCTTGAGTACCGCCTTCAGCCGATCCTCAAATTCGCCGCGGAATTTCGCTCCGGCGACCATCGACGCCAAATCGAGCGACAGCAGCCGTTTTCCTTTGAGCGACTCGGGAACGTCACCATTCACAATGCGAAGCGCAATCCCCTCGACGATCGCCGTTTTGCCAACACCAGGCTCACCGATGAGAACCGGGTTGTTCTTCCTCCGCCTGGACAGAACCTGCATGACTCGGCGAATCTCTTCGTCCCGACCGATCACGGGATCGACCTTTCCGCTCCGCGCCGCCGCGGTCATGTCTTGGCAATACTTCTCCAGGGCCTGAAACTTCGCCTCGGGATCGCGATCCGCCACGCGTTGCTGGCCACGAATTTCCTGCAAGGCAGCCAGCAAGTCTTGTGCCGCGACGCCCTGCGAAGCGAGCACCTCACGAACCGGCTCGTCCTTCTTGGCGGCCGCAATCAACACGTGCTCCGTGGAGATGAACTCGTCCTTCATCGCCTTGTGCTCGTCGTCAGCGGCCTGCAGTAACATGAGGGCTCGCGTGCTGAGCCGAGGATCGGCACCTCCATGAACCTGAGGAAAGCGCTCGCGTCGTTTGGCGAATTGTTCGATCAGCCGACTTGGCTCGCCGCCAGCCTTTCGGACCAACGGCCCGCATACACCGCCGTCTTGTGCCAAGAGGGCATCGAGCAGGTGCTCCGGGTGCACTTCCGGATGACCCGCGCGGGACGCCATTTCGACGGCGCCTCGCACCGCTTCCTGGGCTTTCGTGGTCATGCGATCGATAGTCATGGATAAACTCGCCGTACCGCCAAAGTAAGCACGACGCTCAGCTTCGCAAGGCCTCGAGTGGGCCGCAAGCTTAGCCCGCTACCAGCGCGCGTAGTGTTGCTCGGTCACGCCGTAGAGGCCATCGACCTCGAAGGACCGGCCCTCCCGATCTTTGAGGCTGCCGGTAAAATGGCCATACGGCTGGTAGAACTTGCTCACGACCAAGCCGAGATTCACGTCGTCGGCACGTTCGCCGTCCGCCTCGAAACGGAGATCGACGAGGCCCTCCGCGTCACGAATCGTCCATGGCGCAGTCCGATCCGTCGGTTCATAGGTAAACTGTACGGATGGAATTTTGATGCACTGCCCATCGAGCCACAGCGCACAGTCTCCAGCATCGACCGCGAAGGCATCACCGCCCGTCTCGGCGCCCGATCCCTTCCACGGACGATGGGCGGTGAGATTGAATCCCACACGCTCTCCGGTCGTACAACGCCCGCCCGCTGCAGCCCAATTCCAATAGGTCTCGAGCTTGCGATAACCGCGGTTCCAATCGAGTCCAGCGTGCCCCTCTTCAGCTTCGATGCGCGCGTCGAGCGAACCACAGCGAACCTCCCCCTTCGCCGCGAGGCCATAACATTTGTGAGTGTACAGCCAGCGGCTCGCCTCGACCTGCTCGACCACGACGATCGGATCCGGCTCGGCGTTGTCATCCAGAATCTCAAAATGTGCCCGCAAAGCCGGCGTCGCGTCCCGTCCCAGACGACCAATAAAGGAGGCGTCGATGTGTCGCCTTCCCGTGGCGGCATCGTTGTCGAGCAAGATGTGGCCCCAGCCATCGAGCTCGATCGATGTTCGTCCATCGAGGGAATTTTCGGCGATCACGATCCCCTTGGCGAAGGGTCGCAAGGTGGACCACTCGAACTTCTTCTTGGTCTTGCGGTCCACCAAGTAGGCGAAGGCCGTTCCTACATAACCCGCATCGACGACCGCACAGGCAAACAGAAAACGGTCCGATGCCACGCTTGTGTAATGCCACTGCTTGAGCCGCAGCTTCTTGAACCCGCGCTCAGCAAAGCCCAGAGGGGTCCCGCGAAAGCCGCTCATGAAATGATCGACCGGTGCATCCTGCACATTCGCAATGGCAAAAGGGCGCTCAAACCAGCCAACATGAACGGAACCATCAGGCTCGACAATCCGCTCGGGGGTAGCAAGACGCTGTTGCATAGGCAAAAGCCGGATAGCAGTTTCCGGCCACGGAGCAAACTGCAAGCAGCCATCGCCTCATGCTCCCATGAGCGCGGTCAATTCGCTCGTTTTGCCCTGAGCCAAGGAGAGGCCGAAGGCCATAAATAGTATGTATGTTCTTGTAATTACGTTGTTTTATTAATTTGTCCTACATAGGCATACAGTGTGCTATATAAGAGCATATTTCGCTACCTAGGAAAGTCGACCCATGGCCACCAAACACAACTTCGTTTTTCTTGCCGCGGCCAGCCTCATCTTGGCGAGCGTCAACGGTTGCGCTGTCGACACCGGTTCCCAACAACTCGATGACACCGAGTGGGTCGGCGACAATTCCTTCGAGATCAACGCGGTCTTCAGGGCCACCTTGGAGCACGTCGCGACGGGCGACTACGCGGATCTCGCGACCAACGAAGAGAAGCAAGCCGAGGTCATCACGAGTCACATCTCTTACGCGAAAAACCGGATGAAGAAGGCTGACTTTCAGGTCAACTTGATGCCAGACTCGATCCTGAGCGCCGAGGTCATGGTCGAAGGCGACACGGTACGTATTCGCTACGAAGCCTCCGTGGACATGATTCGCAAGGCGATCCCAAGGCGCGACGTGGCAGCGCCGGGCGACCTGCCCGAGACACAATTTGAGGCGATCATTCCCGCCGATCCCATCGATGTCTACGAGAAGGCCGGCGCGACCTGCGCGTCCGACTATGGCAACTACACACTCACTGAGTACAAGTACTACTACTACTTCAACCCCGAGGCAGACGGCTGCACCATTCCCATGACGACGGGGAGCATCGAGGTCGTCAAGGTCTATCCAAACCCCGAGGTGTACCCCGAGTATGATCGCTTGCTAGGCGAGCTCGACAACGGGACTCGTGGATTCTTCGCGGCCATCCTTCCCAACCGTGGCGACAACGACCCGAAGAGTCGCTTCGACGCGCATCGGCGCGAACTCGACCGGCTCACCGGCGTGGACGCCAGCGTCGAGGATCATTTCCTTCGATACGTCTGGGTCGAAGGCGGAGCGACGATCGTCGTAGACTTGTTCGATCCGACCGTAGGCTACTTCGCCGACACCTTCCACGAAGCGCTGGGTCACTACCAGTTCGTGTACTACAACGGGCACTCCAATTACGGACACCAACCCTTCTTGTCCAATCTGGACGCCTACTCTGACGAGTATCAAATCATCGGCATGCACTCCTGTCAGTCGTACGCCTATTACACAGGCCAGGTCGCCGAAGGCAAAGCAACGCCCGAGGATCCTACCGGCTTCGTGAACTCCGACATCATCGCCACCGGACGCTCGTCGTATCCTGGCGACTCTCCCGAGGTGATGAGCGTGGTGCTAGACGGTTTGATGAGTGGTCTGACGGCAGTGACAAGTGGACGCCCCGCCTCTGCGCCTTCGTGGCAAGAGATCGGCAAAGGCATGCGTAAGGTCGCCCCCTCGATCCTGTACGGGGTTGCCGGCGCTCGTCACAACGCCTGGCGCCCGACCGCGGCCCAGTGAGCACACTGTCCCATCGACTCGCCATCGTGGCGGCAGCCGTCCTCTTTTCGACCGGTGGGGCAGCCATCAAGGCCAGCGCCCTGAGCGGATGGCAAATTGCGAGCTTTCGATCGGGTGTGGCCGCCGTGGTGCTCGCCGTCGCCTTTCCCGCCGCGCGCCGAAGCATTAGCCTACGCACGATCGGGGTGGGCTTCAGTTACGCGGCGACCATGATCCTGTTCGTCCTCGGCAACAAGCTCACCACGGCTGCCAATGCGATTTTTCTGCAGTCCACGGCGCCGCTCTACATCGCCCTGCTCGCGCCATGGCTGCTCCGGGAGAAGACCCGACGCCGTGATGTCGTGGTCATGCTCCTGATCGCGGCGGGCATGCTGCTCTTTTTTGTGGACGTGCAGCCAGCGGGACCGCACGCGACGAACCCCTTCCTCGGAAACGTCCTCGGTGCCTGCGCGGGACTGAGCTGGGCGCTGACCTTGCTCGGTTTGCGTTGGCTCGAAGCGGGAAAGACCGAAACGGACGACCGCGGTCATGGCAGCGGTCTGGGAGCGGTGATCGTGGGCAACGCGATGGCCTTCGCGCTGGCGCTGTTCTGGGCCTTGCCGGTCGCGACGACCAACACCACAAGCGCCGATTGGTTGGTCATCGCTTATCTCGGCGCGATTCAGATCGGGTTGGCCTATGTGTTTCTCACGTACGGCTTCCGGCATGTCTCCGCTCTCACAGCGGCCCTGATCATTCTCATCGAGCCTACCCTCAACCCGCTATGGGCTTGGCTTGTGCACGGCGAGCGGCCGGGACTCTTCGCGGTGCTTGGTGGCGCAGTCATCATCTTGACCACCACCGGAAAGAGCCTGCTCGACGCGATGAGCACGAACAGGGACGAACCGAAGAGCGATGCGGCCGGGTCCCGCAGCTAGAGCTGTCGCACGCGAAGTCAGAAAGCCGCCCAAGCGGTGAATCCGGGCTGAGCCGTGTCCAGCCGCATGCCCATACCCCAAGTTCGACCGAAGGAAGGACCGCGACGTCCGCCCTGCGCCTCGTCATCGGCTCCAGATAATAGCGCCATCACCACAGCCGCGCCAACCGCCGCACCGCCCACACCCAAGGCCACAGCGCCCGCCGTGGTCAGACTGCTGCCGGTGTCCGAGAGGTCGTCCGCCTCGCGCATGATCCCCGCAATCTCCTGCATCTTGGCTCCGGACGGTTGGCCCGTACCCTGTGCTTTGAGGCGATCGGCCTCCGCCTTTCGCTCCTCGCCGTCGGCCGTCTTGCCCACCCCGACAATCACCAAAGCGACGCCCGCCACCGCAGCCACCGCCCCGACCCCACCGGTTACCCACACGCCGACATTTGATTGGCTCTCCGCAGGAGGAGGCGTCTTGAATTCGAAGCGGTGAGAAAGAGTCTGCCCGTCCTCGAGCGCGACCTTCCAGAGGTCTTCATTACCGTCCTCGTCCGTCAGCGAGAAGTTGTGATGGCCCGGATGGACGCCCAACTTCAAGGGCTTGTCCCGCAGGCTGTAGATGTTCGTGACGGTACCTTTCGTGGCGGATCGGGTGTTCCTCACGCTGGCTGGCTTTCGCGCGCTATCCAGCACGACATACGCCACACTCTGCTTCATCGTGAGCAGGTCCTTTTCGAAGCGCGTTCGGTCTTCCTCGCTGAGTTCGGGCTGCTTCGGCAAAAAGGCTTCGTAATAGGACATGGCCTCGCCGTAGCGTTCGAGCTTGTAGGCGCATACGGCAAGATTCTGCAGCGCATTGACCGATCCGCTCAGGTCGTAGGCCTTCTTGAACTGTCGATAGGCCTGCTCGAACTGCTCGCCCTCGGGATCGTCCATAAAGGCGAGACCGGCCCTGAAGTGCTTCAGGGCAACTTCGCGCTTCTGCGCATCGGCGCCATCTTCTTCGGGTTCAACCTCTTCATACGCCTCCTCGGCACGCTCGACGTCTGCCTTGGCGCTTGGCTCCGCTTCAGCGGGATCTTCCGCCCACGCGAAAGAGCAACTCAGTGACACCGCTACCAAACACCCGATGCCAAACCAGCGAGAGCCATGCATTGTTCGCAACATGGACCAAACGGTAGCCCGATCCGCCTTCAAATAGGAACTAGATGTCGAGGTTTTGAACCTGTAGCGCGTGCTGCTGAATGAATTTGCGTCGCGGCTCGACTTGGTCGCCCATCAGGATGCTGAAAAGCTCGTCGCTGCTCAGTGCATCGTCGATCTTGACCTGGCGCAGCACGCGACTATCGGGATTCATGGTCGTATCCCACAACTCGGAGGAATTCATCTCGCCCAAACCCTTGTAACGACTAATGCTGATCCCTTTGCGGCCACGCGCTTCGATGAAGTCGGTCAACGCTTCGGCGTTGGCAAGCTCCGTCTCCACTCCACCGACCGTCGCGATGTAAGGCGCCTCGCCTAGACTCTCCAGATCGCGCTGTGCCGCCAACGCCTCTTGGTATTCGCTCGACTCGACAAGCGTCCAATCCACGACGCTCGACCGGCCACGAAAGCGGGACATCGGTTCGACCAAAATTCGTCCTGCGCCGTGTTCGTTGTCCCAGCTCACCGAGATGTTGAGCGGGAACATGTCCGCGTAGCGCTTCAAGAGATAGCTCCCGAGCTTATCGGCTGCTTGGTCAACCTTGTCTCGCACGTGAAGATCCTCGCGGTCGATCCCGCTGGTGCGCAACACGCCAGCGGTTACCCGCGAATCACAACGCTTGTCCAAATTGGCCAAGGCCTGACGAAAACGCTTGAGGCTCGCCGCAAGCCGAAACAAGGGCTGCCCGGCGATGGGCACCGAGGAACTGGAAGCTCGCAATTCGAGTTTGTCGACGGCGTTCTTGGTGAGCACTTCATCGAGACTCGCTTGGTCCTTGAGGTACAGGTCCTTCTTGCCCTTGCGTGCCCTGAAGAGCGGCGGCTGAGCGATATACAGATGCCCCGCATCGATCACCTCGCGCATTTGGCGATAGAAAAACGTCAAGAGCAGCGTGCGAATGTGAGACCCGTCGACGTCCGCGTCCGTCATGAGGATGATGGTGTGGTAGCGAAGCCGCTCCAAATCGATACCGCCCGCGCCAGATACACCGCAACCGAGGGCGGTGATGAGTGTGCCAACCTCGGCAGAGCCGAGCATGCGTTCGAGGCGGGCTCGTTCGACGTTGAGGATCTTTCCCTTCAGCGGCAGCACGGCTTGGTTGCGCCGGTTGCGGCCCATCTTGGCGCTACCTCCTGCACTCTCGCCCTCGACGATGTAAATCTCGGCTTCTTCGGGGTTACGAGTCTGGCAGCTCGCGAGTTTGCCGGAGAGGGAGGTCACGTCCAGGGTGCTCTTGCGGATCACCTCTCGTGCTTTGCGCGCAGCCTCTCGGGCCTTTGCCGCGATGACCGCTTTGCCGATGATGCATCGGGCCGTCTCCGGTTGTTCTTCGAAGACTTGGCCGAGCTTATCGTTCACCGCACCTTCGACGATCCCCTTGACCTCGCTTGAGACGAGCTTGCTCTTCGTCTGCGAATCGAAAGAAGGATCGGGATGCTTGATGCTGAGCACACAGGTCAATCCTTCACGAACATCCTCGCCACTGAGTGTGCCCTTGAAGTCCCTGAACAAGCCCTCTTTCGATCCGTAGGAATTGACCGTCTTGGTCAGGGCGGCTCGCAAACCCGTGAGGTGAGTGCCGCCGTCCTTGTTCTTGACGTTGTTCGTGTAGCAAAAGATCGCCTCGGAGTAAGTGCCTCCCCACTGCAGAGCAACCTCGATCACAACGGGGGATTGACGACCGTCAATCGTGGTTTGACCAATCGCCTTGAAAGCGATGACCTCCTCGTGGATGGGCTCCTTCGACTGCGTGAGCAACCGAACAAATTCACGAATACCACCGTTGTACTGGTAGTTTTCGTTGTTGCCGCCAGGACGTTCATCCTTCAATTCGATGCTCAGCCCCGGGTTCAGGAAGGCAATCTCTCGCAAGCGCGCACCGAGAATATCGAAGCTGAATTCCGTGAACGTGAAGATCTTTGTATCCGGCTTGAATGTGATCCGAGTGCCGGTCTGGTCCGTTTCCCCGACCGCCTCAAGCGGCGCCTTCGGCACGCCCGACACGTACTCCTGAACCCAGACCTTGCCCTTGCGTTTGATCTCGAGTTTCAGAGACTCCGATACGGCATTGACGGCACTCACGCCCACGCCGTGCAAGCCCGCGGAGACCTTGTAGCTCGCGTTGTCGAATTTGCCTCCGGCGTGCAGCATCGTCATCACGACCTCCGCTGCGCTCACGCCCTTCTCATGCTTGTCGACAGGGATCCCCCGTCCATTGTCCGAGACACTGACGGATCCGTCGTAGTGCAGCTGAACGACAATGAGGTCGCAGTGTCCCGCGAGGTGTTCGTCGACGGCGTTGTCGACGGCCTCCCACACGAGGTGGTGAAGCCCCGAACCGTCATGCACATCTCCGATGTACATACCGGGACGTTTTCGCACGGCTTCCAGACCCTCGAGAGCGGTGATGCTCTTCGCATCGTAGCTGGGAGAGCTGTCCGGCGGTGGCGACGAACTGGGGCCGTCGGTGGCCGGATCGGGGCTTATTTCAGTCATGGTGGAGGTTGTCCGTAGCGCCTGCTGACGCGTCCCTGTCGACCTCGAAGATCGTCAGGAAGGTAAGACAAATTTCTCTTGTATTATTCGTGCTTTAAAGAGGCCCTTCGGGGGCTTCAGAATCACCTCGAATCCTAGCACAAAGCCCTGCTCACAGCACGTCTTCACGCACTTTGAATGGCCCCCTCGACAACATGGAAATCACGGCGCTCACCGCGCGCCAATTCCTCGCTGACAATCAAGTTTTGGCGGGTGGTCGTGAGGAAGATCTGACTGTCTGTTTTGGCGAGGTAAGCAAACAATGCACGTGTGCGTTCCGGGTCGAGTTCGCTCGATACATCGTCGAGCAACAGGATGGGTGACACGTCACGGGCTTCGGCGATGCACCTCAATTCGGCAGCCTTCAGAGCGAGGGTCAGGGCACGATGTTGCCCTTGTGAAGCCACGATGCGAGCCGGGTGCCCGTCGATCTGTAGATACAGGTCATCTTGATGGGGACCAAAGCTCGTGCGTTTGCGCCGAAGATCCTTGGGTCGATCCTCGAACAACTGCTGGGCAGCGGCATCTTCTTCGTCGCAGCCACCAGCTTGATAACTCGCCTCGAGCAGCAGTCCGGGGGCCGCGATCTCCTCAAATGCGGATTGAAAAGCGACCCGAAGCTTCGTCGTCGCTTCACTTCGAGCCTGGGTGATGGCGGCCCCGTGGCGGGCCAACAGGCGCTCGTAAGCCTCGAGTTCACTCTCCACCGCACGGATGGACGAACACTCGCTGAGCAAGCGCTGACGCTCCTTGAGGGCCTTGTTGTACCGGCTGCGATCTTCCACCACGCTCGGATGGGTAAACAAGGTGAGGCGGTCGAGCATGGTTCGCCGCTCCGCAGCCGGTCCCGTCGTGATGCTCAGCTGACGCGGCTCGAAGACCACAACGGGTGAACGAGTCGCGTAATCCGTGAGACGCTTGATCCGCTCACCATCGATCGTCACATGACGACGACGGCCTTCGATGCCGAACGTCTGCGTGCGGGTGAGTATGGGTCCGGAAGCGAAGGTCTCTATCCACTTTCCTCGCACGCTGGCCACGGTGGCTTCGTGATGAACCACATCCGCAAGTCGGGACGTGCGAAAACTCTTCGACGTCGCGAGTAGATAGATCGCCTCGAGCAAGCTCGTCTTGCCCTGGCCGTTCTCACCGCTGATCACGTTCAGCCGCGGCGCCGCCTCGAGCTGCACCGATTGCAAGTTGCGGATCGACTGTACGGCGCAACTCGCCAAGACCAGACGGCGCTGCGCAGCCACCGAGCCGCTCAGATCCTCATCGGCATGACGACGGCAATGTAGTCGTCATGCTCGCTGGCCGGGCGAACCACCGCGGGATCGAGCTCGCCAGATAATCCGAGCGTCACATCCTCATCATCGATCGATTGAAGAACGTCGAGCAGATAGTGTGCGTTGAAGCCGACGGAGATCTCCGGGCCCTCGTAGTCGACCGGCACTTGATCGTAACCATTGCCGCTCTCTGGGCTCTCGCTGCTTATTCGAAGCGAGTTGTCGGCCACGCTGAGCTTCACGCCTCCTGTTCGCTCGTTAGCTGCCAGGGAAACCGCCTTGAGGGCATCCGCCAAGGCGCTACGAGAGGTGCGTACGGCTCGATCGGTGGTTGCGGGAATGACCGCCTCATAAGGAGGGAATTGAGCATCGATCAGCTTCACTGAAAACTGGACGCCGCACAGATCAAAGAAAGCGTTCGGACCAGCTTGCGATACACGAATGACCGTCGTTTCTCGGTTCTCCGTCACTTCATCGGTCAGTTTTCGAAGCTCCATGACGGCCTTGAGAGGCACGAGCATGGTCGTCGAGCCGCTCAGTTTTTCGACCGGTATTTCCATCTTGCTCAAGCGATGACCATCGGTGGTCACCATCCGAACCACTCCGTCTCCGCACTCGAACAAAGCGCTGTTCAAGTGGGCGCGTGTTTCGTCATGCGAAATCGAAAAATGAGTCCGCGCGATGAGTTGTTGCAAGGTGTTGATCGGAAGATCGATCTTGACACCTTCCTCATTCGGAATGGGCAACTTTGGAAAATCGGCCCCAGGTAATCCGTGCAAGGTGTAACGACGCGCACTGCTTCCCGATTTGATGATCGTCGTCGCACCATCCGCGACGTCGATCTCGATCGGTCCTTCGGGCATGTACTTTACACGATTGAAAACATCGCGAGCCGGAATGGCCACCGCGCCTTCTCGTTCTATCTCCGCCTCAGTCGATCCACGAACCGAGATGTACAAATCGGTTGCTGCAACTTCAACGAGGTTGTCACGGGCCGAAATGAGAACGTTGGCGAGCACCGGCATCGTGCTTTTTTTGTCGGCTACTCCTTGGCATCGCTGCAAGAGTCTCAACAAGTTCTTTTTGGGGACGACGAGCTTCATGATGCCAGGCTTCCAGTCATCTTTAGCAGGGATTTGGGCGGGCGAAAGACGGAAGGGACACAAATCGAAATCAGTTAAAAACCTACATCAACCTACACCAGAGATATCCACATTTAGGGCCGATGAATATTAGATATTTATATATTTGATCGTCGTAGTAGGGCCTGTGGAAAGTGGGGATAAAAGCAATAATAATAATAATAACAATAAGTTAATGTGATGTTTGGCGGGGTAAAACCGGTGTATTGTTAGGTAGGTTAGTTGTGTACTTATGTAGGCGACGGGATCTGTCCACAGGTTTGGTCCCGGATCGGCTGATTGCATACACAAGCTTAGGGTTGGCTATCCACAGGCAAACAGGGGCAATTTGGGGTGGCCACGTCTGACTGTTTCACGCACCCTGCAGGAGTTGGCGTGAATCGGAGAGAAAGAAAAGGAGGGGGGGGACATGGATCGGAGCGAATTGGTCAGCTCGTCGACGGTCGTTATCGCTTGTGCCGATTGATAGGCAAGGGCGGGATGAGTTCAGTCTACGAAGCGACGACCGAAGGGGACGATCGGCGTGTGGCGATCAAGTTACTTCATCCTACCTTGGCTTCCGACTCCGATGCTGTCGCTCGTCTTCATCGCGAGGCGACGATCCTGTCCGCTATCAAGCATCCCAACATCTGTCGTATTTTCGGAGTGGGGAATACCGACCAGGGCTCTCCCTACATCGTGATGGAACGATTGTGCGGCGAGACGCTTGCGCGTCGGATCGCGAACGACGGGCCTTTCGAGTTTAGCGATCTTGCCACCTCGCTCAAGCAGGTACTCGGAGCCTTGGAGGCGGCTCATGTGAAGGGCGTGATGCATCGTGATCTGAAGCCCGAGAACATCTTCCTTGTCGAGACGAGACCCGGAACGAAGACCCTCGCGAAACTGCTCGATTTTGGCATTTCGAGCTACCTCGATGGCGGGCCAAAGGATTGTCGGCTGACGCGATCGGGAATGGTGATGGGGACACCCTATTACATGGCGCCAGAACAGGCTCGCGGCGACAGTTCACTCGATCAGCGAGCAGATTTGTGGGCGCTTGGCGTCGTCATGTACGAAGCGCTGACCGGCCAGCGCCCTTTCGTCGCGAACAATTACAATACCCTCTTGATCGAAATCTTGAGAGCTCGGCCCAAGCCGCTCGCGGATTTCATTCCCTTCGTTCCTGAACCTCTCGCGGCGCTGTTCAACCGTGCACTGGCGAAAGACAGCAAGGAGCGTTTTCAAAGCGCTCGAGCCTTCGCCACCGCGGTAGAGCAGGTCGAGAAGTTATGGGGAGAGCAAGGCATCACGCCGCCGATGTGGTCGTCCGATGCTCAGCGTCGAGCGAGCTTCGATCGCGGACCTTTGTCAGAAGACACGGAAGTCATGGTAAGTCGGTTCCGTGAGGACGGGACCGAGGTCATGGACGATTCACGGCGCGGGCAGCTCGGTACCGATCTTTCCGAGACGCGGGATGAAGAATGAAAGTTGCTGAAGCCGACGTCATAGGGCGCGTCGTCATCGATCGTGTCGGAAAGACCTTCGGTGCGACCGCTGCGCTACGGCGTGTGAGCGCGATCATCAAGCGAGGCGAACTGGTGATGATCGAAGGGCCGAACGGCTCTGGGAAGAGCACCTTGCTGCGCATTTTGGGCACGATTCTCAGGCCTTCGACGGGGTCGGTGCGCTACGAGCCCTTGGGCAAGGCTTCTCGCGTGGTGCGCAAGCAGATCGGTTGGTTGTCGCACGAAAGTTTGGCCTACGGTGATCTTTCTGGGCGGCAAAACATTGAAATCACAGCGAAATTTCATGGTTTTGAAGCGGGCCCGGCCTGGGAGCAGGCCGCCGAACGCTTTGACTTGGGGTCATTTGCGGAGCGACCCTTGCGCACGAACTCGCGTGGTCAACGGCAGCGGGTGGCGCTCGCGCGGGCGCTGGTGGCGCGACCCAATCTGGTGTTACTCGACGAACCCTGCACCGGTCTGGACCAGGAGAGCACCGATCGCTTGTTGGCCGTGTTGGCCGAAGAACGGGAACGCGGCGCGATGATTGTCATCGTCAGTCACGATCCCAGTCTCTTCGAGCCGCTATGCGCAAGCGGCTCCCTAGGAGGCGCCGTCCCCGTCCGTCGCATCATGCTAAGACGTGGGGGAGTGGCGAGCGTGCGATGACGGTGATCAAGGGTGACATTCTCGAGCCGGTCCCGATCTCGCCGATCGGCGCGGTGGCGACGTCGAGCATGCTGTGGCGGACGCAGGGCCTGCTGCACTTGACGGTCATTGTGAAGGCGACGTTCAGCTTGGAGAACGGTGAGAACATGATTCTCGACGTTCCCGAAGAGGTTGTCGCTCATGAGAGTCATGTCGAGGGAGATCCTACCAAGAGTCTTCGTTGGGCGAGCGAGCGCATTGCCTTCCGGCCGCGATGTGATGTGTGGTGCACGGGGAAGATCCATGCACCAGCTGGCGTCGCGGTGCGTAGCTCGACCATACGTTTGGCGGTGTTCCACGATGCGCTCCCAGTGCTGGACAAGTCGTTGGTGGTTCGCGGTGATCGAGCCGATGTCGACGCGCGGCCGGAGCTCTTTCGGTCGATCCCGCTTTGTTACGAGCGTGCCGTTCTCGATGAGCAGAACAACCCTGTAGGGTGCGACGGTAGGGGGCGAGTTCCTAACATCATTCCGGCAGAAGGATCGCTTGCGGTAGCCGGTCTGGGACCGGTGTCACGCTACTGGCGAGCTCGGCGAAAGTGCGTCACGGCCGATCAGCGTTACGGTTTGAACAAAGCGGTTCCCGAATTCGACGAGAGTTTCGACTGGTCTTTCTTTCAATCGTCGCCCCACGATCAGCAGGTTCCTTATCTGCGAGGGGACGAATGGCTCGTGCTCGAGGGACTTCACCCGACAGAGCGAAGAGTGCAATCGAGGCTGCCTGTGGACCGGGTTGTCGCGCGCAGGTGGGGGTCGACCGCTGTTGACGAACAAGAGGGGGAAGAGCTGTCCTTGGTTGCCGACACCCTCGCCATCGATACGGTGTCTCAGCGGTGCATGGTCATTTGGCGGGGCAGTCTTCCCGTGTCGAATGTTCGGACGCTGGCGGGGATGCGCGTCGCGGCCGGCATCGAAATTGGCGGTGAGACAACCGACTGGAAGCGGGTTTTTTCGACGGCGAAACCGACGCCCGATCTGAGCTGGCTGGTGGGCAGCGACGAGAGGACTCCGGGCGAGGGTTTGCTCGAAGCGGGCGCTGAAAGCGCCTCCAGCACGCTCGAGTCAGCAGGGAGAGAGCGCGTGTCGTCGAGCACGCTCGTTTCCAGCATGGCTCCCGATGACCTGGAGCGGACGACGATCGACCCGCCGCGCAGGACATCGCTCGACAGCACTACGATAGATCCTCCTCGGGTGCGGGCGGAGAGCAGCGCCGACGACGCGCTGGCTGCCCAATCGTTGGACCAGACGCTCGTGGACGCTTTCGAGTCGCCCGAGTCGGGCGAGGAAGAAACCGGGCCCTTCCGGCGAATCAATATTTCGGAAATGACGGAGCGTGCGTCCGAAGCGGAGCGACGTGTTTCCGGGGCCGTGTCGTCTCAAGAGCCGACCGTGCGCGATGGCGGATTGGCCCCTAGGCGGCGGTCGAGCCCTGCTCCGCCTGTGGCTTCCTTCGATCACGGTGACGTCGAAAAGCTGCTGCGCGATGCAGGCGCGGAGCCCGACGATATTCAGACCGTATTGAACAGTTACGAAGCGTCTGCCGTCTAAAGGTATGACCATGAAGACGCTCCGGCACATTTCGATGTTTACGCTCGCCGCCACCTTGGCGGTGGCTTGCGGAGAAGGACCGTCTTCGAGGCCCATGCCCCGCTACCCTGCGGCTCCGGGCCGAGCCTACTCACCGTATGGCATGCCTCCTCATGCTCCAGCAGCGCGCACCGGACCGTCGCGCGCACCACAGTGGCTGCCCCCTCCAGCTGCTGCGCCGGCGGTGTTTCGTCCCATCAATGTTGGTGGTCTCTTGGCTGCTCTTGCGCAGTCTCCCTGTGCGCCCGTCGAGGTTTCGCCTGGCAACTGGGTCGGTATGGATTGCTCCCTGCCGACGCTCATCACGCGGGCGACCTCGTTTGTCCGGCCTCAGCAGTTCATCACCGGTCCGTTGCCGACGAGCGTCGACCATCGCGCCATCGGAATGGAGGGGCCGATCAAGAGCCAAGGCTCGGTCGGTACCTGTACGGCGGTGTCATTGTCGACGGCGATGGAACACGCGCTGAGGCGAGTCGGCGCCACGGACAATGTTTCGGCGCTGCACATTTGGTCACAGTACAAGGTGCCTCGGATGGGTACGGCTGGTAATTCGAACGTCGACAAGCGGTTGGCGAGTTCGACGATTTGGCCCTACGATCCCGCCGTCGCGTGCAAGATGCTTCAGCGACCAGGCGACTCCTGCGGTATCGCGTATGGCGTTTTTCCTGGCAGTGCGGACGGTGATCCGCAGATTGTCTCGAAGAAGGCAGCGGCCGATGCCGCCGGGCGGTACCAACTCGTTGGCATCGAGAAGATCGGCAATCACGATCCCCAGCACTTGGCGAGCTTGATCGCCGGAGGTGACGACTTGTGGGTGGCGTTCAACATGAACAGCAAAGCGTGGCGAAGCCGCGCCATGGTGAACAACGTCATTCAGGACTACGTGCCCGCCGGCAGGACGGGCCACGCTGTCGTACTTGCCGGCTACCGTTCCGTTGGGTTTCAGAAGCAGTTCCTGATCCACAACAGTTGGGGTTCGCGTTGGGGCAACAACGGCTACGCTTGGATCTCCGAGAACATGGTCCGCAACCAACTTCGATACGCCTACCGCGTGCGGGTTGCGGATCCCTCAGCTCCTCCGCCTGCACCCGGTCAACCGCCTGCACCCGGGCCGTCGCCGTCGGCGGGCGCGTGCCCAGCGGGCCAGGCGACCGATCTCATCTACCGACGTTGTGCGCCAGCTTGTGCCGGAGGAGGTCCTCCCGCCGCGGGCTTGTGCGCGCCGCCCCTACCCGGCTACAAGCCCCCCTCGGCGCCGCCGCCCGCAAGCGGTGGGGCGTGTCCTTCTGGTCAGGCGCGAGATTTGATCAGCGGCCAGTGCGCTGCCGCGTGTCCAGGTGGTCTGCCCGCCTTGGGCGGCATGTGTCTGCCGAGACTTTGACGACGGTGAAGGCCGAGCGGCGGACCTCGAGAGGAGGCGTGCCGGGAGGATCGCGCCAAGCGGTGACGTGTCGAGGGCGATGGCCTATAAGTGGCCGACGCCATGGACGAGTCACAAGCTGATCCGCCGAAGGGGGACAAGAAGAAGCCCCGCGAACTGTTCGACTCGAGCACGGCGCCGAGTCTTCACGCGGAGTTGGTGGAGAACCCGCCCGATTCGCAACTCGATTTCGCTGGCTGGGGAACGGTCGAGTTGTTCGACGATTTCGACGAGAAGCTTCACGGGCCACCTCGCCCTGAGGGAGTGAAGGTTCACAAGAAGCTCGGCGAATTGGCGTCAACGGCGATCTGTGGAAACGACATCACGTCCAGCTGTCTGTACGTGGCTGCACTCGCGACCTTGTACGGCGGCAAATACGGGTTCATCTGTCTCGGGGCCGTCGCGGCGATGCTGTACTTGTTTCGCAACATCTACGCCGAGGTTGGCACGGCGCTGCCGCTCAATGGTGGGGCATACAACGCCCTGCTTAACACGACGTCGAAGTACCGCGCGTCGATTGCGGCCTGTCTCACGATCCTGTCGTACATGGCCACGGCCTGCATCAGCGCCTACGAGGCGATGCATTACTTGCACAACTTGGTGCATGGCTTGCCGATCATTCCCGCGACCATCGCCCTTCTCGGGCTCTTCATGGTGCTGTCGCTCGTCGGGATCACGGAATCGGCGACGGTGGCAATCGGTATATTTGTCTTTCATATCTTCACCTTGCTGCTGTTGGTCGGAAGTGCCGTCATCGCCTTCGGGTTTGACTTCACGATCTTCGCGCAGAACTGGGCGCAACCACCTCCAGGCGGATCGTTGACCAAGGCTCTGATCTTGGGCTTCGCGGCCGGCCTGCTCGGGATCAGCGGTTTCGAGAGCTCGGCGAACTTCATCGAGGAGCAGGAGAAGGGCGTCTTTCCGAAGACGCTTCGAAACATGTGGATCGCCGTGGCGGTCTTCAACCCGCTGATCAGCTTGCTCGCGATGGCCGTCATGCCGCTGCAGAGCGCGCTGAACGAAGGGGGCACGGAGCCCCGCAGCGACTTTCTCGCGTTCATGGCCGAGCAGTGCGCCGGGCCCTGGCTCAGGTACATGGTGAGTATCGACGCGGTGCTGGTGCTCTCCGGTGCGGTGCTGACAGCCTACGTAGGGGTCACGGGACTGATGCGACGCATGGCGCTCGACCGCTGTTTGCCACAGCTGTTCTTGCGAGAGAACCAGGCGAGGGGAACGAACCATTGGATCATTGTCGGGTTTTTTCTTCTCTGTGCGTCGATTGTCGTGATGACCACCAGCGGCCCAGGAGGCGCGGACGGTCTGTTGACGACCTTGGCGGGCGTCTACACGATCTCATTCTTGGGTGTGATGGCACTGTTCGCAGTGGGCAACATGCTGCTCAAGATAAAGCGTAAGCGTTTGCGCCGTGACGTCCACGCAAGCTGGGGGGCGGTCATCGTGGGGCTCGCCGCGGTGCTGGTCGGCTTGGTGGCGAACGCCTGGATCGATTTCCCGGAGCGGCTCATGGTGTTCACCACGTATTTCTTGGTTACCTTGGGTGTGGTGACGGTGACGTTCCTGCGGGCGCGGCTGCTCAAAGCGTTGCTGGCGACCTTGGCGCCGTTCAGTCGCTGGCTTCTCGCGAAGCTCGAGGAGGTCAAGAACCAACGGGTCGTCTTTTTTACGAAGGGTGACAATCTCGCGAACCTCAATCGGGCCGCATTGTACGTGCTGCAGAACGAGCAGACGAAGCGGCTGAAAGTCGTGCACGTGTTCGACGCCGAGGAGCAACTCGATAAAGAACATTTGGTCTCCCAGCTGCGTAAAATCGACGAGATCTACCCGGAGCTGCGCATCGATCTCGTGTTGGTGAAGGGCGCCTTTGGACCGGCGCTCATCCACGAGTTGTCGCAGCGCCTAGGCGTGCCGAAGAACTACATGTTTCTGGGAACGCCGGGCGATCGCTTTCCGCACAACATTGCCGATCTCGGTGGCGTACGGTTGATCATTTGACCGTCGGCGAGGAGGTATCGGGCGCGGCGTTGTCGGGATGGACCGTCGCCGGGGCGGCTTGCGGTATCGTAGAGAGGCGCAAGGAATCGCGCTCGTAATCGGTTGCCGCGCCGCGCATGACAAAGCCCGGCACGATGGTGTTGACGAGCGTGTAGATGAGCAGGCCACCGAAGAGGAAGGCGTCGATCTGACTCTCGTATTGCTCGCGCAAGATGCTCGACAACACGAGGGTGAAGACCAATGTGGGGAGCATCGGGATGGCGATGCGGAGGCTGCGCTGGGCGAGTTCTTGGTTCGCGATCCGCCGTTGGATCAGAATGATGAGAAGCCGCAGAGGGATGACGGCGATGAGGAACAGGGCGCCAACGAGCACCGCCTTGAAGCTAAAATCGGAGGCTTGCAGTGAGAGCCCTGCCTTGAAGAAATAGAAGGGAATGAAGAAGGAGGCGAACAGATCGATGGCGTGGAGCATGTTGTGCGATGCGATGGCGGGTAGCTCGCGCTGGCACCATTGTGCGGCGAGGCCGACGACGAACGCGCCGACGAGGTAGTACACGCCCAGGGATTTGGTGATGTAGGCGCAGACCACCGCGATCATGACGAGGAACGCGAACTCGCTCTTGGGAGCGTGCGGCGCGACGTAGCGTGCGAAGAGACGGAAGGCGACGGGCAGGAGCATGATCATGGCCACGAGGGCGAGCGTCGAGAGTCCGAGTCGCACGGGGGAGTCGCTGTTAAGGACGAAGAACAGCACGAAGAGCGCGACCAGCTCGCTGGAGATGGCTTTGGTCTTGATCCAGTATTTTTCGTCGTCGCTGAGGGGGAGTGTGTTGATGGATTCGATGATGAAACCGGTGGACGGTGTGAGCAGAGCGAGGGCGATGACGAGAGCGGGGCGAACGGGCAGGCCGATCAACTTGACGAGTGCGAAGGAGACGCCGGACAAGACCATGAGCCGAAGGACGAGGTGGGTGGCGATGGTACGCGCGCCTTTTTTGAGTTCGTCGACGTCGATCTCGAGGCCGGCGTACAGAAAGAGGGCGACGATGCCGAAGGTGCCCAGGGCTTTGACGGTTGGATCGCCGACGAAGGGGCCCTGCGCGATGGGGTTGTCTCGGAAGAGGTTCACGGCGTGGTGGCCGAAGGCGCACAGGGCGCCGAGGGCGAAGCTCGTGATAGCGGACGGGAGTCCGAACTTTTGCAGAGCCTTCGGCAGGATGAACAAGATGGACAGGAGGAGCACGTGGTGCAGCTCTGGGGTCATCTCGGCTAGGCTAGTCGAGGTGGCTTCCTGAGGGAGCACTTAATGTTTACGTAGGAAACATGGTGATGGAGTTGTTCGTGAGCGGAACGGGAACCGGGGTCGGGAAGACCACGGTGGCGTGTGCGCTGCTTGCCGAGGCGAGTGAGCGAGGACTTCGGACATGTGCGTTGAAGCCTGCGGAGTCAGGCTGTGTTCGAGGGAGCTCGGGGGAGCTCGTGCCAGAGGACGCGATACGGTTGCTCGCGGCGATGACGGCGGATCTGCGTCTCGATGAGGTTTGTGGTTTCCGTTACGAGGCGGCGGTTGCGCCGGGGGTCGCGGCGAGGTCGGAAGGCTCGGAGATGGCGATCACAGATGTGCAAGCCATGTTGGCCAGGGCGCGGGCCGTGGGGTGTGAGGTTCTTCTGGTAGAAGGGGCAGGGGGGATCATGGTTCCGGTCGGCCCGGAGCTGACAGTGGCGGACTTGATGGTAGGACTCGGGCTCGCGGTGTTGGTCGTCGCAACCGACGGGCTGGGGACCATCAACCACACCGTGCTCACCCTTGAGGCTCTTTGGTCGCGCGGCGTCGAGGTGGCCGGGGTGGTGCTTTGCGGTGCCAACGGCGAGTCCGATGAGGGCTTCGTGCGGTCCAATGCGCGGGAGATTGAAAGCGTATCTGGGCAGGAAGTGGTGGGCTGGCTTCCTTTTGGAGCGGCTCGCGTTCAACGGTTCAGCGCGGAGGAGAGTGTGTTTGACCACCCATGTTTCACGTGAAACATTCTGAAGAGCGAGAGACGCATGACGACCCAAACAGAGCCCCCTATCGACCTGCTGCTGGTGCAGGTCCGGCAACCCAACGACCCGATGGCAAGCCATGAGCGCGAATGCGTGGTCCGCCGAGCCGGCCCCGGAGTGCGCTTGACCACCCGAAACATCTTCACCGATCCGCCCCGCCCCTCGTGGACCGAGGACTTCCACGCCATCATCATCGGTGGCTCCGGTGATTACAGCGTCCACGACCCACGGAGCGCTACATGGGTGAATCAGTTGCGCGGCCTACTCGAAACCATTCTCACCCGAAGCACGCCTACGCTCGGGATCTGTTTCGGTCATCAGCTCCTCGCCTATCATCTAGGTGCCCCCGTCAACACCGACGTCAACCACGCCGAACTCGGTACGACCACCATCACTCTCAACGCTGAGGGTCGCTCCGATCCCCTGATCTCCGAATTTGGACCGACCTTCGATGTTCATACAGGCCACAGCGACCACGTTGGGGAGGTTCCCGACTCCTTGCAGCTGCTCGCTTCGAACGATGCCTTGCCAACCCAGATCTTCCGAGTCAAAGGTGCACCTATCTACACCACCCAATTTCACCCCGACTTGAGCGGCGCCGAGGCGACCGACCGTTACGTCGCCTATCATCGAAGCCTTCGCCCCCTCGAGGATGAGGCGCCCCCCTCAAGTCTGTTTCGCGTGGGGCGAGACGAAAGCACGCACCTCATTCGGCGATTTCTCGAGCGCTACGCGCTCCAAAATTGAATATTGGCACAAATCATGCCATAGTGGCACATGCGCCAATAGCCGTGTCATTACGGGAATTTATGGCACACTGGCGAGCTGGGCGGTGAACGCATCCGCCCGCCGCGAGCTTCTTCCTCGTCGGGACACATAACTTTGTTGGGCTCAATCCACCATGCTACGAAAATTAAGGAAATGCTCGCATGAGCAGCCTCGGTCTCTCAATGGGCACATCCAACCACCGCGGAATCACCAACCGGCCAAACAATCGGCCTCTTCGCCTGCTCGAACGCAGCGGCGGCCAGGTGCTCGCCCTTCCGGTGCTCGTGCTTGGGCGCGGGTTTCAACCCGTGACGATCTGCACGGTGCGCCAGGCACTGCGCTTGGTCTACAGCGAGAGGGCGAACGTGCTCGATGAAGGCGGCCACCTCCACGACTTCCCGACCTGGGCGACGATGGTTGTACGAGCCCACGATGACGCCATCGGCACCTTGCGCGGAGATCTTCGCGCACCCCGCATCGTCCGCCTGCACCACTACTCGTGTCGTTATCATCCGGCCGTGCGACTCACTCGAAAAAACGTGATGTTGCGGGATGGACTGCGTTGTCAGTATTGCGGCGACACCTTTCCCGAGCAGGATTTGGATATCGATCACGTCATGCCCCGATGCCGTGGCGGCCAAAACGAATGGCAAAACCTCGTGACCTCGTGCCAAACCTGCAACCGCCGCAAGGGCGGGCACACGCCCCAAGAAGCGCACATGCCGCTGCGCTCACGCCCTCGGATGCCGCATTGGTCCTTCGCCGCGCGTCTGCTCTTGCGCGCCGGTCTTCTGTCCAGTCCAGAAGGAAGTCGCTCAGGCTATCCCCAATGGGAGCCTTTTCTGCGCGCTGGTTGAGCCCGCTTCTCGAATCGGCCACACTAGTCGTGTCCGCCATGCGAACAATCCACCCTCTTGCCGCCCTTTGTCTCTTGACCGCCGGCTGTAGCTACCATTCAAACTACCAGCCACCGTCCGACGCTCGCGCGCGGGCGGTCTGGCAAGGCGACAAGGTCGTCATGTACGCACCGAGTACCGAGCCACCGGTTTGTCGTGGAGGAGAGCTCGCGCCCGATCGCGATGCACGCGCGACACCGACGGGCTATTGGGTGCCCGACGAGCAGGAGCGCCGCCACCACCACGCGAGTTCAGTGAACGTCATCGTCGTCGCGCCGGTGGGTCATCATCACCACCACGGCCATTCGGGGCACCACCGGAGCACCGGAGGCGGAGGGGACGGCGAAGCCGACCCGCGGGTACTCACCGTGCTCGCCGTCGGCGCATTGATCGCCCTGCCGATCGTCACTGTGGGATTGGCTCTCGGCCACCCCGAGCCTGAAGATGAAGTTGCCGACGAGATAGATCGTATCAATCGCTACAACGATGACGCTCGGCACGCTTGGCGGACATGCGGAATCATCGCCGCAAGAAAGGGAGCCAAGTGATGTCCCGAACCCGGCTCCCCGTCGCGCTGTTGTCGATCGCTGCGCTAGGTGGATGTAGCGCGACGAGTCAGTACCGACCCCGGATCATCGCCAAGCACGAACTGAGTCTCGCTTACGCCGATGGTGTTCAGATTTACGCGGGGCGCGAGATGCTCACGGAGGCGCCGCGCTTCTCCGGGCTTGCCGATTACGTACACTGCGTTCCGCGCGCTGTGGAGCACGCCGAAGACGCCGAGTCTGCGGGTCAAGCTGCGACGGGCCTCGCGGTCGCCGGAATCGTTCTAGGCGCCGGTAGTCTCGGGGGCTTGTCGGGTCTCGCCTTCGTCGAAGAGGATCCGGGGAAGGCCTACGCGATTTTCGGTACCGGGATCGCCGTTGCGCTCGTTGGCATGACGATGGCGCTCGTGTCTCGTGCCAACAAGAACCAGGCAAACGGACATGCCGTCGACGCATTGAACTACTACAACGACGCCGTCGGCAGCCGCGGGAAACGCTGCCCCTAAGCGCCCCATGCTAGGCAAGATCTTCGCCTTCTTTGCGATCGGCTTGTTTCTCTACCGCCTGATCGCGCGAGCGAAGCCGATGGCGCGATCGATCGGCTCTTCGGCGACCCCCAAGAGGCAAACGAAGCGATCCGCGTACGAGATTCTCGAAGTGCAGCCGGGCGCGGACCAGCAGACGATTCGGCGGGCCTACCAGAAAAAGATCCAAGAATATCACCCCGATCGCCTGCATACCGCAGCGGACGAGCTACAGAAACTCGCCGAGAAACGGATGAAAGAGATCAATCAGGCTTACGAGCAACTCTCGCAGCGCGACGGGTAGGCGCTGGCTCTGTTACTGGTAGTCGACGCTGATCGGAAGCGAGCGATTCACCTTCGAGTCATCCCCGAGTTGCCCGTAATCGTTTCGTCCCCAACACCACAGCGACTCATCATCCCACAGACCACAGGTGTGGTCGTTTCCTGCCGTCAGATCGATCCAGCGATTTTCCGACGTCGTCTGCACCGGGACCTTCTGCATCTCGAAGACGGTGCCGTCGCCGAGCTGTCCGTAGGCGTTTGAACCCCAACACCAGATCGATTGGTCGAGTCGACGGGCACAGGTGTGAAAATCGCCGAGTTCGACGGCGAGCCAGTCGTCTTGCTCACCGATGCGTGTCGGTGCCAAAGAGCGAGTCGTCGTGTCGTCGCCGAGTTGTCCGAATTGGTTGAATCCCCAACACCACAGCGAGCCGTCGGTTCGAATGGCGCAGGTGTGAAAGTCGCCCGTGTCGACCGATCGCCAGGTGGAGCCAGCGGCGATCTCTTGGGGCGTGTTGGGATGGATGGTCGTGTTGTCACCGATTTGTCCGTCGGAGTTGTTGCCCCAACACCACAGCGAGCCGTCTGTACGAAGCGCGCAGGTGTGTCCCTCGCCGGCCGCGATGGCAGACCAGGTCGTCGCATCACCGATCTGCTCGGGGCTGAAGACCTTGTCTTCCTCGACGCCACCACTGCCATTACCGATTTGTCCGTGGTTGTTGTTTCCCCAGCACCATAAGGTGCCGTCGTCTCGAATGGCGCAGGAGTGGACTCCGCCGGCGGCGATTTGTGTCCAGCGCGAACCGGCGCCTGTGAGGAGCGGTTGGTACTGGTCCTGGTTCGATCCGGTTCCAAGTTGACCGTGTTCGTTCCACCCCCAACACCACAGCCAGCTGTCATTGCGCAGCGCACACGTGTGGCGCGCTCCCGAGGCGACGCTGACCCACACCGGATCGGGCGCGACTTGGATCGGAACTTCCGAGCCTTTCTTGGAACCATCGCCGAGTTGGCCGTGTTCGTTTTGACCCCAGCACGCAATCGTCCCATTGTAGCGAACGTTGCACGTATGGCCATTGCCCGCCGAGGCGACGCGGCTCACCTTGAAGTCGAAGCTGGCGTCGTCTCCGCCGCAGCCGGCGACCGTGAAGGCGAGAGTCGCTGTCGTCAAAAAAGAAAAGAAGGTCTTCATGTGTATATTATGCCTCAAACGAGGTCTGGAGGGATCAGCCAAACTTGCCCCAATTTGACCGTGGTGCGAAGCTCCTCCATATGGTTGCTGCCTACCGTCCCCCCCGGCTGCATGCGGCACTTGGGCTCAGCCTGCTCGTTTCCTGTAGCGGGGCGCAGGACCACTTTGCCGATATGAACTGGACCGAAGATCAGCATCAGCGGGTTGCTGGGCGCGACCCGAGTTCTTTGTTTCAGTCCGACGTGACGGAGATTGACCGGTCGCAATACGTGCTGCGGGGCGTGCGCCACGATTTAACGGCGAGCAAAACGGCAACGTTGACGGCGAGATGTAACTGTCTCGACGTTGTCATCGGAGCGGCCGAGGAGCCTCGTTTTCAATGGGCTGGTGAGAGACCCTGGGTAGCACCGGACGATGTGGTCCTCGCCATTCGCACGGAGGGCTCGATGTGCCCTGGGGGCAGGGCTTCCGGCAGGAGGCCATCCATCGAGGCGGTGGACCTCGTCGATGGCGATGTCATCGTCACCGTAGAAGAGCTACCGCAAGAACGCCCACAGGCCCTCGGGGCGGTCATTCCATCTCCGGCCGTTGGGAGTGGCTTGTACGTGCGCTCCAAGAAGAGCAAGACGCCACTCCCCTATGCACGCTCCAAGGCCAAGCACGGCATGTGCCGGGTGTACGTACGTCGGGCTTCGAAGGGTCAGAAGACGTCCAAATAGGCGAGGCGCGCGGTGACGGGACCCGAAGCGAAGCGAGAGCCGTCATTGGCGCGATACCGCCTCGAAGAACGCATCGGCCGCGGTGGCATGGGCGAAGTCTTCCGTGCGGTCACTCTGGGCGCGGGCGGATTCGAGAAGGCTGTGGTCGTGAAGCGGATTTTGCCAGGACTTGGTGGCGATACGCTGCTCTCGGACATGTTCGTCGAAGAGGCCCGACTCATGTCGCAGCTCATCCATCCGAACATCGTGCAGGTGATGGACTTCGGGCAGGGGGAGAAGGACGATTATTTTCTCGTCATGGAGCTGGTTGAAGGCGTAGATCTCGGCGTGCTCATCGCGGCTTATGAGCGCCGCGAGCAGCCCGTACCCATCGACATCGCCTTGTTCATCATGGCCCAGGTTCTTCGGGGATTGGGTCATGCGCACCGCTACGCGATGGCTGACGGCCGAACGCTCGTGCACCGTGATGTCAGCCCAGGCAATGTCCTGTTGTCTTCGGTGGGCGAGGTGAAAATAGCCGACTTTGGCGTCGCGCTCGTGACGCAAGATCGAGAAGGTCCGCCGAGCGTGCGGGCCGGCAAGCCCGTTTACATGGCGCCCGAACAATCGCGCGGCGAGCCGCTCGATGCCCGTGCCGACCTGTACGCCGTAGGCGTCGTGTCGTTCTACCTGCTTGCAGGTTGTCTGCCTTTTCCGGAGGACCACGCGTCGGAGATCCCGCGGAAGCCGTCCAATCGAATTTCGCCGCTCGTCTCGAGCTTGCGGGAGGATGTGGGCTCGTCGCTCGACGCCTTCGTTGCCAAGGCTCTGGCCCCCAAGGCGGACGATCGCTTCGTCGATGCACGGACGATGATGAAGGAGCTGGGGCGCCTCGCGGAGGCCCATGAGTATCGCGCGGGCGCTGACGAACTCGCTGAGATCGTGCGAGAGGTCGCGCAGCAGACGCAATCTCGCAACAGGCCGGTGGTGGGGCTGGCTGGCAAGGGACCGACGGAGATCTCGCGCAGCGAAGCGAGCGGTGTGTTCACGATGCGTTTGCTCGACTCGACGCTCGCCGAGGGTTCGACCATCCGGACCGCCGTAACGCTCGCGGGATCGGGCGCCGATGAGGTCGGGCAAGTCCCGCCGGCCGACGCGGGCCGCCTTCCTCTCGATTCGGTGCTGTCGACAAGGGCCAAGGCCTCCTTGTTGGTCGCCGCCATGGTGGGCCTCGCCGCGCTGGTCTATCCATTGGTTCTACGTCCCGTGGCGCACCCTTCGACAGACCACGGCGAGTTGGAAAGCGCCCCGAGCGCGTCGCCCCCGGTGGCCCTGAGCGCAGCTCCTCCGGCGAGTGCTCAGATGCAGAGCGGACCGGCGTTGACTGCAAGCGCGGAGCGCCCCGGGTCCCCTCGCCCTCCCGCGTCGCCTGGGCTCGCACGTGGGGGGGGCGCAAGACAAGCTGCGCCATCCGCCCGCGAGGCATCATCGACCACGGCTACGAGCGCCGCTGCGATCGCACCGGCTTCGGCCTCTGCCGTGTCTCTTTCCTCACCAGCGTCGTCGTGCAAGGGCGATATTCTCCTCTCCTCCAAGGGAAGCTTTACGGTGCGAGGCGGGCCAACCACGGTACAGACGCCAGGCAGTTATCGTTGGCCGTGCGGCACGTATCAGCTCGTCGCCCAATCGAGAAAGGACGATCATCTCGTGACGGCGACGGTCGTCGTTTCCGAGACGCGAGGCGCGCGCGCGCGTTTCGAATAGCGCGCGACTCTTTCCGTGCTGACCTCGTTTTCTTGCTGCATCTGCTAAGCTCAAGGCCTCATGAGCACCGAGGGGAGCACCGTTGTCATCGACCGAAGCGAGGCCGGTGTTTCGGTCCGCACGCCACGATTCTCGGTTCAGGTGATCGAGGGGCCAGATGAGGGCCGATGTGTGGATGCCGAGGCCGGTCAGTTGACGATTGGGACGGCGGATGGCGTACATTTAAGACTCAGCGATCCCACGGTCAGCCGCTTCCATGCTGAGCTCGTGGCCACGGCAGACGGCATCGTGTTGCGCGACCTCGATAGCACCAACGGCACGAGGCTCGTTGGCGTGCGCTTAGGCGAGGTCGTGCTCACGCGGGCCGCCGAGTTTCGGGTCGGCAAGTCCAAGCTGCGCCTAGAGCTCGCAAACAAGCATGCACTCGTCGAGGCCAGCGAAGCGTCGCGTTTCGGTGCGATGATCGGCGGTTCTCCCGCGATGAGGCAGATTTATCGCTTGCTCGAGCGGGCGGCGCCTACGACCGCTCCGGTGCTCATCACGGGCGAGAGCGGAACGGGCAAAGAGCTCGCGGCTCGAGCGGTTCACGATAAGAGCGGCCGCAAAGACGAGGTCTTCGAGATCGTCGATTGTGGGGGACTGCCGCCTACCTTGATAGAGAGTGAGTTGTTTGGACATACGCGAGGAGCGTTTACCAATGCTCACCAGGATCGTGTGGGCGCTTTTCAGCGCGCGGATGGCGGCACCCTGTTCTTGGACGAACTCGGAGAACTTCCGCTGGAGCTTCAACCGAAGCTCTTGCGCGCCCTCGGAGAGGGGGAGGTTCGTCAGATCGGTTCGCACCACACCCAGCGAGTCGATGTTCGCGTGGTTGCGGCGACAAATCGCGACTTACGGCGTGAGGTCAACAAGGGGACTTTTCGGGCCGACCTGTACTACCGACTCGCGGTGATTCAGGTGCCCATGCCAGCTCTTCGGGAGCGGCTGGAGGATCTCCCGATGTTGGTTCCCGCCCTGCTCGATCGCATCGCCGAAGATCGCGGCGTGAATGTGCACATCGAGCCGGATCAGGCCTTGTTCGATTCGCTGGCCGGGCATGCGTGGCCGGGCAATGTTCGTGAGTTGCGCAACTACCTCGAGCACTTGGTCGTCTTGCAGGTGGCGCCGACCCTCACGGCGAGCGGGGCGAGCGCGCCCAGCGCCGATACGCTTTCCTGCTTCAACGACTTGCCACTACGTATTGCCAAGACTCAACTCATCGAGCAATTTGAACGACAGTACATTCGTCGTTTGCTCGATGAGGGACAGGGAAACGTGGCCGAAGCTGCTCGCCGTGCGGGGGTGGATCGTGGCACGTTGTTTCGTACTCTTCGCCGCTACAAAATGAAGGTTGACCGCTGAGGTGCGCGGCTCGGAGAAACACGAGCTGAGGCCGAGACGACTGCGGCCCGACAACTTCACGCCACCGAGCCGGACTCCTTGGGGAGGGAGTCGTATTGGTACGGACTACAAGAGCGAGCTTTCGCTTCCGACGGCGCCTGGCGTCATCGGTGAGTCGTGGGAGGTTTCGGTCGAGCCGAGCTTTCCGAGTGTGACGGAAGAAGGAGAGGAGCTGTCGCAAATCATTGCGCGTGCGCCGGAGGCGTGGCTCGGCCTCAACGTGGCGACGAACAATGACCGTCAATTGCCACTGTTGGTCAAATTGCTCGATGCGGCCGACAACCTCTCGGTGCAGGTCCACCCCGCCGACGATGATGAGGCTCTCGGGCCGGACGAGAGCGGCAAGCCCGAGGCGTGGGTTGTGCTTCGAGCGGCTGCGGGAGCGGGCTTGTTTCTCGGCTTCCGGGACGGCGTGAATCGACAAGAGGTCGAGCGTTGTCTTGGCGCGAACGGCCCGCTCGACCAGCTCATGAACTTTGTTCCGGTTGGCCCGGGAGATGTTTTTGTCATCGAGGCGGGCACACCTCACGCCATCGGTCGCGGTGTGACCTTGCTCGAGCCTCAGCGGGTGCAACCAGGACGAACGGGTATGACCTATCGATTTTGGGATTGGAATCGCCGCTACGACGCGAGTGGCGGATTCTCGCCCGACGGCAAACCGAGGTCCCTGCATGTGGCGCGCTCGCTCGCGGTGACAAGCTGGGATGCTCCGCGGGGTAATGACCTGGTGGCTTCGTGCCGCCGCACGGGGGAGTCGATCTCAGCGGGCCCGCTCGCTCGTCGGCGACTCGTGGACTGGGATCACTTCGTCGTCGACCAATGGCGCGGGACCGGCGAGGCGCGGATCGAGGGCGGCCCGAGTCTCAGCGCGCTGACCTGCGTCGCGGGACAAGCCGCGATCGAGACGACCCTCGGCTCTCTCTTATTGGGTCGGGGTCAGAGCGCTGTGATCGCGGCGGCGTCGGGACACTGGACGGTGCGGGCGAGGACTGCGCACGTGTTTTGTGTTCAGCCGCGCTGAAACTCATCGGCAGCCGCTTGGCGGGCACAGCACGGTGTCACGCGAAGCGTCGATGGCGAAGCCGATGGCGATCGAAGCTCCGGTCACGGCCGTTGCGGCGATAGGCCAGAGATACCAGGGGATCCCCGCCTTGATGGGCTCGCAGTGTTCGCCGAGAACCTGGCACACGCGGTTTCGCAAGTGGTCACTGCCCGCTTGCTCCACGACGATTCCGTCCTTGAGTCGGGCTCCCGTCGTGGCGTCGAAGAGTTGGAGTCTCCATCCGCGTGCGGGTAGTGGCGCAGGCGCAATGACAGCGAGTTGCGCTGCGCCTGCCCACGCGGCCTGAGCGAGGCGCTGTTCGTGGACCGACGCGCTCAGTTGCCCTCGTGCTTGCGGCTGAAGTTGATCTTGAAGCGTGTCCGATCGCGCAGGGGTCATCACGAGCTTCAGTTTGCTGCCCGGTTGTAGGAGCACTTGTTCGGTCTGCGGCTCGTAGCGAAACCGGCGTAAGGAAATGAAATGATGACCAAGTCGGACCGGTGTGCGAAGCGGCGACACGCTCGGCAGACGGCGGCCGTCGAGCCAAACCGTCGCGCCAGGGGGGGAGGTCTCGATCGTGATGGTGCCCCGCTTGCGTGCCAAGATTTCGGTGCGCGCTTTGGCGAGGCGCAATTCTGCTTCTTCGCGGTGGTCTCCACGCGCAGGTTGTCCTTCGTCGAGGAGCGTCGCGGTTCGATAATGGGGCATCGCGTCCGCTGGGGTCTCACTGAGACTGAGACAGGATCCGATCTGCAGATGCAATTCGCGCAGCAGGTCGAGTCGGTGTGATCGACTCAGCAATTCCGTGGCATCTCCGAGACGGTCGCCGGCCTCTTTGGCGCAAGCGCTCCAGGCGGCGTTTTCCTCGTGGCGTCGCGCGCGAAGTAGGGCCTGAGCGATGGCGCGGATCCGGTGTTTGTTGGCGACACCTTCCGGCGAAACGCCCGGCGAGGGCAGTGGTCGCGGGGGCAGAGACTGGCGCCTCTCTTCTATGATGCGGGCAATGGCCGCGCTCGTGGCGGGATCGGTGCCCGGCTGAATCTGGATGGAAACCGTCTGCCCTGCCGCGCGAGACGTGCCGCACGGGGCCATGGTGAAGGCGCTGGTGCTGAGGACGAGCGCCGTCGCGAGAAGCGGTTTGCCACGGCCGAGAAACCGGGTCATTCCTGTGGGCGGACTTGTTTGGTGAACACGATCCGTGTGCGCCCGGGCCCCGCGTAGTCAGCGCGTTCTTCCATGTTCCAGCCTTGGGCGACGTGGAAGCGTATCGAGCCCTCATTGCCGCTCGTCGTGATGGCTTTCAATTTGAGGCATCCGGCTCGCGCGCACGCGAGTTCGAAGGACTTGTACAGCTTGCTGCCTACGTGTTGGCGGCGAAACTCGGGGTGAATGCCGACCAGGTGCACATAGCCCGTCGGGCCCTGAGGCGAGATGAAGCCGAACAGGAAGCCGACGAGTTGTCCTTCCGCTTCGATCACCATGGCGGTTTCGCCGAGTTCGTAAAAGAAGATCGGATGGGCAAGCGCGCTGCTCGGGCCCCCCCACCAATGGTCGATCACCCTCACGATGTGGTCATAATCCGCCTTGGTGACAGGCCGGGTCGTCATCGCTAAGCTTTGCATCGGCTCTGGTTGCAGATTGGGGCTCAAGACGTGACTCGTTTCCATTGTGCGCCGTGGTGCACGACCCGCGACTGGCTTGCAACATCAAATATCATTTCCCCCCGAATCCCCTGCTTGCCCATACCGTGGGCGTGACCAGGTACTAGTACACGCCCTTCGTAAAGTTCGCTACAGGGACCTATGCCTGAGGTGTTGATCGCCCCCTCGATCTTGTCTGCGGATTTTGGCCGTCTCGCTCTCGATGTCGAGGCTGCGCAGCAGGCGGGAGCCGATTGGATTCATGTGGACGTGATGGACGGGCGCTTCGTCCCCAACATCACCCTCGGGCCTCCGATCGTCAAAGCCGTGCGCGCGGCGACGACGCTGACGGTGGATGTGCACTTGATGATTGTGGAGCCCGAGCGCTATGTGGCGGATTTCGTCAGGGCGGGCGCCGATGTTGTCAGCGTTCACGAGGAAACATCGCCCAATCTTCACAGAACATTGTGTCAAATCAAGGAATTGGGTGCGAAGGCGGGCGTCGTGATCAATCCTCATACGCCTGCCGAAAACCTGCGACACGTTCTCCATTTGGCCGACTTGGTGCTCGTCATGAGCGTCAATCCAGGCTTCGGAGGTCAGTCGTTCATCAACGAAGTCTTACCCAAGATCGAGACCCTACGCCGCATGTCGGCCGAGCTCGGGGTGTCTCCTCATTTGGAGATCGACGGCGGGGTGTCCGGCGCGACCGCAGGGGCTGCGGCTGCGGCGGGCGCGAACGTTCTCGTCGCGGGATCTGCGGTATTTGGTAAAGGGGAGGTCGCCCCCGACGCAACGCTCGAAGAGCGCGCTGCGGTGTATCGAAAGAAAATCGACGTCATTCGCGAAGCGGCCGGCTCGACCGATGTGGTCTAGGCTCCGACCGCCTCTATTGGCGATCGCGTCCTGCCTCTTCGTGAGTGGCTGTGCGTCGTCATCGCCAGGGGAGCCGGAGGCGCCTCGGCGGGGCGAGCGTACGACGCGGCCGGCGGGTGTCGCGTCGGTCGCCGCGACGCTTCCTTCCCCGAATTCTCCACTGACGCCGAGGCAGGCGCGAATCTTCGACCAAGTGGCGAGCGCGCGTCAGCTCGGCTGGAAATCGCGCCAGGCGCCCACAGTGATTTCACGTGAGGAGGCGTACGCGCGTATCGTGGCGCTCAACGAAAAGAGCATGCCGTCGGCCGTGATGCGGGCCCAGGGAGAGATGCTACGCGCGCTGTGGCTGATCGGACCCGAGGACGACCTGGCGGAGCGGGTCTACCGACTTGCCCGGGCCAATCTCGCGGGCTTTTACGACCAGCACACCGATCGCATGTTTCTGATCGACGATTTGACCGATGTCATGGCTCAGGAGACCTTGACTCATGAACTCGTGCACGCCTTGCAGGATCAGCACTTCGATCTGGCAGGGCGGCTGCGTTATCGACCGGGACAGAGTGACTCCTTGTCGGCGGTGCACGGCTTGTGCGAAGGAGAAGCGACCGCCGCGACCTTCGAGATCACGGCGCCCGGCACTTCGTTGTCACCGTCGGTGTTGCGACTTGCGCTGATGGCTTCCCTCGCGCTCTCCGAAGAGGGAGCGTCGACGCCTCGCGTGCTTCAAGCCGGACTTGCCGCGTCCTATGTCGATGGCTACCGGTTCGTTCAGGAATTGAGGCGTCGTGGTGGCTGGGCACGTGTCGACCGCGCATGGCAACAACCGCCTCAGACGACCGAGCAGCTCATCCACGTGGAAAAGTACCTACGGCGCGAGCCGGCTCTCGAGGTTGCCCTGGTCGCGGCGAGCGCGATGTCATCGGGTCGCTTTCGGGTTCTCGACACCGCTGCCATGGGTGAGCAGGGCTTGCGAATCGTGCTCGAGCAATGGGTGCACCGTGAAGAGGCGGCTCGAGCCGCAGCGGGCTGGGGCGGCGACCGCTACACCGTGTTTGTGCAGGACGGAGCAACAGCGAAATCCGCCCACTTGGTGTTGTGGCAATTGCGCTTTGACACCGTGCGGGACGCCGAGGAAGTGGGCGGCGTGCTGACGAAGACCTTTTCCAAATTATGCGCCGAGAAACCAAAGCGGGGCGCGATCGCGTGGCGCCGATGGGCCGATCGCGTCGTGATCCTCGCCCGCCACTCGCCGGGTCTACGATGCTCCGCGCTCAGCGCGACGCTCAACGAGCTTTATCCGCTCGTCGTTCGTTGAGCCCTAGTTCTTGAAATAGGTCAGCACGTTGGCCATGAGCGTGTTGCGCTCCGATTGCAAATCCAGGCCATCGTGGAAATTGATGCCAAGCCACACGACCTTGTAACCACTGGCTGCGTAGCGACTCATTGCGCTGTTGCCGATCCCCATCCCGGTGGTGCCCGCGAAGACGCCGATGTGACTGGCGGGTCCGACCATTTCGTCGGCGTAGTCGCCGCCAGATTTTCCGCTGGTTGCGAGCTCGAGGCCGTTGGGTGAGAGGAAGGCGCCCGTGATCGGATCGCCCATCACCCCGTTGATGCGACCGTCGTTCGAGGAGATGAAGGAGTTGCCCAGGTAGGTCACGCCATAGAGTGAGTACAGGTTGTGCTCGCCACTATTGATCGAGCTGTTGGCAAAATCCCACAAGAGGTCACGCCCCGTGACGAACATGTTTCGCCCGGTGCTGCCGTCGAGCCAGTTGGCGAGGATTTGGCAACTTGCATCGCTGATGATGGCGGAGCTCTGGTCGAAGTGGATGATCGTGTTGTAGGTGTCGAGCTCGTTTTGCGTCGGGAAGGGGAGGTTGTTGAGATTGTGTTCGGTCCAAAGGACGCCCGCGCTCTGCAGCGCGTCGCGGTACATCTGCCAGTGCGGGAGCTGCATCGTGTCCTGCACACTCTCACCGAGGAGCAGGATCTTCAGGATGCAGTCGGTGTCGTTGTTCTCATCGCACCCTTGTGCGCAACACTGATCGTTGTCGACGCACGCCATGGTGACCGTGCCGCCTCCACACAGGCCGCTGGTGCAAAGCTCGCCGGTCGTGCAGCCGTTGTGGTCGTTACAGCTCGCGCCATTGGGGATCGGGATCGCTTTGCAATCACCGGTGCCGGGATCACAAAGCCCTGCTTCGCAGCCCTGATTGAGGGAGCTGCAGTTCTTGGGCGTGCCGGCGACGCAGGAGCCATCGGAACATGTTTTGTCGACCGTGCACAGGTCCGACCCATCGGTGCAGGACTTGCCCTCGTTGCCGGGCTGCGGCTCACACAGACCACTTTCGGGGTTGCAGCTGGCCACGAAGCACTCGTTGGGCACCGGCGCGAAGAAACAGTCTTTCTCCTGCCCGATGCACAGTCCGTTGGAGCATTGGCTATTGATCAGGCAAGGATTGTCGGAGCTGCAGCCGGTGCTGTCCGTGGCGGGAACGACCGAGCAGCTCGTCGTCAGCTCGTTGCAGACCACCAGTTGGCATTGCGGGACCTCCATCCCGCACGTGTTGGGAGGCCCACCGACGCATGTGCCCGCCGAACAAGCGTCGCCGGTCGTGCAGAACTGTTCATCGTTGCAGGCGACGCCGTCGTCGGCATCGACGATGGCGCAGTTGCCGCTCATTTCATCACATATCGAACGTTTGCAGGGGTTGCCGGTGGCGATGGTCGTGCAATCGATCCCGCACAAGAAAGCCTCTCCGTCTGCGCCTGCCTGCCCGCCCGCGCCGCCCTGCCCGCCGCCGGATGCCGCTGAGATGTCGTCGTCATTTGCGGGTGGGGGCGAAGCCGCACACCCTGCCCAAAGGGCAGACAGAAAGATGAGAACAGAGCCAACTAGCACGGGTCGTCGTACAGACATGACTTATCGATACCGCTTTGGCGGCGATCTGACTAGATCCAAGGGCGTTTTCCACTCTTGAAGTCGGGGTCATCCTCGGGCATGGTCCCGGCCCTTCGTAGGGTTTTATCGTGAGCCCGCCACGAAGTTGGAGAGATGGCCGAGCGGCTGAAGGCACACGCTTGCTAAGCGTGCGTAGGGTGAAACCTACCGCGGGTTCGAATCCCGCTCTCTCCGCCCCTGAGTTTTTTCGCTGCGTTCTCGCAGCGAGGAGGAGTGGCCGAGTGGTCGAAGGCACCGGTTTTGAAAACCGGCGTAGTGCAAGCTACCGGGGGTTCGAATCCCTCCTCCTCCGCCGATTTTTCAATCCGAGCGCGGCGATCACTCGCCCGGTTCGGGCTTGGTCGCGGTGGAGGTGACGTACAGTTCGTCCAGCTGACTCTGATCGATGCTGACCGGAGCTTTCGACATCAGATCGACGCCCTGGTTGGTCTTCGGGAAGGGAATGACGTCTCGAAGGTTGGGTGCGCCGCTGATGAGCATCGCCAAACGATCCATGCCGATCGCGATTCCGCCGTGGGGCGGAGCGCCGGACCGCAGAGCATCGAGAAAGAAGCCGAACATCTCCTTGGCGCTGTCGTGATCGATACCCAGGGCCGTGAAGACCTGCTGCTGTACCTCGGGATCGTGAAGTCGGATCGATCCTCCACCGATTTCGAAGCCGTTGAGCACCAAGTCGTAGCGGTAGCACAGGACGCGCCCCGGATCGGTCTCGATGAGTTCGATGTGCTCGTCCACTGGTCGCGTGAAGGCGTGGTGGGCAGCGGCCCAGCTGCCGTCGTCATTTTCTTCGAATAGTGGCGGGTTGACGACCCACAAGAATTCCCACTTTCCGTCGTGGCCGTAGTTGGGGATGAGTCCCATTTTCTTTCCGACGTCGAGGCGCAGCTTGGACAACGCGGCGTTGACGACGGCGGTCTTGCCGAGCTGAAAACAGATGACGTCACCTTGTTCGACCCCGAGCTCCTTGTTGAGAAGCGTGCGAAAGTCGTCACTCACATGCTTGGCGAAAGGCGATTGCGTCCACTTGCCCTCTTCGCCAATTTTCGCGCGCGCGAGCCCCTTGAAGCCCTTGATTTCCCTCAGGTTCTTCTCGAGTTGCTCCATCTGTGGTCGAGAAAATCCGGCTTTGGCGGGGATGATGAAGACCTTCACAATTTCCGCGGGTACTTCGCGACGGTAGGTGCCGTTCTTGAATTTCTCGGCGATGGGGGCGAGCAGCGGGATCTCTCCGCCGTCGTGTTCGATGACCAGGTCGGTGATGTCCTTGAGCTCAAGTCCAAAACGAAGATCGGGCTTGTCGTTGCCAAAGCGATTCATCGATTCGGCGAAGCTCATTTGCGGAAAGCGACCGGACGGAAAGAGAGCGTTCAAGTCGGTGGTCTTGGTCTCGTCGAAAATGCGGAACATCAGCCCTTCGAGCAGTCGAAAGACGTCGTCTTGGTTCACGAAGGAAAGCTCGACATCGATTTGGGTAAACTCGGGTTGACGATCGAGCCTCAGATCTTCGTCTCGAAAGCATTTGACGATTTGAAAATAGCGGTCGAAGCCCGCCACCATGAAGAGCTGCTTGAAGAGCTGCGGACTTTCGGCCAGAGCGTAGAATTTGCCTCTCTGGAGGCGTGAAGGAACGAGGAAGTTGCGGGCCCCTCCCGGCGTGTACTTGCAGAGAATGGGCGTTTCCAGTTCGAGGCACCCCTCCGACGAGAGGTAGCTACGCGTCGCCTGGTTGAGCTCGTGCCGGAGGCGCAAGCTGCGTTGCAGAGGTGCTCGGCGCAAATCGAGATAGCGGTAGTTGAGTCGAACTTCCTCGTCGGTGCTGATGTCGTCTTCGAGCGAGAAGGCGGGCGTTTCGGCGCGGTTGAAGATCACCGTCTCGGCGACCCGCACCTCCACCTCGCCGGTGGCCAAATTGGTGTTGATGTTGTCTTCGCCTCGGTGCACGACGATCCCGCGGATCCCGATGACCCACTCTCGACGGGCCTCGTCAGCGAGCTGATGGGCTTGCTCCACCTGGCTTTGGTCCCACAGGGGCTCAGCTTCCCGCCCGGGCAATCGCGTGACCTCTCCGGTCTCGTAGGAGGTGTCGAAGACAATTTGCGTCATGCCGTGACGGTCGCGCAAGTCGACGAAGATGCAGCCACCGAAGTCCCGTCGATGGGCGATCCAGCCGAAGAGCACAACTTCGTGTCCGATATCGCTCGTGCGAAGCTGCCCGCAGCGATGTGTTCGTTTCAAATCGTCGATGAACCTGGCCACACCGGCCTTCCTTTCCTCTGGTCCGCCATCGTGGCAGGAACGCGCCGCACTCTAACGCAGAGCCTGCCGATGTTGTAGGCTTCGTGAAATACGCGAGATGACAGTACCCGAAGACATACTTGGCGGTAGGTACGCGCTTGGCGACCCTATCGCAAGTGGTGGGATGGCCACCGTTCACTTGGGGCGCGTGTCCGCCGATGGCGGTTTTGGGCGAATCGTGGCCATCAAGCGACTCCAGGACGATCTCGTTGGCTCCCCAGAGCACGAGTCCGTCTTGCGAGAGGAGGCCCGGCTGGCGTCACGAATTGGGCACCCAAACGTGGTGGCTACCCTCGATATCGTGCGCGAAGGGAGCGAGATGTTTCTCGTCATGGAACACGTGGTCGGGCAATCGCTCGCGCAGCTCGTGTTCGGCTCGAACGGCGGCAAGGTCGAAGCGAAAATGGCGGCCGGTGTGATCTGCGGCGTGCTCGAGGGTCTCAACGCAGCGCATCTGGCGCGCGGTGGCGATGGAAAGTGGCTCAGCATCGTGCACCGGGACGTGTCACCGGAAAACGTGATCGTGGGCGTGGATGGCCTTCCGCGACTACTCGATTTCGGAATCGCGCAGGGCAAAGGCCGGGACCAAGTGACACGGGCAGGCCAGCTGAAAGGGAAGTTCGGGTACATGCCTCCCGAGGTGCTCATGGGGGAGGAGGCGACTCAGCGAGGCGATCTGTATGCGGCGGCGGTGGTGTTTTGGGAGATGCTGACCGGCGAGCGCTTGTTTGAAGCGGGCCCCAATGGGCGACAGGTCGATATCATTCCTCAGGTTGTCGAAGGGAAGATCGATCCGCCAAGCACGCGGGCGGACGGGCTCGTGGCGCAGCTCGATGCGGTGGTGATGAAGGGGTTGAGCCGGGAGCCCCATGCCCGATACGAGAGCGCCCGCGAGTTTGCGATGGCGATCGAGGATTGCCTCGCGGTGGCGAGCTCCCGGCGCATCGGTGAGTGGGTCTTGCAGCGGGCGGCGAAGCCCCTCGCCGAGCGGGCCACGCAGCTTGAGCAGTTTGAGCGACGCGCCGAACAACTGCAGAGCCGTCGAGAAGCGATGGCTGCAGGGGCGCGGACCGTGGCACCGAAGGCGAGCGACGATCCCAACGCACCGACGGAAGCTCCGGGGGGAAGTCTCACCGAGGCGCTGCGGTTGGCGGGCGCCGAAAAGAAGCGGCGGGACGGATTGCGTCGTGCCCTCGGTGTGTGGCGATCCCTCGCGCTGATTTTGGTGGCGTGCGTCGTCTACCTGCTCTTGCGCTAGGCGCGGGGCGAGGTTCGATCAGCTTCGGCTGCGCTTGATATCGTACTTGCCCATCTTGTAAATCAGCGCGCGGCGGGACATTCCGAGTTGTTTTGCGGCGCGGGTTTGGTTGCCGCCTTGGTCGGCGAGGGCCTTGACGATGCTGGCCCGCTCGATTTGGGCGAGCTTGTCTCGCACTCCACCAGCGGAGTCGGCGGCCATCGCGTCGGTCCGGCCTGAGCCGGCCGACTGGCGGATGGTGGGCGGGAGGTGTTCGAGAAGAATTTTCCCGTCGTCGCACATGACGAAAGCGTGCTCGATGGCGTTGCGCAGTTCGCGTACGTTGCCGGGCCAGTGGTGGGATGTGAGTTGGGCACTCGCCTCGTCACTCAGGGTCGGTGCCGATCGGTCCATGCGTGCGCTGAGTTTTCGCAGGAACAACTCGCTCAAGAGGCCGATTTCTGCCGGGCGCTCGCGCAGCGGGGGCAAGGTCAGCGTGAAGGTGCACATGCGGTAATACAGATCCTCGCGGAAACGGCCTGCCTTGACTTCCTCCTCGAGCGTGCGGTGCGTCGCGCAGATGACCCGTGCATCGACGGGGATCTCTTCGGTTGCGCCGAGGCGCATGACGGTTCGGTTCTCGAGCACGCGCAGTAGTTTGACTTGGGCACTGGCGCTCAATTCTCCAATTTCGTCGAGCAGCAGGGTGCCGCCATTCGCCGCCTCGAAGTAACCCGCTTTGCTTCGTTCCGCGCCCGTAAAGGCTCCCCGTTCATGACCGAACAGTTCGCTGACCAAGAGGCTCTCCGGCAAGGAGGCACAATTGAGCCGGATGTACGGTTTGCCCGCGCGTAAGCTGCAGTTGTGAATGTACTCGGCCAAGACTTCCTTTCCGGAGCCTGTCTCACCGAGCACCAAGACCGTCGTGTCGGTCTTCGCGACGCGTCGTGCTACCCGAAAGACCTTGACCATCGCTGGATCGGCCACAGCGACACCGCTCTTCGGTGCGTCGTCCAGATCGTCGTCTTGGTTGCTCGCGGCGGCTCTCCACAGGTCGTTGACCGTCGATCCGTCGTCGGGGAACCGAGCGATGCCAATGTCGATCCCCTCGATGAGTTTTTCGAGTCGCTTCGTTAGTGCCGCCGCGGTTTGCGGATCGCTTGTATCGAGCAGGGCGGCGTACTGACCTTCCTCGCCCCGCTCTTCGACGAATCCCACTGTATTCAAGGCGTTGGCCATCATCTCCAGGGCTCCCGCGTTGAGTTTTGGGGGCAGGCCGATCCGCACCAGCGTCGCTCGTTCGAGCTTATTGAGCTCGACGTCGAGTCGGCCCAATGTCGCGCGCGCGGCCATCGATGAGCCGGCGGCTGCCGCAACGGTGAGCTCTGCGCTGCCGACGCGAATGTGGTCGCCGCTCGCCAGGCGTCGCTCGTCGTTGCGCAGCGTGCTGCCGTTGAGGCGCGTTCCGTTCGTGCTGTTGAGATCACGCAAAATCAAGAAGAGGCCCCGTCGCTGTATGGTGGCGTGTTCCCGGGAGACCTTGGTTTCGGCCACTACGATGTCGGTATTTTCACCCCGGCCTATCACGATGCAGCCTTCGCTCGGGACGTCGACGACGTCACGCCGGGCACCGTAATCCACGATCAAGTACACGCGATCATTGGGTAGGTCGGGCTCATCGGTGTCCACGCCGACCGATTCGATCTCGGTCGATAGTTCGATATCGTCCGAGTCGATGACGGTGTCGCCGACGTTCTTGTTGCGCTCGCCCACCATGTCTCGACCAGTCTACTGATGGTTGAAGGACCGGGGCAAGGGCCTGATTTCGCCCGCGCAACCACCCGCTTTTCTTGGCGAAAACTTGTCACCAGACAGCGTCGCGTGGCATTTCCCAGGAGTGAGTGCGCCGCGCCTGCGCAGTAGACTCGATAACCTCATCGAGATCCTCGTCGTGTTTCTGGCCGTAACCATCGGTCTGTGGAGAACCTCGGCCGGCCCGCAATGGCGTGGCGACATGGCGGCTGTGAGGGACCTTCACCTCGTCGTGATCGACTTTGGGGGCGCGGTGACGACTGCGCTTACGCAGTGTTTTGGCCTGTTGCCGCTTGGTTCACTGCAGTTTCGGGCGGCATTGGTCTCGGTCGGAGCGCTGGGCGTCGCCACCTGGTGCTTGTTTCGGCTGACCCGACGCGTGTTGGAGCAAGCGCGCACTCCGCGCCGCCTCGCGCCTGCTCTCAGCGGAATTGCCGCATTGATCCCCTCGCTGAGTCCTAGTTGGCAACTCGAGGCGACGGTGGGCGGCGGCGCGCTCGTGGCTGTGGCACTGGTTCTCGCTGGGACATGGCTCACGCTGGAAGTGAGTGACCCTCATCAGGCTGCCATGACCCCACTGGCCACCCGTCGTTGGTTGGCGATCGGGGCGCTCGTCGGGGCGACCATGGCCGAGAGCCTGCCGGCGGGCGTCGCCCTGCTTGCCGTGGTGACGGTGGCCAGTATGACCGCGATTCGGCCGCCCCCACGTGCTTTGCGGTGGCCTCTCGCGGGCATGGCGACTGTCGCGGCTGCCCTGCTATTGGCACCCATATGGTTGCGCCCCCTGGCGCCTGGAAACTGGGGGGATGTGGGCCGTGCCTTGTCGAGAGCAGATCTCGGAAGCCTTGCCGTGACAGCGACCCGAAAGCTCGCCCTTCACGCTTGGTTCGACGAAATCGGGCTCGTGTCTCTCGGGATCGCCGCTTTTGGCTTGGCCTTTGGACTCATGCGAGAGCGTCTCCGCGTTTGGGTGGCTCCGGTGGTGACGTTGGCGCTCATCGACCTCATCTATCCCTTGGCCGGGGCGAGCGGCTTGACCGCCGATCCGCTCGTGGCCTTGCGTTGCTTATCGCTTGCGATGTTTGCCGTGGCTGGCGCATTGGGGATCGGCGCCATCGTGCACTTCCTTTGGCACCTACAAGTTCCGATGGCCCGCTCCGCGGCATCGATGGTGGTCGTCTTTCACTTGTCGGTGGCCGCTGTGGCGTGTGAAGAGGCGGGTTTCGCTGCGGATCGCAGTCAGCATCATGCGGCGCGCGCCTGGACGGATGACGCCTTGCGTGTACTTCCCGATCGGGCTGCCGTCCTCGTTCACTCCCCTGCCCTGGCATGGCGGCTGTGGTCGGCTCAAGCATTGGCGGGGGAGCGCCCTGACATTCTCGTGATTCCGGTTCCCTTGTTGAATCACGGCCGAGTGACGGCCAATCTCGTCCCTGCCGAGCCTTCGGTGTCAAAACTGCTGCGGGACTATGCATTGACCGGCAAGGCGAGCGAGTTTGGTCTATCGGCGCTGGCCGATCAGCGTCCGCTCCTCGTCGAATTGGACGAAACGTGGAGCAAGGACTTGGTGGGGCACCTGAAAGTGGAAGGACCTTGGCTTCGCTACGTGCCCGCGAGACTCGGCCGGTCGGATCGACTGTCTTCGGCCGGCCACATTTTCACGAGCGCGGACAATCGCGTGCTCAGTGGGCTGCACGACGCGCTCAGCCGAGATGACTCGAGCGTGAGGATCGTGGTCAAGACGCTCAAGGAACACACCGCTGCGCTGAGCCTGTTCGGCATGTTCCGAGCCGCCGACAAGCTGCTCGATGGCATCGAGCAACTGACCCCTCATGACGCGTTTCTTATCGGGGCGAGGGTTCGACTCGCTACCGCTCGAGTGCGGAAATCGAGTCGAGGGGTCGAACTGCGCGATCTCTTGCGGTATTAGCTCCCGATGGCTGATCCTTCCGCCCTCACGTCCCATCATGAGCTTCAGGTGCGGTTCTGCGAAACCGACTTGATGGGGATCGTGCATCACGCGAACTATCTCATCTACTGCGAAGCGGCTCGTGTGGATTGGCTTCACAAGCGCGGCGTTTCCTACGAGAGCTGGGTTGCGCACGGGGTGCACCTGCCGGTGGTGCGCGCGAAGCTGGACTTCAAGAAAGCGGCTCAGTTCGACGACCGCCTACGCATCGAAACGGTGATGGCTCAGCTCTCTCGTGCTTCGGTGCGTTTCGTGTATCGGATCACCCGTGGTGACGATGCGATCTGCGAAGCGGAAACGGTGCTCGCATGCGTGAACGACGAACTTCGTCTGCGGCGACTTCCAGCCGACGTGGCGGAGGTCTTTCAGCGGCCGGAGAGCGCCTAACTTTCGGGCCGCTCCGAAACGGGCTCGTCGGCCACCTCGTCTGTGTCGAGCGGGGGCCGCAAGGCATACAGCTGCCGGGCGGTGTCTCGCACGATGGGCGGAATATCCATGGCGTTGACGATCTGAGCGAGTTCATGCCGCACGAGCAGACCGAGAAGCGGCACACTGATGGCCGCCGGCGATCCGGGATTGAAAACGAGCGCCATACGGACGCGCGCATTATGAAACCACTGTTGCGCGACCTCGTGCAGGATGGAGGTGATGGCCGGGCGGCGACAGGCCATGACGAGAATGTCCTCTTCGGTGACGCGCGGATTGGTCAGCACGAGATGGGCGACCATGGGGTGGGGATCCCGTAGGAGTTTGCGCAGGGTTGAGCGTGAAGGCTGCCGGGCGAGGGCGCGTCTCTCTCCGAGACTCAACGGCCGACCATCGCGCTCGATCGCCCCTTCGAGGCTTTGCTGGAGCCTGTCGTTTGTCGTGTGGCCCTGACGCGTGCTGCAGCGCAGCAAGCGAGCCGAGGCCTGCCGTTCCTCCTCGATGGCCGCGCTGCGAACAGCTTCCACTCGGTCGATGTGATCGAGGTTGGTGAGGGTCGGCGCGAAAGCCGTCAAGGTCTCCCGACCACCGGGTCGGCGCCGATCGACGCGGTGGCAAACCACGTCGAGGGCTTCGGCGACCGCGCTTGCGTCCGCGCCATACAGTTCGTTTTGGGCGAAGGTCCGGCGCAAGGCAGGATCCCGCAGAGAACCGATGCGCTTGAACCAAGAGGTGGCGAGCGGGATGTCGCTCACACTCGCTCGATGATGGTTGCGATACCCATCCCGCCGCCAATGCACAGAGTGATGAGCGCGGTTTGCTTGTTTCGGCGCTCGAGTTCATCGAGCGCGGTGTTGAGCAAGCAAGCTCCGGTGGCACCGAGCGGGTGGCCTAGCGCGATGGATCCACCGTTCACGTTCACTCGGTCGGGGTCGATGCCCAGCTCACGGATGGTGAGCATGGGCACGCATGCGAAGGCCTCGTTGATTTCCCACAGATCGATGTCGCTCGCCTCCATGCTCGCCATGGCGAGCGCTTTGCGAGAGGCGGGCGCCGGGGCGGTGAGCATGATGACGGGCTCGGCGCCGGCGGTTGCGGTGGCGATGATCCGTGCGCGTGCCTTGAGCTGGTGGGCGTCGCAGTAGTCCTTCGATCCCAGAAGGACCGTCGCGGCGCCATCGACGATGCCGCTCGAGTTGCCCGCGGTGTGGACGTGCTCGATGCTCTCGATGTGGGAATAGCGCTGGAGTGCGAGCTGGTCCATGGTCTCACCGTTGGCCCCCATCGGCGTCGCCCCCATGTCTTTGAACACGGCTCGCAGCCCTCCGAGTTCGTCGATGGTCGTCGTCGGTCGGGGGTGCTCGTCGCGGTCGAGCAGAACCTGCCCGTCGGCATCGCGGACGGCGAAGAGGCTCTTGTCGAAGCGGTTTTCCTCGATGGCGACTTTGGCTTTTTGTTGGCTGCCGAGCGCGAAACCGTCCACATCTGCACGGCTGTACCCCTGCATGGTCGCGATGAGGTCCGCGCTGATCCCTTGCGGCACCATCGCGATCTTCGCACGCAGGGCCATGTTGTGGCCGTCGAGCATCGCACCGTCCGACCCCATCGGAACGCGTGACATGCTCTCCACGCCACCGCCGATCGTGAGGTGTTGATGACCGGCGCCGATTCCATACGCCGCGAAGTTCACCGCTTGAAGACCCGAGCCGCAGAAGCGGTTCACCGTGCAGCCCGTGACCTCATGGGGCCAGCCCGCGGCGAGTACGGCGTTTCTGGCGATGCATGCTCCCTGCTCATTGGCTTGGGTGACGCAGCCCACAACGACGTCTTGCACGTCGCCCTTTTCGATCCCCGATCGTTCGGCGAGGTGATTGAGGGTTTGCGCGAGCAATTCCTGCGGATGGACGGAGCTGAGGGCGCCCTTGCCAGGTTTTCCCCGTCCACGCGGTGAGCGGACGGCGTCCAAGATGTAGACGTCATTCATGACCCTCGGTGTAGCGCGCTCGGGCGACACCGAAAAGTCACAAGGTCATCCGCCGCTACAATAGGCGTTCAAACGCTCAAGATAGTCGGTCTCGCGGTTCTTGAAGGAGTCCATCTTTTCGTCCGCCTTCTTGATCTTTACCGGATCGTTGCTCTCGCGCGCGACCGGCACGTTGCGTGCGGCCTTCACCAGATCGCCGAGCATCTCTTTGTACTCATCGCGAAACTCGACCAGTTTGCTGTCCTTCAGCTCGACGCCGGCCGTGCGCTTTGCCGCCTTCTCTAATGATTTTGCGGCCTTTACATAGGACTCCAGATTTTTTGTCGACATTTTGGGGATATTCTTCCCCTCGGAGTTGATCACTTCGATCAGTACATTGCACTGCGCGATCTTTCCATGGCAACCGCCAAGCGCACATATGCTCAGCAAGCCGATGCCCACCCACATCGCCGCTGCTTTTCGGGTCTTCTGCTGCATTCGCATCTCCTCAATCTCTGCCTACAGGCCTCGTTGGGGGGTCCTGTTGGCCTCCTGTTGGTCGTCGCATGACTCTTTACCGCCCGCGGCAGAGGGCATGAAGCCAAAAACGACATTCTCTCGTCCGACTGGGGGCTTTGGGTTCCACCGCGGCGATGCTATCGACCCGATATGTCGGCGAATCTCGTATGGATCGATCTGGAAATGACCGGGCTGAACCCAGAGACCTGCGTGGTCGTTGAAATCGCGACGATCGTGACTAATTCCGACCTGGGGATCCTCGCCGAGGGTCCCGAGAGAGTGATTCATCAACCGGAGTCGGCGTTGCAATCGATGGATGCCTTCGTGACCAAGATGCATACGCGGAGCGGTCTGATCGACAGAATCCGTCAGAGCACCATCGAGCTCGAGGAGGCGGAGAGCGAGACTCTCGCTTTCTTGAAGGATTATTGCGAGCCGAACAAGGCCCCGCTGTGCGGTAACTCGATCTGGAAGGACCGACAATTCATCGAGCGTTATATGCCGCGGTTGAGCGAGTTCTTGCACTACCGGACCATCGATGTGTCTTCGATCAAAGAGCTCGTGCGAAGGTGGTACCCTGACCGGTTCGCGCCCCCGGCCAAAGCGGAGACCCACCGCGCGCTCGACGACATTCGGGAATCGATCGAGGAACTTCGCTACTACCGTCGCGAGATGTTCGTCCCGTCGAGCTAATGGGTCATGATTTGGCAGGCGACAGGCGGCGTTTTCGCTCCTGGCGGTAGGCAGCGACTTCGGCGCGACTTGGGTTGACGATCAAAAATCCGTGGTCGGCATCGAGCAAGGCGATATCGCCCGGCCCGATCCATCGGAAGGCACCGACGACGTCGACGATCGCGGGTACCCCGATGAGTTCGAGCAAGGCGCGGATGCGCGGGCGCGTGCCGTGCTCAGTGAGTGCGAAGCCAACCGGTTGAGCACGTGCAGAGATGAGAACGTCATAGATGCTCAGGGTGTCGGCGACGACGATGGCTTTCGAAGGCAGGACGGCGCGCGAGTCCGGCGAGGCGATCATCAGCAAGGCGTCGCACAGTTGCTCCATGTCGCGGGCCCGGTCGATCATGAAGCGATCGCCGGTGCGCGATGCGGCTCGCGAAGACTCGCGCGCGAGGTCGCTCAACGCGTCGGAAATACTGGAGCCTTCCTCAATTTGCGTGAAGGCGCGGCGCCTCAAATTCTGGTCGGCGAGCATCAGGGCGTAGCTGCTCAAGAACGCCGTCTCCTCTGACTGTTCTCGGCCTTCCGCGCGGCCGCTGAGTTCCTTGACCGCTTGGTCGACGGTTTCGAAGGCGGCCGCGAGCATTTCCTTGGCCATCGTGCTGTTGGTCGCCGGTGCGTGTTTCGCGGGTCGACGCAAGGCGGCGACAGCGCCGAGCGCGCGTCCAGGGACGATCGGCGTGGCGGGCAAGGTGACTTTTCGGGTTCCCGATCCGGTGCGCTTCGTCGGTTTTTCTCGCAAGTCGTCGAGCAGCCGGGCCATGCGCAAGCCAGAGGAAATCGGCGCGGTCAGCGCGGCGAGCAAGCTCACGTCCGCTTCGGTGAAGGGGAGGTGAGCCTCTCGCTGAACGACGACGCAGCCCAGCGCCCCCCCTTGTCCGACGATGGGGACCGCCAAGAAGGAGGGGAAACGGTCTTCGTGTAGTTCGGGAAAGTCGCGGTAGTGGGCATGGCCCGGGGCCCAGGCGACGGATATTGGGTAAGCGAGCTCGACGGCCAAACCCGTGATCCCCTCGCCGACTTCGAGCCGTACGGTGCCGCGCGCACGTTTCGGAAAGCCGACGTTACCGCGCATGACCAAACTCCGCCCGTTGCCCTCGAGCAAATACAGAGAGGCGACGTCGGCCTGGATGCAGCCCGCAATCTTCTTCGGCGCCTCATCGAGCAGGACACTGAGGGCACGTGATTTTGCGACAAAGGCGAGGTAGTCGAGCACCGCGTCGACGCGGCTGCCCGGAGTGTCGTGCAGTGTAGCCGTAGCCGTAGCCGGCGGCGAGGGGCTTGGCGCAAGCAGCGTCCCGACGCTATCGGAGGCTTCCTCTTCTTGACGCGACATCGAAGGGCTTAACCTAGCACTGGGCTCGCTCGGCGTCATCGGCCTGCCGCAAGTCCACTGGGCCATCGAAGGGTGGTTTTTGCATGTCGCCGAGCGCGCAGTGGCGGGCGCGTCCGAGAGGCTTGAGCAGCGGGCCGAAGCATGGGGGCGAATTGTCTCCTGCCACGCAGGTGATCATGTGGCTGTGCGGGCCGAGGTAGGACGCGAGTTGGTCGGCTCCGCCACCCGTCACGACGACCGAGCGCAAAGCGGGGAGCAGGTGAAGCCGCTCGGGTTCGAGATCGATGCCAATGGCATGATGAGGGCCGTGGAGCCAGCCGCCGAGGGCTTCAAAGGTCGACTGTGCGCGGCGCAGGGAAGCTCTTTCTTCGTCGCTTAGAGTAGCGCGTGGAACCGCTTGCCCCAGGCGCTGCAGGTCCTCGTGGAGCTGAGCGGCAAAGGCCTCGATCTCGGTGGCGGTGGCATTTCCCAGAAGCACCACGCGCGGCGAGAGACACCCTTGGCCGTCGAACACGACCAGGTCTTGTGCGAGGGATGCAGCGAGGGGAGGCCGGTCCTGTGCTGGCCCGACGAGGGCGAGCCCAAAACCGGTCCCGTGAGCGTACAGGTCGATGCCCGCGGGCAAGGAGCTGGTGATGTGGGAAAGGGTCTCGTCATGTCCGTACAGATGCAGCTGTTCCCCTGGTCGAGGGTCGATGGAATCGACCCGCTCGATCGAGCCACACGCGCCAAACGCGTCATTGGCTTGCAGTTGCTGGATCAACAGCTCCGCGACTACGGGGTCGCGGCGCGAGGGGCGGACGAGCACATGCTTTGAGCTGGCAAGGGCGAAGGCGATGGCGCGATGAGCCGCCGTGCAGACATTTGCCGAGAGCAGGACGTGGCACGCGCTGGCGGGTTTTGCCCGCGCGACCAAACGTTCGAGGCAAACCGGATCGGGATCGCATTCGAGGTACTCGCCGAGGGCCAGCTCGACGCCCTGTGGAGTCAGCCCGACCTCATAGACGAGCCGCTGCCGTGCCTTCATGCCGACAGGGTGCGTTTCATCGCGCACGGCCCGCGCCGCGGCGAGCAGGTGCTGGACCCGTAGCTTCGCTTCTGTCTGGCTCATCCTCTGGGTTCCGCGTTCTCGTCGTCGAAGAGGTGCTCGAGCGCCAGCGAGCATCCGCGTGGAGAGGCACCGGGCAAACGGCCGAGCAGTTCGACCGTGCCGTCGCTGTGGAGCCGGATGCGATCGGCTGTTTGGATCGCTACGGCGGAATCGACGTTGGCCAAATCGACGAAACGGGCGATGCCGATCTGTCCTGACTCGACAGGAGCGAGGGAGAGCGGATCGACGGCCTTTACTCTCAACCACGGCGGCGGGTGATAGCGGTCCACTCCACCGCGAAGCTGCCCTTGATACAGCTGACTGCCAAGCTCGGTCATGCCGTACTCGCCGACGATGTGGTCGAGGGGGATCCCGAGGCGGTCACTCATCATGTGAGCGAGCCGATCAGGTGAGATCTCGCGCGATCGCCCCTTGAAGCCGCCGGTTTGCATGATTCGACTTCCTGCAGGCAGCGAGACAGGGTCGTCGATCCATGCATCGCAAAGGTGCACGAAGGCGAAAGATGTGCCCGCGATGAGAACGCGTCGACCTTCTCGGATCGAAGAGGCGAACCTAGCGCGAACGCTCTGAATGTCGAGTTTCTCTCCCGAGAGGTGCCAGCTCGTCGTTCCCTGCAAGGTCTCCGCGAAACGGGCGAGCATGAAACCAAGTGAGGACTGAGGCTCTCGATCCTCGGGTGCAGCGAGCACGATGAAGTCCAGATCGTCGCCGTCGGGCCACAGCCACTGGGGAGCCCAACTCATCGCCGACAGTTCGTAGGTGGCCGTCGTGCGCATCGGGTGGCGCCCGCGTTGGCTGTCGTGAGCTGTCGTCCCGCTCGTCTCGAAGCATCGACGGTCGTGTTGAGCGAGGTGACTGGCGACGCGCTTCAGGCGAAACAAGTCGGTAGGAACGCCAGGCAGCTGCTCCGACCCCGACACCGAATGGATTTGCACCTGACGGGCGTTGTAAAGACGCGCGAGCAGCGGGTTGGTGTCGTATTGGAAGCGTGCAATCTCGATGGCCAGCGAATCGAACGTGGTCTCGGGCTGCGCGTTCATGGATTGCCGAATGAACCGCTGCACGCGCTCGTGCAGGGCGTCACTTCGCCGGAGGCTGGCCTCTGCTGTCGTCACCGTCATGGCTGAGGCTTCAATCGGTCTCGGCGGCAGCTGAGTGCAGGAGCGAGGACAAGGTCGTGGCGAAGCGGTTCAATTCCGCTTCCTCGATTGTGAGTGCGGGACTTAGCGTGAGGGTGTCGCCGGCGACGCCGCCCGTGATGACGAGAAAGCCGGCTTCGCGCAGTTCGCCTACCAGGCGTTGCGTGAGGGCGGCCGAACTCAACTCGATTCCGATGAGCAGGCCTTCTCCGCGGATCTCCGTGACCGCTTCGAGGCTGGTGAGTTCGCGCTGTAGCGTGGCCACGAACCGCGATCCCACTTCGCGTGAGCGACGGACGAGTTGTTCGCGTTCGAGCGTCTCGAGCGTGGCGAGCGCCGTGGCGCACGACAGGGGGTGGCCGGCGTGAGTGGAGGAGTGGACGACCTGGCCTCCTTGGGCCCATGCGCCCATGATCGCCGCCGGCGCGACGCAGGCGGAGAGCGACAGACCACCACCCAGCCCTTTGCCAAAGCAGACGATGTCGGCATGTGCACCCTCGTCAGCGGATCGAACGAGGGTGCCCGTGCGGCCCAAGCCGGTCCAGATTTCATCGGCGATGAGCAACGCGCCGCTCGCCCGAGCCTGGGCGGCGAGTTGCCGAAGGAAGTTCGTTGGGGGCACGATGCAGCCACCTCGTCCCAAGATTGGCTCGACGAGCACTGCGGCGACCTTCTCTTGCTCCAGGCATTGCGCGACGAAGTCGAGGGCGTGTCTCTCCGTCGCGCCGCGCACGCCCGGGTAGGGGGCGAAGAGGATGTGTTTGCTGAGTTGCTCCGCGAAAGGTGCTCGAAAGCCCGCCTGAAAACCGCAGGCCGCCAGTGGGGCGTATCCGAGACCATGGTAGGCGCCATCGAAGGCGATAATCGTGTCGCGGCCGGTTGCGAGCGTAGCGGTCTTGAGCGCCGCGGTGACGGCATCTCCGCCTGATTGGCACAGGAGCACCTGCGCGTCTGGCCAATCGAAGGCCGCGGCGCTGAGCGCGGCGATGCGCTCCATGATCTCGACTTTCACGTCGCTCGCGTAGACGTCGCCCATCCCTTGTACGAGCTTGGTCGATTGCTTCGCGATCGCTTGTCTGATGGCGGGGTGATCGTGGCCGAGTAGCAGGGACCCGAAGCCGGCAACGAGATCGACGTAGGTGCGTCCATCGACGTCGGTGACCTCGTGTCCGCGGCCCCGCGCAAGAACGATCGGGGGAGGTCCGTCGGGACTTGCGCCGGCGCGGCTGTTGCGGCGGTGGGCGAAGGCTGGGCAATCGACAGCTGCCAAGCGTCGCGCCAGCTCGAGACCTTTGAGGTCCGACGCAGAGTCGGCGCTCATGCGCAGACGCGATTGCGGCCAGAGTTCTTGGCTTCGTACAGACACTCGTCAGAACGCTTCAGCAGTTCGGATGCGTTCCGGTCGTCTTCGGCGAGCTCTGCGGCGCCGATGCTGATCGTCGCTCTGATTTCATCTTGTTGAAAGACGAAGAGATGATCTTCGATCTCGCCTCGCAGGCGTTCGGCCAGCTCGAGTGCACCGTCAATTTTCGTTTCCGGAAGGATGATGCAAAACTCCTCGCCGCCGTAGCGGGCGAAGACCTCGTCTCGACGAATGCGCGACTGCACGATGCGTGCGAGTTCTTTCAGCACGAAGTCGCCTGCGAGGTGCCCGTGAAGATCGTTGATCCGCTTGAAGTGATCGATGTCGAACATCAACACCGTGAGATCTCGGTTGTGGCGTCGAGCACGGATCAGCTCGCGTTCGAGGGCCTCGAAGAGATACCGCTTGTTGTGTACCTGGGTCAGCCCATCGACGATGGTGAGCCGATAAATCTCCTCGTGGTACTGCGCTTCGACATCCGCTCCCGACAGGAACTTGAAGATGGTCGAGCCCACCTTGATGCGGTCGCCGTTGAGCAAGGCCACCTCGCGGACGACTTGCTCATCGTTGCAATAGGTGCCGTTCGTGCTCCCGTCGTCGGTCAGCAGCCATTTTTGCTCCTGCTTCATGAAGTGAGCATGGCTGCGGGAGACGGAGTCACTGTCGAGCACGATATGGTTGTCAGCCCCGCGACCGATGCGCATCGGACTGTCTTCGATCACGAAGCGCTTGCCGAGCAGCGTGGGCTCCTTCGTGTAAATGATGACCAAGCAATCGGTACGGTCAATACCGTCCTCTTCATTCGCATCCGAGGGTCGAATGACCTGAGTAACTCGGGTCTTTTCGTCGAAGCTGCTCACGTCCGCCGCATGTTACCGGAATGATGGGGGGTGGCCTACAACCTTAGGCCTCGCCGTTTGGAATCTCGAAACTAGGGCTCGCACGAGGATCGCGTCAAGCCGCCAATCAACTCAAAACCACGCGAAAAATTCGTTTTGCGTCCGCCACGCCAGGGATCCCGCTGCCAAGAGGCGGGGTCAGGTAATAATAGGCCGCTCGGTCGCCTTCCGAGAGGTGTGTTGCCACGGCGGTTTCCATTTTGTCGGGGCTCAACTCGGTCGAGATTTCCCAGGTCGTGGTTGTGATCGCATCGCCGTCCCAGTCGTCCTCGCACAGCTTGGTCATCGCCTGGCGTGCATCTTTGTCAGCGATTTCAAAGGTGATCACGTAATCGTGGTTCATGAAGCCGCTCAGCAGGCGATCGTCGCTCATGACTCCTTTGTACAAGTCGCCACCGGGAGCGACAACACTCGTCTTGGTCGGGAGCTTCGGGCCGATCAGGGGAGGCGGCCGCCCGGAGGCAGCGGGGTGGGCACTTTGTCAGTCTCCTCGTCTTGGCGTCCCTGGAGCGTAAAAATGTGGAGAAAGATAAGCACGACCGCGATCACGACGGTCGCTTTGCCGACCATTTCGGATTGGGCGTGCAGGGCCTCGAACTGACGGCCCGCCTCGCCGAAGCCCCGGCGGGCGCCGCGCGAGTACAACGACTGTATTGCGGGAGTGAGCCGAGTGGCGCTGAAGACCGCGCCCAGCGCGGCGAGTATCGCGAGATAACGCCGAAAACGGGCCGCGAGGAGCTGTCCGCTTCGCCAGGCGAGGAGTGTGCGAGCCGCCTCGCAGCCGAGTACCACGACCGCCAAGCCCACGGCAATACTGTCGAAACGTGCGAACACGGCGGTCATTGCATTGCCGGAGTGTGGGTAGGGGGTTAGCTCGAAAACCAACGGTGCAGCACAGGCACCCAGCGCGATCAAACCACCGGCCCACACGCCGCAGCACGTGGCCGCGATCGCTGTGGCTATGCGCTCGCCGAGTCGGCGCCTCGCTTGGCGAATGTCATGTGCGCTTGGTCCCAGATCGTCTTCGCTGAAGACATCTTCACCTGCAGCCGGCTGGTCGCTCATACGTACATCCTCACTCCGTGATCGCTCGCTCGCGTGCCAATTTCCAGGGCGGCGGCGCGCGACGTGAAGTCGATCGGCTCCGTCCCGGTGATTTCAATCCGGGCTCGAAGCGAGGCGAGTTTGCTGTTCAAGCAGTACGTCATCGGGCCGTCGGGATTGGGATAGTACAAACCCACGAAGTCGGCGGTTTTAGCGTCGACTTCGCCGCGGATCCTCGCGCTGCGGTTCTTGGCCTCAAAGCTGTATCGACGAAGGCCGATGTCGCCGTGTGAGGTCACAAGTTCGCGCGGCCCGTGAAAGGCGAAATCCCGACCGCGATGCCTCACGTAGATCACGGTCATCGTTGGTCGGAGTGGGCCGAGCGGAATCCTCGCGCTGACCGCCTCGATGACCAGGTCATCGCCGCAATTGAACTGATTGCAGTGTAGCCAAGCGTACAATTCGGCGTGGCTGCGACCCCAGTTGTGACCCTGCATTCCTCGCCAGTCGTCGATCGACCACGTTTCGCCGTCCACGGTCAGCGATCCGAAGAACGACGCATCAGGATGGGGAGTGACCGTCTTGGAAGACGGGAATCGTGAGCGGTACATGCGTTCCATCGGCAGGGTGATGAACGGTGCGCCGCGCGACTCGAAGCGGAGATCCCAGGACAAGTCATGATCTTCGGTGTGTACACGGCCGCTCAAGTGATTTGCGCTGACGTGAATCTGATCACCGTGATCGGTTCTCCAGCGCACCTCGAGGGCATCGCGGTCAAAGCTGGCCTGAGACATGGGTAGCGAGTGTTTCGCCGCAACGTGCGTGCGGCTCGCATCGCGATGGTCGAAGGCGATCGCCCAAGCTTCGGCGCGTGTACCTGTTCGGTCTCGAAAAATCGTCGTCTTGATCCAGAAGGCTCGCTCGGCATCGGGCGCGGTTGCTTTGAAGAAGTAACTCTCGACGTGTCCCCCGCTTTCGCGGTCGTCGTAGCGGACGCCGTTAATGTTCAACGGGCTCATCGGAGGCCTCCAGATTGGCGAGAGCTTCGGCCACGGCGAAAGAATCGGCGAGATGCGGCTTGTCCCGCATGTCCTCGAGCTTCGCCTTCAGGCTTGCGAGTTTTGCTTTTCCTGCCGCCGCGACCGCCAAGGTTCGCCGCTCGCGCGTCCAAGCGCTGAGTTCGCGCTCGATCCATGAGATGGCGCGAGCCTCACCCATCCGTGCGAGAGCCACTCGGGCCTGCCAGGTGAGCGGATCTCGGTGAAAAAGACGCCGTTGAAAAGCTCTGGCGGCGAGCCCGTCGATGGCATCGTGGATCTGCAATTCTCCGCACAGTTCGATCGCTGCAGCCTCATCGTCGAGTTCTCCTGTTCGGAAGACGCCGCGCGCGGCGTCGAGCAGGATCTCCCGACCTTCCAGACGACCGATTCGGCCCAGGATGACCGCGCTCGCCAACTGGACGCGTTCCGAATCATGGTCGAGCATCTCGAGGGAGCGATCGGCAATCCGGGGATCGACCACATCGCTCGCGTGGCCGAGTTCCTCTGCCATGCGTAGAGCGATGTGACACACGAGATCGTCGTCATCTCGTGTGGCGTTGAGAAGGGCGACGGTCGCCGTTTCAGGATCTTGACATATTCGCGGGAAGGCGATGACCGCCTGAAAGCGGACCGCCGCCGATTCGTCCTGAAGCGATCGTTTGACCTCGGGCAGTGCACTTTTGTCACCTATTTCACCGATCGCTGTGAGCGCCATCTGCCGAACGTGTGGAGCACTGTCGCGCGCCGCCTTTCGCAAGGCGTGAATCGCTTCGAGGCCGCTTAGGTCCGCGAGTGCGAGTGCTGCGGCCCCTCTCACTTGCGCGTGGTCGTCCTGCAGCGCACTCGACAGAAGTTCGATCACCTCATCGCGGTGCCCCGCTTCGTGCCTTGGCAAATCGGCGGCTGCACCCGCCCGCACAACCGGATTGTCAGCGCCGAGATCTCGCTGCGCCGCCGTGAATTTTCGTCGCATTGGGCGTAGCCCAAACATCAGCTTCCGCCCGCGCCGCCGCTTCCGCCCGCGCCGCCGCTTCCGCCCGCGCCAGTGGTCGACGTGGCCCCGCCGCTTCCGCCCGCGCCACTGGTCGACGTGGCCCCTCCGCTTCCGCCCGCGCCGCCGCTTCCGCCCGCGCCAGTGGTCGACGTGGGCTGATAAGGCGTGAGGCCGCCTCCCCCGTCGCCGGGTTCGCAGATCCCGGGGGGGGTGGAGGGCGCCGGTATCGGGATTGTCTCGACCAAGCACACCCGCGTGTTGGTGGCATTTTCCTGTTCCAAATCCAGCATCAAGGCGTCTTGCTCTGTCGGTTTGAGGCACTTGTAGCCGCTGCGGCAATCGTCATCGGCCTCGCAAACTCGCATGCAGAACGTGCGTCCAAAGCGCGGCGCGTGCGCGTCGTCGAGCGGCCCACATGCGGGATCGAGCTCGATATCGAAGGCGACGCAGGCCGCCTCGTCGGGGCACCCGTCCGGCTCGCAGTTGAAGATCGTACAGTAGCCACCGGGCTGATTTGTGTCGCACAGCCGATCGCCCAAGGTCGAGCAATCGACGGCCGTGTCGCAGCTATCGCCCACCTTTGGGGTGCAGCCCACCGATGCCGAAACGAGCGCCAACAGCACCGCCGCGGCCGCGGAGGCTCGAATTCGTACTAAAATCGGGGTCAGATCCATGAGGGGCCGCGGACCTTAACCCGCACTTCGCCTATGTGCCAACCCCTGCTAACGTGTGGCAACGAAAGGTCGTCGGTCCAGGGTGGCCGCGAGGAGCAATTGATGAATTTCGCTTTTGGTTTCAAATTCGACCGCAATTCAGCTTGGAAGCTATTGAGTCTCGTGTGGCTGGTGGCACTTGTCGCCTGCTCGGATGCCCTCAGAATTGAGCCGCCGAACTCCGGTGCGACCACGAGCGGGAGTGCGGCGAGTTCAGTAGGCGGTGGAACGGCAACTGGCAGCGGCGGTGCTGGCGGTGCATCGACCATCACTTGCGAATCGAACAGCGATTGCCCCGAACCGACCAACGTATGTGACACCGCGAAGTGGATCTGCGTCGAATGCCTCAATCAAGACGACTGCTCGCATCAGCCGGGAACCGTTTGCGACGCGGGCACCTGCGACTGTCCCGGCGTCGACAGTTTTTGTCCACCGGCCCTATGCGTTGATCTGCAGACCTCATCCGAGCATTGCGGCAGTTGTGGCCATGCGTGTTTCGGTGCCTGCGCCGAGGGGTCCTGTGCCGATCCTTGGGAGCCGACAGCTTTGGAGGACGCGCCGAGTCCCCGCTCGCGCCATGTCGCGGTGTGGACGGGGACCGAGATGATCATCTGGGGTGGCTCGACGAATGCGAGCGGCACGGGCGCCATGAACACGGGGGCGATCTACAATCCGGCGACGAGCTCCTGGCGCGACGTGAGCATCGTCAATGCTCCGGCGGCTCGCAGCGACGCGACGGCCGTGTGGTCCGGCAGCGTGATGATGGTTTGGGGAGGGCGTGGGAAGGACAATATGCCCCTGGCAGATGGTGGCGCACTCGACCCTGCCACGAACACCTGGACAGTGATTCCGGCGAAGGACTTGTCCGCTCGCTACCTCCACTCTGCCGTATGGACCGATAACGAGATGATCATTTGGGGAGGTCGCGACGAGGCGGGCAATCATCTCAGCTCCGGCTCGCGATACGATCCGAACCAGAACATGTGGTTCGCCACCTCCATTGTCGAGTCGCCGTCCGGCCGCGATCGACACACCGCCGTGTGGGACGAAGCGAATAAACAGATGTTGGTGTGGGGTGGCTTTGGTGATGGTCCAAACACAAACAATATTCCTATACCTGGTGACGGAATCGTCGGCGGGCGTGTGTATCGGGTCGGGGACAACACCTGGGGCAAGATTGAGAACGTCGGCGAGCCCGCTTCGCGTTACGAACACACGGCGATCTTCGATGGGACGCGCATGGTCGTGTACGGCGGATTCGATAGTGTTAACGACCTGTACTTCAACGACGGCTTCTCACTGGCCTCTAATAGCTGGTCGCCATTCAGCGGAAACGGCCCGGGCTCTCGGCATCTGCACACGGCGACATGGTTGGAGGACTCAAAGGTGATGGTCGTGTGGGGAGGGATCGGGCCGTCGAACCAGTATAAGAACACGGGCGGCGTTTTCGATCCGGCGACCAACAAATGGGATGGGACGACGCCCACCGCGCTCGAAGGTCGCGCCGAACATTCGGCGGTCTCCACCGGAAAGAGCATGATCGTTTGGGGCGGTCGGGACCAGAATGGTACTCGACTCAATACCGGTGGTATCTACACCCGCTGAGACTTCGCCGGCCCCGGCCGGAGCCCTGCTCCTCGCGGACGTGGGGGTTCCCGTTCCGCTCGCGAACAGTTTCTCCTATCTCGTCCCTCCGGAACTCGTCGACCGAGTTGAACCTGGCGCGAGGGTGCTCTGCGATCTGGGCCGTCGCAAGGTGCTCGGTGTCGTGCTCTCGGTGCAGAGGCGCGTGCCGACGATCGATCCAGCGAAGATCAAGCCTCTGCGGGCGGTGATCGACGAGGAATCGGTCCTACCGCCGGAGCTCCTCTCCTTTCTCGTGGAGCTCGCCCAATACTACTTTGCGCCTATTGGGGAGGTGCTCAGGCTCGCCTTACCTGCTGTAGAGCGCGGCCAACTTCGCGCACTGCAGCGTCAGGGAGAGCTGTTGCCCGGCGACAAGCTCGGTCGGGGGTCGAAGGTTGGCGGTCGCGAGCAGCTCTTCGCCTCGCCTACCGACAAGGTCGAGGCTCCCGGCTCTCTTCGGGGCCAAGCGGCCGCCGTGTTGGCCCGCTTGCGCGCCAATGGAGAAGAATCGGTAGCGGTTCTCACGCGGCAATTCAAAAACGCGCGCAACGCTGTCCGGAAGCTCGAGACGCTCGGCCTGGTGTCGACCGCAAAACGCAGTGTCGAGCTGTCCGGGCCCGTCGCCGACGCGGTCGCACGCGACGAACCGCCCGAGCTGAATGAGGCTCAGGCCGCGGCCTCCTCGGCCATCATCGAGGCGCTCAACGGAAGCGGCGCGGCCACCCGCAACTTCCTGCTGTTCGGTGTCACGGGGTCGGGAAAAACCGAGGTCTACATGCACGCCATCGAGCGAGCTCTGCACCAAGGTCGAGGGGCCTTGGTTCTGGTGCCAGAGATCGGGTTGACGCCTCAGCTCCTCGGTCGTTTTCGCGCTCGTTTCGGAGATGCTGTCGCCGTCGTGCACAGCGCGCTTTCCAACGCGGACCGTCACGCGATGTGGAAACGGTTGCGGGCCGGCGAGCTGCGGGTGGCGGTGGGGGCTCGCTCGGCACTGTTTGCCCCCGTACCCGATCTTGGCTTGGTGGTCGTCGACGAGGAGCATGACGGCTCGTTCAAACAAGAGGATGGCGTTCGCTACCATGCGCGGGATATGGCCTTGCTTCGTGCCCATCGGGCGGGCGCGATCGCTGTGCTTGGCTCTGCAACACCCTCGATCGAGTCGATGGCCCTCGTTCGTCGCGGCAAGCTCGGCATGTTGGAATTGCCCAATCGAGCGACACAGGCACCGTTGCCCCTGGTCGAAACGGTCGATTTGAAGCGCATGCGTTCAGGGCCCACGGGTGATCGTTTATTGTCCCTTCCCTTGTTTCGGGCCATCGAGAAAACCCTCGAGGCGGGCGAACAGAGCATCATCTTCCTCAACCGCCGCGGCTTTGCGCCGGCGATTGTGTGTGATGGCTGCGGTGTGGCTCAGACCTGTCCACACTGTTCGGTGGCCCTGACCTATCATCGGTCCCGGGGTGGCAGCATGCGGTGCCACTATTGCGACTACGGTGCGAAGCTGGCCGAGCGGTGTTCGGAGTGCAAATCTGGCGAGATCATCCTCGAGGGCCTCGGTACCGAGAAACTCGAGCGGACGATCGCTGAGGCTTTCCCCGATGCCTGCGTGGCTCGCTTGGATCGGGACGTGGCCGGTGGTGCGAAGTCTCAGCGCGTTCTCGATCGCGTTCGTAGGGGCGAGGTCGACATCCTGGTAGGGACGCAAATGGTGACCAAAGGTCACGATTTGCCTGGGGTGACATTGGTCGGCGTCGTGAATGCTGATGCGGCCTTGTCCATGCCGGACTTTCGGGCTGCCGAACGGGGGTTTCAGTTGCTGGTGCAGGTGGCTGGTCGAGCCGGTCGCCGTGAGCAACGTGGTCGCGTGTTGGTGCAGACGCGGGACCCCAACCATCCGGCGATCGCTTTTGCATGTCGCCATGATGTACGAGGTTTTCTCGACCGTGAATTGAGTGATCGGAAAGAGGTTTGCTATCCGCCTTTTCACCGTCTTGCGTTGTTGCGTATCGATGCGGTGGACGAAGAACTCGCTCGACGAGCGGCCGGTCGTTTGGCGGCCTTCGCGCGAGCTGCGCCGGAAGCAGGCGAGGTGGAGGTTCTCGGGCCCGCGGCGGCGCCGATCGCTCGCTTGCGCAACCGTTATCGTTTTCGTGTGATGCTTCGCGCCGCGACCCGGGCGCCCCTTCGCCAGGTTCTGTCGCGCCTCTCCACTGAGCTGCCCAAGCTCGACCGCCAGGTACGGGCGGTCATCGACGTGGATCCCGTGTCGATGTTGTAGTTCTCAGCGGCTCGGCGCCGACCTGCCAGCGGCAACTCTCTCGTTCACCGTTTGGGAGGCTTCATGGTCTTGGGATCGATCGCGACGTTGCGCTCCGGGTTGGAGAAAACAATGTCGCTCTGGTCTCCGTTCTTTTCGATGATGACGACGCGGTCCATCGCCCAGAGCTGGTCGTTCTTCAATCGCAGCGTGAGGCGGGTAAGCTGTTTCTTGAGAGCCGCCTCCTTCGGCGTCGCGGTCAGCGTGGTGTACTTGGGGCCTCGCTTTGCCTCGAGGCGGTAGCGTTGGCCGAGGCTGTCGATGTCTCCCGCCAAGAGCTGCATCAAGTCACTGAGCACCGCGGCGAAACGGCCAGCGGCTTCGCGACCGATCTTCGAGACGCCCTCCTTTGTGGCGATGGCCACCCCTTCGGGCCCGATCCAGTAGGTCACTGCGTCCGGAGCATGGAGTTGCCATCGCAGTCGGTCTGGCCGCACCATGGCGATCGTGCCCGTGCTCTTCACGCGGGTGGCGAGCAGGCTGATATTCCGCTCCTGCTTGAAGTCCGCGCGCAGGGTTTTCAGGCCCGTGCGGGCTTTTTTTACGCCGTCGAGAACGACGTCCCGCTCGCTTGCTTCACTGGCCCTCGGCCACCCGCACACGAGGGCGGCGCAGGCGAGCAGCGAGAGCAGATGGCGTCGTTGAAGCGGAAGGCTCATCTAGGGTGCAGATCCGGGTAATGGCCGGGCGTCGTGATGCTGGCCGCCGGCTTGCTTCCACGCATCGTAGCGTCCATCGCGAAGAATGGGGTCAGCCTCGATCGTCTCCACACGCGGAGGGCCAGACGGACGGTACCGAGGATTGAGCAGTTTGCTGAGATCGAAGCGAACGAAGCGGCCTAAGGTGGCTGGTCCCTCGCTCACCCACAGTTCGCGGGTCGAGAGGTTCATCGCTACGCTGTGGGTAGCGAGCAAACCGTCGATGGAGTCCCGATGTCCCAACGGAAGCTTGTCTCCGCCCGCAGCTCGTTTGTCTCGCAAGATGCTCACCACGTCTTTGACGGTCGCGGGGCTCGAAAGATTCTCAATACGTTCGTCGAGGCGCTGGCGTCTTGCTAAAGACGAGGTCTCGCGCTCTACGCGAAGGTTCTCCGGGGAGAGTTTTTGGGGCCCCTCGAGGTGGTTCGTGAGACGGGTGAGCGGTGCCTCTCGGAAATGGGTTGCTTGCCCGGGCACACGCTCCGCGACGACCACTTTCCCGCTCGCGTCTGCGAGGAGCACCATATGTGACACGATGGCTCGTTTGGTTTTGAGTTGTTTCATAGCCTCCGTCGTCGATCGGGCCGTGGCGAGAAGTTCGCGCAAGGTGTGGGCGACAGGCTCACCTTCGTGCCCCGCTTCGCCCCCTCGCGCGCCGTGCAGGACGATAGCCAGTCCAGCGGCGTTCATCCCCGTCGCCGCTCCCACGAATCCGGGCCAGGAGATCGACGCGTAGGGGATGGCCGCTTGACCACGATCGTCGCGCTCGAACACCAAGAAGACGACCTTTTCGCGATCCAGTACTTCGGGACCTTCGAGATCGAAGTTCCGTCCCAACAAGACATGCCCTTCTTGGGTCTGCGCCCCGCTCAAGGTGAAGCTGGAGCACCCGACGAGGGGCGAGTTCTCGAAGGACAGCGCGATGTCGTACAAGGACTGCAGGAACACGAAACGCTGAAAGGTGTCCATGTGCGACGCGAAGGGGTCGGGCCGAAAACCGAGGGCTTGAGCGGCGAGCTCTCGGCGATAGGAGGTGGGTATGAAGCGATCGATGTGCCGAAACCGGAATCGTCCCAAGTCGGTGATCAGCGTGCGTAGCGGAGCCAGTGGGACATGTTCGGCGAACTGCGCGTGTACGGCTCGTTCGGTGGCAACCATCGATGCGTGAAGCAACCGGCTGTGGGCGTAACCTATTTGTTCAGGCGATCCCTGAAGTCTCACCTCTCCTACTTGTCCGCGCTTGCGTGCGTACATCGATGGTGCTGTCTCCGGCTTCGTGGACGAGAGCTTCACCTCGCGCCGATCCGGGTCGTCCGACGCGGAAAAGATGGAAAGGGGGGAGACGCGAACGTCGGGTGGCTCCATGCGCGTGAGCAGCACGACGCCCAGGTGAGCCACAATGGGTGTGGCGATCACGAGGGCGACGAAGCGGAGGCGTCGGTTCAAGGTAAAGCCGCCGTTCTTGGTTGAAGGCGGTGGACTGCGCCGGCCTCTGTCTCGACGTCGTCCGCGCGACGCGGGTCGTTGCTCACTCGAGTTCATGAGCTGTACCGCTAGGGGAGAGTTTGCTCTTGCGACGCCTGAAGAGTTTTCGCCAGCGTTCTTCGAGGACCGTGCTCACCACGCGGACGACGATGCGCGCCGGATCGCGTACCTGGTGAAAGTGTGAGATCCGCTCGTCCTCGGGAGGGTAGATGACGTCGATGGGGATGTGCACGATACGGATTTCGGCGGCGATGGCGCGGATGAGCACCTCTGCCTCGTAGGCGTAGCCGCGTGCGCGTCCGTGTAGGGCGAGCGTTTTCGTGATCGGGTAACGCCGTAGTCCCGATTGTGTGTCGTCGAGTCGCTGTCCCGTAAAAGCGGACAAGACTCGATTGGAGAAGGCGTTGGACCACTGATTGTTGCGGGGAGCGCCAGCATCTGCGAGATCACGGACGCCGATCACCATGGCGTTGGGGTCGTCACATCCGATGTGCAAAAGCCAGGCTTCGTCGGGAGGATGTTGGCCATCGGCATCGACCGACACGGCGACGTCGAATCCCCGGGCGGCCAGCTCTTGCAGTCCGGTTCGCAGCGCTTCGCCCTTGCCCCGGTTTTCAGGGTGCCGCAGGACTTCGGCTCCCGCTTCTCTGGCGCGGGGGCTCGTTTCGTCGGTCGAACCGTCATCGACGACCAGTACTGCGCCCGCTTCGGGCCAATGGGCTTTCAATCCGCGCACTACGGGTCCGATACTCGCCTGAGCTTGAAAGGCGGGGACGATGATACCGACGCGCATGTCGGAGCAGTCTTGCACCGACGCGGCCTTTACGGCAAGGGCAGGGCCCGTCTTGGCCCATCTCCGGATTGCGTCGTGCCGCGGGTCGAGGCACCATCTTGCGGTGACTGGTGAGGATCTCGTTCAGCGGTCGGAAACGTCGTTGGCCAAACAGGAGCTACGTGAGCGGGCTCGTCGTCGTCGCGCCAGCATGTCGCCCAGTGAAGTGGCGCCTCTCAACCAACGAATCGAACGGCGGTTGTTGGCGCGACCCGAGCTCGCACAGGCCCAGACCGTGGCTCTCTTTTGGCCGATCGCTCGGCTGCGCGAGGTCGATCTACGCGGTGTGGATGCTGTTCTTCGTCAACGCGGCTGTCAGATGGCGTATCCGTTCATCGAGGCGCCGGGCTTTCCCATGGTCTTTCGCCGTCTCGACGAGGTTGGGTTGCTCGTCCCCAGCCGCCGGGGTTTCGAGCAACCCGAAGCGAGCGCTCCGCTCATCGACCGTATCGACGTCATCGTCGTGCCGGGCTTGTTGTTCGACGCGGCAGGGTTTCGTGTCGGTTACGGCGGGGGCTATTACGATGGAGCTCTACCGCGCTACCGACCTCCCGCAGTGGCGATCGGCGTGTGCTACGAGATGCAGCTTTGCGAGGCGTTGCCACGGTCCGACCACGATGTCGCGGTCGACACCGTGATCACGGATGAGCAGGAGATTGGTCCGATACCGGCGTGAGCGCGAGGCTCACCCCTTGTCGGTACTCTTTGCTTTCGGAGCCGTCTGTGCCTGCTCTTGCTTTTGTCGCCAGGCGGCGAGCTTGCGTGAGTGGCGGGTCTTTTGCTTACGGCGTACGTTCGGTCGCTGGGGCATAGCGGGGGCCTTATAGCCCGTGTTGGGGGAGCTTCGCCAGTGCGAAATGACGGCACCGTGCAGGTGTTCAGTAGACCTCGGGGGGCAAGCGACGTCGCTAATGGTAGAGAAACCAGTGAACGGATCCTTTGATTTCCATATGGAAGTGGTCGAAGTGGTCTCGGTCGAAGTTCGGCGTCAGGACATAGGTGAACAGGCCGAGCTTGGCCGTTTCACATACGATCTTACGTAGTTCGCGAGCTTCTTCCGACTGAGCAGGCTTTGCGTTGGGGCCGCAGGTGGCGCTTCCGACCTTGCCGTCAAAATGGTGAGCGATGCTCAGCCAGCGCCCGCTCTTCTTTCGAAAGCCGCCGACATCGATGGCGAGGCCCGCGGGGTGGCGCGTGCCTGGCGCGGCCCACTTTCGCTTCTTTTTTCTGACGGCTGGCTTCGCTGTTTTAGGAGGTGCCTTCTTTGCCTTGGACTTCTTCTTCTTTGCCTTCTT
>JAPYTK010000001.1 GCA_029941785.1 Polyangiaceae bacterium | reverse complement strand
GTATAAGGGGGCGCAGGGCGCGTCGCCGAAGACCCGAACGAAGAAGGCTGCGAAACAACTCGCGACTGAGCTTTCCGAACTTGCTGCCGAGGACTTCGCGGCGGCCGTCAAGAAAGGCGATCCTGGGTCGACAAAAAATGCAGGACGGATGTACCGGGGGATCCTCGAGCCCGGACCAGAATTGGCGCTGTTCAAACTCGAGAAGGGCGAGGTCAGCCCGCCAATCGACACGCCTCGCGGTTTCTGGGTGGTCAAGCGACTCAAGTAGCGATAGCTTTTAGCGCGCTCGCCCGGCCGTTTCGGGTGAGGCATCTCGGATGCGTCATTGAAAGAAACCAGTCATGGCATCGATAGATATCAACCGCTCTCATTCCCTTGGGCTGGATGAAGCAAAGACGCGAGCTGAGCAGCTCGCGGAGAACCTCAAGAGCAAGATGGGGCTCGCCTACTCCTGGGACGCGGATTGCATACGCTTCAAGGGGGACAACGGACCTGCCAAGGGGGTCAAGGGCACCGTTTCCGTTTCTGCGAGCACGATTCGCGTCGAAATCGATCTACCCTTCTTGATGAAAGCGATGAAGGGCCCCATCGCCAGCAAAGTCAACGCGAAGCTCGACAATTTGCTCGCCTGATAGCTGCGATCGGGGACGAAGCCTGCGGTGAGAGCGCAGGCAGTTGGCAGCGCCAAGAAGTGTCGAAAGAGATAGGCTCCTTGTAAAGGCTTCGTTAAGCTCCAACCTTACGGATGACGTTGCACGGCTCCGGCGAACAGGTCGAGGCGATTCTCGCGCATTTGCGTGCGGAAGCGCCGTTGGAAAACGACACAGAGCAGTCGGCACTGTTGCGTTATGAATGCGGTGTGCTCGAAGAGCTGCGCGGCGACGAGAAGGCTGCGCTTCGCGAGTATCTCGCGGCGTACAACACCGCACCCCAATTTCGCGAGCCTCTCGAGGCGCTCGTGCGCATCTACGGCAACAAGCGCGAAGACAAGAACCAAGGGAAATTGCTCGAGGCTTTGGTCAAGTCTGCCGATACGACAGTCGAGTCGGCCCGGGCGCTTCGCGAGTTGGCCATCTTCCTCGAGGATGTGGAGCAAGACGTTTCGAGCGCAAAAACGCAGCTCGAACAAGCGGTATCGGAGGCGCCGGACGACGCGACATGCTGGCTCGAACTCGGTCGCTTGGCTTCCTGCGAAGGGGACGTGTTCGCGCGTATCAGGGTGGTCGAGGCACGCAGTCGCCTGACGGAGCATCCTACCTGGCGAGGGTTGTTGCTGATCGAGCTAGCCGAGCTCGTCGCATCATCGGGGGATCTGGAGCGGGCGGCGTCGTTGCTCGATCAGGTCGTGGCGATCGCGGGCCGAGCTCGTTTTCGGTCGCGCCAGCAGCTCGAGCGTCTGGCTCAAGATCGAGGTGACGAGAATCTATGGGCTCACGCCCTCGAGGGCCAGAGCATGTTGATCGCGAGCACGCTCGACGACCCTGCGGCTGCCGACCACAATGGTGTGCCGACGGCATACCGCACCGCGGCCCACGCGGCTGATGCCTTGCTTCGAGCGGCGGAACTCCGACGGCGCCTCGGCGAAACCGGAGAGGCGACGGCGTTGCTCGACGCTGCTGCCGAGCACCTACCCGGTCATCCTGTGGTTGCGCGCCTCCGCATGGCCGTCGCCGATGCTGCAGGCGATCCTGAGCGTGCGCTGGCGGTTGCCCGTGAAGACATCGAGGAGCGTCAGGGCGTCGTCGCTGCAGCGGCGTGGTTGCGCATCGCCTCAGATGCCGAAGCCCGCGGGGAGATGGACGAAGCACTTGCGGCCTACGCTCGAGCGATGGCCCTCGACAAGCAGAGCCTCGTCGCGGTCAACCTGCGTCTTGATTTGCTCATGCAGCTGTCGCAGCTCGACGCGCCCGGGGGCGCGCACACCACGATGCTCGACGAGGCCTTGGAGGCCTATCTTCAGCTTTTGGGCCCATCGGTGGAAGCGGGCCACCACTGGATGATTGTGGCCTACCTGCGAGCTGTTCGTTTGGGGGACATTCCCGGGAGCCAGCGTGCGCTTGCGAAAGCCGTAGAACTCGGGGTCGATGCCGCGAGTGTGGCGCGCACGGCGCGGAGTTTGGCGGCGCTCATCGGGGAGGAAAGCTGGTATGAGGCCGCGACCGATACACTCCTCGCCCACGTGGAGCCAGGGGAGGAGCGTCGCGGTTTGCTGCTCACCGCCGGGCGACATTATCTCTTGCGGGGTGACGCCGAAGCGGCCGGACGCGTATTTTCGTCCTTGGCTGATGGGACCGCCGATGAGGCGACCGAATCGACGTCGCCACCGTGGTTGGCCCGGGCCGTGCTCGCATACGTCGTCGGCTCCTCGGACGAAACGGTCCGAGCGGACCGCCCCGATCGGCTGTTTGCGCTCGCCGAGGCGGAGTCGGACAAGGAACTGAGGAGCGGCTTGCGTCTGATCGCCGCGGCCTCGGCGTGGGGTGGCACGCGAAAGGACGACGGCCATAAGTGGTTGCGGGACGAACATGAGCGGCGTGCCGCTGACCCGGTCGCGGCCGCATTCTTGGCTCAAGTCGAGCGGACGAACGGCCAGCACGCTGCGGCGGCCGAGGCTCTGACCTCATGCGCTGACGCGATCGACGACGCGGCGGCGGCTGAGGCCATGCGCCTCGAGGCGGCGCTGGACCTATGGCATGGCAACGATCGCAAGGGCGCGATCGAGGCCTTTGAACGTGTCTTGCCCGATGCGTCACAAGCGGCGCGTCTCGTGTTGGGTTGGGCTTTGCGGGCCGTCGATCCCGACGACGTTCATGCGCGCCGGCGAGCTGTCGAGTTTGCCGAGGAGTCCAACGTGGATATCGCGTCGGGGGCGCTCGAGCGTTTTGGCTTGGGCCTCGCGACAAAAGGTGGCGAGCTCGATGCGTGGGCTGCGTTGGAGCAGCTCGAGAACCTCAATACCGGAGGGGACATTGCGGCAGCGACCGCGTTGGGTCGTGTTCTGTGGCGCGGCGACACGCCGGACCAGGAGGCGATGGATCGTGCTCTGAAACAGATCGAGCTGCTGGGTCCTGTCGGGGAGACGATCGCCGCGGCGGAGCGATATCGTTTGACGCGATTCGTACGTCGTGAACGCGAGCACACCTTGCGGGCCGCCAAATCGTGGGTCGAGTGTTCTGGAAGCACGGCCGCGAAGATGGCTTGGCTGGGCGATGCGGTGTCGGAACAAGACGCCCGCGCCGAAGCCGAAGCGTGGCGTTCGCTCGCTGAAGACTTGACGGACCGTGCGCGAGTCGAGACCTTGTGCGTGGCCGCTTCGATCGATTTGGTTACTCGCTGTGGCGCGAAACAAGATTTTATCGAGAGTGATTACGAGGCGGCGCGCTTGATGAATTTTGAACTCACACTTCCCGGGGGAGATCCCGAGCGTCGAGCGGCTGCTTGGCGTGGTGTGGGTGAGGTCTTGGGCGAAGAGCCTCGTCGCGACGCCCAGCTCATGGCCGCATGGTCCGACCTCGTACAAGGTGCGAACCGCCGCGCTCTTCGCAGCTTCAAGGACGTTGCCGAGGCGGAGCCAAAGAACCTCGTTGCATGGGAGGGGGTCCGTGCTGCGGCTGTGCAACTCGACGAGCCCGTTTCTTGGGGCGTTGCTTGCGCCCGGCTCGGCAGCTTGTGCAAGGATGATGCGCGCGCTGCGGCCTTCTGGGAAGAAGCGGGATTGGTGTTGCTCGAGCGAACCGAGGCGCACGAGGACGCCGAGATTGCCTTCAAGCGATCCCTCGACCGGGACCGCACCCGTCCTGTGGCCTTCGACAAATTGTTTCGGCGAGTACGGGCGCGGAAGGACACGAAGCGTCTACTTGAGCTGATTGAACTGCGTCTCGAAGTGACCGAAGACGAAGAAGAGATCACCAAGATGTACTGGGAGCGCGCGCGGACCATGCGGCAACAGGGCGATCAGGATGCCGCGCTCGGCTGTCTCGAGAATGTCACGATGCTGCAGCCTAATCATGTGGGGGCTCTTGCGCTCAAGGGTGAGATCTACATCGCGCGCGGCGACTTCGAGCACGCCGCTCCACTTCTGGCGAAATTGGCGAGTCTCGATGAAGCGCCAAAGAAGCAACGCCTCATTTCTGGCATCGCGGCCGTCGACCTCTACGAGAAACGCCTCGGAGATCGAAATAAAGCTCTTGAGGTGTTGCAGCATCTCGAGGCATCCGGCCTATCGACGATCAAAGTGCGAGAACGATTGGCCCGTCTCGCAGCGAAGGCCAAGAACTGGAACGAAGCACTCAGCATTCTCGAGAAGTTGATGGAGGAGCGTGACAGCTCTAAGGGGCGGGCCGAAGCAGCACGTCTTGCCATGGTGATTTGCCGCGAGAAGTTGTCCAAGCCCAAGCGGGCTATTGTGGCCGTGCGCAAGCTGCTCAAAGAGGTACCGGACGACAATGAAGCGGTGCGGTTTCTCATGGAGGGAGGCGTGGCGCCGAAGTTGTGCGCGCAGGCCGTCAAGACAGCGATGCGCGTGGTCAACGAGAAGCTCGCGGCAAATCCATTTGATGCAAAGCGTATCCGCTTGATGATCGACATCGCGGCCTTCGAGGGTGTTCGCGATGTTCAACGTGTAGCCTTGGGATGTTTGATCGCTCTGGGGGAGGGCGATGATGAAGACGCAAAAATGGCGGCTCGCATTGACACGCGTATGGCGACGGCACCGCAAACCGTGCTCGATGAGTCGACCCTGTCGGCGATCGCCGATGCGGGAGAAACCGGCCCACTGCGTGAATTGTTTGCGAAGATCGCTCCTGCGGTGAGCGAGGCCCTTGGGCCGTCGTTGAAATCGGAGGGAGTTGGTCGACGAGATCGCGTCGATGACGGAGACGCGTTGAAGGTCGAGGTTGCCCGCTGGATGGGGGCGATGGGCGTGTCGGATTTCGATCTATATGTAAGTGGTCGGGAGTCCTTGGCCATCAAAGGCGTAGCGGGGGATCGCCCCGCGCTCATTCTCGGGGCACGCGTGACCGCGCCGCTCGATGCCGGTCGTCGGGCGGCCGTGGCGCGTGAGGCCTTTGCCTTGCGGCGAGGCACGACTGCAGCCATCCATTGCGACGACCATACGATCGCGTCGATTGCCACGGCGGTGTGCAACGAGGTGGGTGTCAGCACACCAGAACCGCCGTACGCGGTGTATCGCGAGGTGCAGCGCGCAATGAAAAAGGCACTCTCACGAAAGATCAAGAAGTCGATTGGCACGATTTGCCAAGACGTCGTGAAGTCGGAGCAGGACGCTCGGGCGTGGGCCGCGGCGGCACGCCACAGCATTGACCGCATGGCGCTGGTGGCGTGTGCCGATGCCGCGGCGGTGCTCGACGATGTCATCGGCCCGCCTGATTCGCCGGCTCGGTCTGCGCTCGATGGTCAACCTCGGGCACGCCACGCCTTGTCGTTTGCATTGTCGCCGGCGTTGGTCGAACTGCGACAGAAACTTGGAATGGGGATGTCATGACGAATCGAGAGTCGGACAAGCCATCCATACCGGCGGGGGTGCTCGACACGGGTGCCGGACGACCGGAGGATGACGCACTCATCGACTCCTTGTTTGGAGACGAGGAGTCCGCGGAGTCCGCCTTTGCCGGAGAGACCGATGGCGAGGAAGACGTGACCGTGCCCCGAGGGGCAATAGAGGTCACGACGCGAGAGTGGGAGTCGGAGGCCGAAGCGGTCGCCGGCGAAGAGTATCTGGACGATCTCAGCGACGTCGAGCTGCTCGATGGCGAACTCGGCGAGTCGCCGGTCGCCCCCGCTGTCGATTTCTACGATGCCGTGCGCCCGTTGTCTCAGGCACCACTGACCGAGTCGGAGCGCGTGGCGGCTGAGGTGGCAGGGCACATGCCGATGGACACGGTCGTCTCCCCACCGTCGCAGTTGCCTGGGGCATCGTCGGATGACATCAGCCCGGGCGGCTTTTCACACAATGCCCCCGAAACGGATGTCGTTCCGCCTTCGTACGATGCTCCGGTGAGCAGCTCCGGGCAGACGGCATTGACGCCTCCGCCGTTCTCCGGTGCCGAGGGGTCGCCGCACGACGAGTTCATATTTGGCGCGTCTGCTCACGGTTCGGCCACCGGCGAGGTGAGCGCACAGCACCGAGTGCTCGAGGCCCATAGCTTCGATGGCGAGGACACGGATGAAGTCGCCATCTCGGCGGTGGCGATGGCCCCTGATACCGAGATCCCGTCGGAGACCCAGGCGCCCATGCTTCAAGACGATGGCGAAGTCGTTCTGCAGGCCGAACCCGGGACCGATGCTGTGGTTTCCCTCATCCAGCGCGGTGATCGGGACGCCTGGGCGGAACGCGCCGATTGGTTGTACGAAGAGGTGCGAGCGATCGACGATCCCAAAACGGCCGCACGGTCGCTGACCGTCGTGAGCGAACTCTACGCCATGGCGGGGGAGCCCGAGCGGGCCGCGGAGGTCGTGCGGCAGGCACTCGAACTCTGTCCTGATGATCCCGTGGCACACCGGCAGCGACGAGGTCTTTCGGTGAGCGCAGCAAGTTGGTCAGGCGCGGCGGATCTGCTGGACGAAGAGGCGCGCGTGGTGGCTTCCCGCCATGCCAAGGTTCACGCGTACAGCTTGGCGGGGTACTTGCGGCGGTTGAAGGCGCCAAGCGACCCGGCCTATCAAAGCAGCTTGGATCAAGCCCAGCGCGCCTCGCCGACAGATGTGCGACCGATTTTGCAGCGCCTCGCTGTGACTCTTGCGCTGACAGATGAACCTCCAGCACCCCTCGAGGGTGTTCCGGTGCCGCTCAAGGAGGCCGTTGAAGTCTTGCGTGCGATGCGCAGCGAGGGACGGGATGGAACCGATGTCTCCGATCCCTATGTCACGCTTCTTGCGGCCCGCGACGCCCTGCGGCGTCGTGATGTCGCTGAGGCCGTGACTGCCTTGTCTGCACTCGATGTCGACGAGACATTCTGTGGCGGTAGTCGATGGCTCCGCGCGGCTTTGGCCGCCCCTCACCGCGATTTGCGCGAAGCGGGCTTGTCGGCTCTCGAGGGTGTGGCGGAAGGTTCGCATGGATCGCTCGCGAAGCGGTCGCTGGTGGCCCGCGCCTTGGAGGCGGGAGACGAACGAGCGGTGGCGGCATTCGTGAACGATGGGGGGGCCGAGGTTCTCTCGTCCGCGGATCGTTTGGTGTTGGCTGCCCTCTCCGCCAAGTCCTTCGGGTCTTTGGCCTTTGAGCGACTCGATTCATGGATCGCCGACACCGCACGCGATGAGGAATACCAGACGCTAGCAGCGGCGGTGTCCGGCGTGCTCTGTGGTGAGCACGCACCAGCAGCGACCTTCCCCGTCGGTACCCCGAGGCATCGCGCAGAGGTGCGATTGGGGCGCTGCCTCGCATCGATCGCCCTCGGGAGCATCGAGTTCGATGGGGCGGAGGCGACGAGCCGCGAATTGTTGGGTGTGGACGCCTCGCACGGTGCTGGGCGTGCGGTCGTCTTGGAGCATGCTTTCCGCACTCACCGTCGCGGCGAGGTTGCCGAGATGCTGCCGGATCGCGAAAACGATGGCCGGCTGGTCGGACTGTTGCTCCACGAGCTCGATCATGTCGGTGCGTCGGACGAGCCACTGGCGACCCCCTCGCCGGCGGAATTTGCCATGCGGGATCAACTAGGCATCGCGTTCGAACAGTCGCCACAAAGTGAGTTGTTGCTTCGAATGGCGCTGAGGCATTGTCCCGAGAAAACCACGGCGGTCGGAGCTGCGATCACACTTGCCGCTCAGGCGGAAGCCATCGAGGATCCGCACGCTTCGGCTGCGGCGTGGCGTGAGGCTGCGTTGCGTTACGATGCAGCGGGGTTGTCATCCGAGGCTGTCCAGGCCTTCTCTCGATCGGTGGCGGTCGATGCGCGCTGGTCGCTGGCTCATGGTCTGGCTCACCACATCGCTCGCTCCCACGCTGACGACGCCACTCAGCACGAGTGGCTTGCACGGCGCGCGAAATGCGAACACGTCGAGCCGGCGATCGAACGGCTGCGTCAGGCGCTCCATCCTTCCGATGTGACTCGCGAGGACCGCGATGCCTTGCTTGACGAAGCGCTGGCGATGCGTCCGAACGATGCCTCACTGCGCGAGCTTCACGCGACGCTGACCGGTCGGCGCGCGGTTTGTCCGCCCGAGGATGTGACCGTCGTCGAATTTGCGGTCGAGGGAGCATTCACTAGCGAACTGGACCGCGATTGGGATGCGATGAAGGCCTACACCGAGCGCGCTGAAGCCCTCGGCGATGAGTTGTTCGCACCCATGTTTCGTCGACGTTTGGCGACACGGGGAGTGGATGCACTGGCGCATGCAGCGCAACTCCGCGCCGCGGCACGAGCCACGAGCGACCCTGCGCTGAGGGAAGAATTGACCTTGGCTGCAGCCTACGACTTGATCGCGGCGGGTCAAGACGAACGGGCTCATGAAATCCTCAAGGAGGCTCTCGAACTTGGAGGAAGTTCCTTGGCCTTGTCGCACGTGCTGACCTCGAGGTTCTTAGCAAAGAGCACTGACGCCGAACTGGCGGCCGCGCTCACGGCGGTTGCCGGCGTCGTTGGCGGTGCCGAGGCTGTGGCGCATCTCAAGCTCGCGGCGCGGCTGCGCGGTCGCGAGGATTTGAACGAAGATTTGGCTGCGTTGGCTCAGGAGATTTTGCAGCATCTCCCCAATGACCCATGGAGCCTTCGGGTGCTGCAGGCCGACGCGATGAAACGCCGCGATGCTGACGCGATGCTGGCAGTTGTCGACCAGATCGTAGCCGAGCAAGAGAGAATCCTCGATGCCGCCACCTTGTGGCTGCGTGCGGCCGAACTCCACTTGATGGATGGCCGGGATGAGAGGGGAGAGTTCTTACTCGATCGATGCCTGGAAATTTGGCCGAGGCATTTGCTCGCGCGGATTCTCAAGGCAAAGCTGCTCGATCGTCGGGGTCCGGTCGAGAGGGCGGCGGAGGCCTACGAACGTCTTGCTGACGTGTGTCGAACGCCATCCAAACGGGCCGGCGCATTTTACCGGGCGGCTTCTCTCTGGCTATCCCGGGACGATGCCGACGCTACGGACAACGGACGACGTCTCCTCGAATCGGTGACTGAAATCGATGCCGGCTACAAAGACAGCTTCGAGCTTCTTCGTGCCATCTACGTGGCTAGCGGTGCGAAGAGCGATTTGGCTGACCTGCTGGGAGTGCGCCTCGACTATGTGGAGGATCCGGTCCGTCGGACGGAACTCGAGGTGATGCGTGGCAAACTCTTGGCGGAGACGGGGTCGGGTGCCGAAGCCAAAGCGGCTCTGGCGGCTGCGTTGGCGGCAAGCCCAGATAACATCGAGGCCCTGCGCGCCTACGTGGAGGCGTGCACGGTGGATCGCGATTGGTCGTCGACCGAACAAGCGCTGTTGAGGCTGGGTCGACTGCTCGTCGATGCCGAAGAGCAAAGCGCCATCTACCTGCAACTCGGGCAGCTGTACGACGGCCCGCTCGGCAACACGGAACGGGCCGAGAAAGCCTATCAAGAGGTGATTCGCATCGCTCCGGCTGAGATGAGGCCGCGGGAGAAGTTGGTCTCGCTCTATTTGCGCGACGGGCATTCGGACAAGGCGCTCGCCCAACAACGGGCGATGATCGACGTCACAGAGGATCCGGTCGACCAATGTGTCCGAACGGTTCGCCTGGCAGAGATTTTTGAACAACTCAAGGACCTTGAACAGGCCGAAACGGTGCTGGTTGGAGCGCGTCGTCGCTTCACCAAGGATGCCGAACCTGTACGGGCACTGGTCGACTTTTACCGGCGCCAAGAGAAACACGCAGCCGCGGACGTGTTGCTCGGCCGTGCGGCCGCGGAGGTGCGCCGAGGCTTGGGCGCTGGCCGGTTCGAGACCAATCTGTTCGCGATGACCGCCACGGTGGCAGAATTGCGCGGCGACCACGATGTGGCGGAGGTTGCCCGCGCCAGTCTGGCAGCGATTCACGGTGATCAGGTTCGTCTTACCGGCATGAACACTGCGGCTGTGGACCCGGACAATGATGAACGGCTTGCCCCTTCGGTCTTCAGCCGGTCGTTTCGCCAGCTGTTGTGTTACAGCCGTGGGATCATGGACGCGGCGGTGCCGCTCGACCTGCCGGGCCTCGGTGCCACCTTGCTGGGGGATTCACATGCCGAGTTGAACGACCGCGTGCGGCACATCGCGGCTTCTGCGGGGCTCGGCGAAGTGACGTTGTTGGTTTCGGCAGCGCTCGAGCGCGGCTATGTCGCTGTGGCGGGCGTGGACGTTGCGGGCACTCCCCCTACGATCGTGTTTGGCGAGGCCCTCTTGCGCAGTGGCCGAGTGGGGGTTCGCGATTTTCTACTTCGTCGGGCGATGAAGACCCTTCAGGCGCGGACGGCGGCTTTGGTTCGCACCGAACCGAGCGATCTCGGCCCTCTGCTAGCGGCCTTTCTCAAGCTGCACAAACCGGACTTCGTTCCCACAGGTGTCGATCCAGGCAAGCTCGAGATCTTTGGCCAGCGGATGGTCGATGCGGGGGGCACGAACGAGGACCCGAGGCTCGTCAACTTGGCCGACCAGGTCATCGGGTCGATCGGAAACCGCGCATCCGGCCTGCGGATGGCCGCTCAGGTTTGGGCCTCTCGCACTGCGCTTCTCGCCACAGGCGATCCCTTTGCGGCGATCGACGCCTTGGCTTGGGCGTCGGGCGCCGACGCGGAGCTACCGCCGTACGGCCCGGACCGTATCAAGTGGATCGGTCGGCACGCTGAGGTTCGTGATCTCGTCGCGTTCACCGTCAGCGAGGACTATCGAAACTTGCGCGGGGCTGGCCACTAGCTTCAGGGCTTTTCGCTCTTAGGCGTTGGCGAGGCCAACTCTAGTATCGCGGTAGGGCAACGGGTGGGTCGGCGTCGCCCTGGATCGGTACTGTGCCTCATGCACGTTTTGCCTGCGAGTTCGAGCCGCTCCCCGTCTTCAATTTCGCGTGGACAGTCTGTTGGCGTCTCGCTGCCGACGCGCTGTCCGTCGGTCCAATACAAGGTGCAGCGGCCGTCTCGCCGGGCCAGAAATTCGCGCCGGCCGGTCAGTTCGGGCGGCGCGCGGTGGGCCTTCGAAATGGAGGTGGCCGGAGCCTCGCTCTTCTGGCCACTGTCGCACGCGCCGAGGGCAAAGCATGCTCCGACCAACAGGCCCGGGAAGGTCCCCCCCAATGGGCGTCGATTCGCGGTGGTGGGTATCACTCAAAACCCACTTGGCCAGATGAGCATGGTCACCTTGGTGAGAACGAAGTCGGCGACGAGGATCGAAATCGATATGGCCACCACGCTGCGGGTTGTGGCGTTGCCCACTCCCTCGGTGCCGCCGCGCGTTCTCAAGCCGAAGTGACACCCCAGCAGTGCGATGATCGCGCCGAAAAACGGTGTCTTGAACAGGCCGCTGAAGTAATCGGCGAAACGTACCGATTCGAGGGCCGTCTGCAAAAAGAAGCTCGCTGAGAGTCCGAACTCGGCTGACGAAATGAACATTGCACCTGCGAAGCCGATGACCAGCGCGAAGGCGGCAAGGACGGGCATGATGATGACGCTCGCCGCAAGTCGCGGGAGCACGAGCTTCTTGACGGGGTCGGCCCCGAGCGCGCGGATGGCGTCGATCTGTTCCGTCACCGCCATCGAACCGAGCTCAGCTGTGATCCCCGATCCAATGCGGCCGCCCACCACCACCGCGGTGAGCGCGGGGGCGAGTTCGCGAGAGAAGCTCAGCCCGATGATCCGTCCAGTGTACTCCATGCCCCCAAACTTCTGCAGGCCGTACGCAAATTGTGTCGCCATGACGAGTCCTGTGAACAGGGCGACGACAGAGGCAATGCCCAAGGACCGCACGCCGAGCGTCTCCATTTGGTGAAGCGTCGCCCGCCACTCGAAGGGGCGCACGAGAATGGCGCGAAGGGCGTCGACCGTAAGCCGCCCGATCTGGCCCATGTGAGTGAGGAAGCCCAGGACCTCCGCAGCGAGTCGCGTCAGAGGGCTCGGCTCCGGGCTGGCGTCGAATCGCTTGGAGGGCGTCGGCACCGGGTGCGAGTTTGGGCCCTCACTCATGGTTTGAACTCAAGGTCGCGAATCCTCCTAGGACGCGCCGAAAATCAGCGAGCCCGGCCTCGAAGCGGCCAGGCGCATTGAAGTAGAGAAGGTCGTAGATGCAACCGTCCTTCTTAAGCACCCACGCGTCGTAGCGCATCGGCACGCCGTCCAGCTTTGCATCCATCATGGTGTGCATGGCTTCGCGATTGTCGAACGGCAAGACCTCTTGCTGAATCGTCTTCCGCTCGGTGAATTGGAGGAAGAGGTGCCGCGTGAGAGCGACGAGCGGAACATCATCGCGGTCGGTGCCGCAACGTCCTGCCAACAGCACGTGGCCACCGCTCTTGGTGTCTTGCCACGCCAATTCGTCTCCCGAATGGCTCATTCGCCGGTAGTGAGCGGGTTGGCTGGGGATCTGAAAGGCGAAGCCATCTCCACGGTAGATGTGACCATCGAAGGTCGCGCCGCCGCATGCGGTCAAACTCGCGGCGACGAGGCTTGCAGCCAGGACGATACGTAGAGTTTTCGTCGGGTGAGTTCGCCGCATCCGCACCACCGTACAACCACCGCCGTAGGTGTGCCAGGGCATCGCGGCCGAGTGTAGATTTCTAGTGTGATCGTGCGAGCTTGCCGAACTGGGATGAGGCGCTATCATGTGGCGAGGGCCCCTAGCTGGGGGCGAGAAAGGAGTGTCCATGCGCAAGCTGGCGTGTTTCGGCTTCGGGCTATTCGTGATGGCTTGTGGTCCGGAAGGAGAATCCGTGGGGGATTTGATGGACGAGCCGGTCGGCGCTCGAAGCGATGCGATTGTCAACGGCAGTCCCGACACGACGCACCAGGCCGTCGTCAGCTACCACATGGGCGGCAAGTGCTCCGCGACGATCATCGAGGTGCAGGGTGACACGGGTTGGGCGCTGACGGCCGCTCACTGCCTCAAGTCCAACAACAAGGGCGAACTTCGGCAGGGGAACTCCCACGCCAAGAACCAGTGGGATGTGAAGTACCCCGTCACGAAGACCTACGAGCATCCCGCGTGGACCCAGAGTGGGGCGCTCGATTTTGCCGTGCTCGAGTTCTCTGGCGCCACCGCCAGCACGCCGATGATCGAGGCCATGCCTCCGGCGAAGGACAGCATCAACAAGGGTCACAAACTCGACGTCGTTGGTTACGGACAAACCGAGAACAACAACAACACGCTGCGCAATCACAAGCTGCTGTCGGTCGAAGAGCCGTCGGCTGTGCGTTTCCTCATCAACCAAAAAACGGGAGGCATGTGTTTTGGTGATAGCGGCGGCGCCGCACTGTTTACGACGGGCGGCACGGAGTACGTCGCGGGGGTGAACTCCGCCGTGACGGGAGACTCCCGCCCCGCTTGCTCGTCCTACGCGATCGCAGCGCGCGTATCGGCAGTGTTCGACAGTTTTATCGAGCCGGCGATCAACGGCACGCCGTACTTGCCGGAGAGCTGCGATGTGTGCAGCGACGCCCACATCAAGAACGGGCTCTGCAGTTCCAAGCTCGGCGCTTGTTGGGATGACGAATCGGCCGGCGGCTGCGTCAGTTTTCTGCAGTGCCTCGGCGGTTGTTTCAGCGCGTCGTGCGCGATGAAATGTCGCATCGACAACGTGGCGGGGGCGGCTTTGTACGACGCGATATTCGCTTGCGTCTGCAACACGGCTTGCGCCACGGAGTGTGTAGGCGACAGCAAGTGTGAGCCGCCTCCCACCTGTGGTCTCACGCACCCGGTGGAGAGTTGCGACGGTTGCATGGAGGCTTCGTGCTGCGACCGCGCGAAGGCGTGTGCCGTCGATCCGGAGTGTTTCAGTTGTTTTTATGCTGTCGCCCCGGGCTCGGAGTGCGACAGCAACGCGGCCTATCAAGACCTTCGGGGCTGCCTGTCCGCGACCTGTGTGGACAGTTGCGGCGGTAGCACGGGCACCGGCGGTGGTGAAACCACGGGCGCGGGTGGCGCGGGTGGAATGGACCCGGTCGGAATGGGCGGCGCGGCTACAGCTGCGAATGGCACGGCAGCCGCGACGGGCGGCGGCTCTGGCATCAAGCGCGGCGGTTATGTCGTCAGTAGCTGCCACTACCTGCCCTCCAACGGCCGCCGCAGCAGCAGGCCGTGGGCCATCGTCTCCCTCCTCGGATTGGCCTTGTTGGGTCGTCGTCGTCGCGGGGCTTGTCGGCATGCAGCGCGCGACTTAAGTTGAGCGGGTGAAGGACCCGTACGCGGCGCTCGGTGTCTCCCGAAGTGCTGAGAACAAGGATATCAAGAAGGCGTATCGAAAACTCGCCTCTCAGCTCCACCCGGACCGGAACCCCGGGAAACGCGCTGAACAGCGCTTCAAAGAGGTCACGAGCGCCTACGAAGTGCTTGGCGACGCGAAGCGCCGCAAGCTCTACGACGAGTTTGGCGAGCTCAGCCTGCAGCCTGGCTTTGATGCCAACCGCGCCCGAGCCGCTCAGGGTTTTGGGGGGTTTGGTGGCCCTGGCGGAGGAGGCGCAGTCAATCTCGACGACCTTTTTGTCCACGGCGGGGGCGGTGGTCTTGGCGATATGCTGGGCGATCTCTTCCGCCGGACGCGTGGCGACGACCCGACGGCTCAGCACCGCGCAGCTCCCGCGGCACGCGGAGCCGACAGGAAGAGCACAGTGAAGCTCGATTTCGTCGACGCTATACGCGGCACCATGCTGAAGCTTACGCCGAGAGGACAAGGCGGTGAGACCCTCACGGTGAGGATCCCGCCGGGCGCCAAAGACGGCGGTCGTGTGCGCGTCAAGGGCAAGGGCGCAGCGGGAACGCGCGGCGGTCCGCCAGGCGATCTGTTGCTCACCTTGAAGGTGTCTTCGCACCCGTACTTCAAACGAGATGGCGCGGACCTCCTACTCGATCTGCCGATCACCATCGCCGAGGCCTACCTCGGTGCCCAGGTGCGCGTGCCCACGCCCGACGGCGAGGTGAAGCTCACGGTGCCAGCCGGCACGCAAAGTGGCGACCGCGTGCGATTGCGAGGCAAGGGAGTCGAGCGCAAGAAGAAGAACCCCGGAGACATGTTCGTCCGTTTTCTGGTCCGTTATCCTACGTCCACCGATCTTACCGCTGGCGTGAGCAAGCACGACGAAAAAGAGCTCGGCGAGGCGCTCGACGTGCTCGGGGGCATGCCGTTCGATCCGCGCGCCGACATCGACTGGTGAGCCTTCCCTGATTGCAGCTGCCCAAGGACGGCTGGTCTGCAGTCGCCACGCTCTCGCTCAGGCGGAGAGGAACTTCCCTCGTGCCGTCAGCATGCCCACGTCGATGCAGCCGTCTTTCACGCGGTTGCTGTCGAGTACGCGCTGTGGAGGCGTATGAATGCCCCGGACGAGGCGCAGCCAGGACAGCAACTTCAGCACGTAGAAGCTGATGTCGATCTCCCACCAAAAGAACCCCTGGTTGGTGGCTCGTTGATAGTAGTGGTGATTGTTGTGCCATCCCTCGCCCAGCGTGATCAGGGCCAGGATGAGCGAGTTGCGGCTCGTGTCTGCGGTGACGTACCGCCGGCGCCCGAACACGTGCGTCAGCGAGTTGATCGTGAAGGTGCCGTGGTACAGCACGGCGGTCGACAGAAAGAAGCCGATGACCAGCCCGGGCCAGCCATCGATCGCGACGCAGGCGATGGCGAGCATGGTTGGCGGAACCAAGTGAAAGCGATTGAGCCAGCGTAGCTCTGGGTACTTCGCCAAATCAGGGATCAAGTCGAACCGCGTCTCGTTGTATTTGTCGCAGAGAATCCAACCGGCGTGGCTCCACCAAAACCCGTGGCGCGGCGAGTGAATGTCGCTCTCTTCGTCGGAGTGCTTGTGGTGGTGACGGTGATGGGCGGCCCACCAGAGCACGCCCTTTTGTGCGGAGGTCGTGCCCCCGAAGGCCATAAGGAACTGCATGATGCGGCCCATCTTGTAGCTTCGGTGCGAGAAGTACCGGTGAAAGCCCGCGGTGATGAAGAACATGCGGACGAAATACAACGTGACGCACAAGATCACTGAGCGCGCGGTGACTCCGGTGAAAATGATCGCGAGCGGGACCAAGTGTATCAATATGAAGGGCACGCTCGCAGCCCAGTTCATGTTCTCTCTCAAGTGGTCTCGTGGCGTTTCCATCGCTGATGAACTAGCAAGCCTGGCGCCGAAGTCATGTCACGAGACGGTCACATCGTCTTGACGCATGGCGTCGTGAGACTGTGCGTGGGCTCTTGGAATCAGGACGTTTTTGTCGGCTGAGCTTGCGCGATGGCGATGGCTGCGAGGCCCTGACTCGCGGCGTGGCGAGCCAACTCGGGGGCCTCCATGGCGTCCCCCTCTTCGGTCAGTTCGGCTCCCGTCGTGTGCCAATAATTCCCACTTTGTGCTGTGATGGTGCGGTCAGCGAGCACGAGCTGTGATTCGCCTCCCGGGCAGAAATAGCCAACGGCGCCCCCCCAGAGATGGCGACTCGAGTCTTCGACGCGACGAATCAGTTTGGCCGCGACATCGGGCGGATCTCCGGTGGTCTTTCGGTGGGGCAGGGCGTCGGCCAATACCAATCCCGGATCGCCGTCGTCATCGTCATCTCGGCGTCTGCTGAACAACAACTCATCGCTCAGTCCCATGACGTGCAGAGGTGGCGACATGGGTGTTTCTCCCATATCGATGTAGTAGCCGAAGCTGGACGTGCCAGTGTTCGAGGCTAGCTTTCTCCACGCCCGGTAGACATTGAAGGGGTCGCTCTCGCCGACCGGTGCGTAGTAAGTTTGCGCGAGGACCAGGCGAGGCAACTCGTCTCCGACAAAGGCCTTGGCGCGAATGGCCTTGGCCGCGAATTTCTCGTCGCGCATGACGCTCGAAACATCTTGGGGTTGGGCGCTGTCGTCGACACCCTCGAGCTGAGCGATGGCGGGTCCGTTCTGCGCTTCCCAGATGCACCGCTCGACGAGGTTGCCCTTTTTTCTGCCAGCTACGGTGACCCGTCCGTTTTCATGATCGAACACCATCACGGTGGCACCGACCAAGAACTGTCCAGCGGTGGATTCGTCGTCGCACAAGCGAATGCCCTGGCGGAGCGTCGCGACGCCATAGTTCACGTAGCCCATGCAACCAAGAGCGAGGGCCTCCGCTAACGATTCGGGCCGAGGGCGTGCGGCCATCTCGTCGCACTGCACGGCTACGGCGTCGACGCCTGGCGGCATGCTCTCCGATCGATTTACTCGATAACCGACGATGGAGTAACGCGCAGCGTTAGCATCCGGGGCAAGCGCCTCGAAAAGATAAGTGCCCCGTCCAGGCGTGTAGCTTCGTAATTTCGCAAACGCCGTGATGGCGTCCATACCTATGTCGTCGACCGTCTTGATCTGGATTTCGGGCGCTTCAGTCATTCAATAGCTACCAAAGAGATCGCGCACGCGCGTCTGAAGGCCGACAGAAATCTTGTAAAGGGAGGATATCGACGCTGACGTTTCTGCACGTTCAATTTGTGAGAGAAGGGAGACGCTCAGGCCGGTGCGCCGGGACATCTGTTTGAGCGTGAGCGTCTTGTCCTTGCGCGAGCGGCGGATGTTCTCGCCGATCACCTTGTGGAGCTCGTTCTCTGGCGTGAGACTCAGCCCTTTTTTTCGCATGACCCGAGCGATCACGTCACGAAACTCATCGACGTTGAAGGGCTTCTTGATGTAGTCGACCGCGTCGAGCTTCATGGAGGCTACTGCGGTGTCGAGGTTCGGGTAGCCGGTGAAAATCACGACTGCGAGATCCTTGTCGTGTTTTCGGATCTCGCGCATCACCTCGATGCCGTCCCTTTTTGGCATCATCAAGTCCAAGACGACCAAGTGGTAATCGACGCTCTTCAGCTCGTCGATCACGCCGACCGGGTTGCTCATCGTCTTGACCTGGTAGCCATCGCGCTCGAGAAGCGTCTGCATGTAGTCACAAATGGCCCGATCGTCGTCGACGATCAGAATGCGCATCGGCGGTAGTTCAATCGCCATGATTTTCCTCCTCGGTGAAGCTCTAGCGTCCGGCCTCGCGGATTCGTGAGTGCCGAGCTAGCTCAAATTATGATCACACTGTAACCGAAGAAGCTCCCAGATTCTAGTGTGACTGGAATGAAGGGGAAGTGAAGCTCAGGTTTGATCGTCATCGACCTGAATACGCATGTCTCGGCGCTCGCCCGTTTCGGTGGCGCCGCCGTCTTTTGCCTCTTCGGGGTCTGGCGGATTGGAGGGCTTCTCGGTCTCGTCGGACGTGGTCTCGGGCGGCGGCGACTGGGGCCATTGTTGGCTGTATTTAGGCGGCTTCGGTTGGACCTTCTCGATGAAGCTCTCGAGGGACTGGGCTGCCTGGTTGGCTGCGCTCTCCAAATCACGACCAGCTTGCTGAAGGGTGTCACTGACCCCGGAGCGACCAATCTCACGTTTGATTTCTTGAGCGGTTCCGGTGGCGGCCTTCCACAACAGGCTCAGCCCTTGTTTCAGCTGGGCTCCTGGGCTCTCTTCGGTGTCGCTGTCCGATGCCGCCTGCTCCGCTTGGGGATCTGGCGCGTCTGTTGGCTGATCCTCGACGCGAGGCGTCTCCGCGCTCACGCCGTCAACCGTCACTTCTGCCTTCGATTTGTCTTCGCTCATCGTGGCCACGGTCTAGCAGTTGGTCTGGTGGGAGGCCAGCGTAGGCCTTGTGCGGTCAGGCCGCTGTCATGGACTCGTCGAATACGGTGGCGCGGTTTCGACCCGTGCGTTTCGAAACGTAAAGCGCGGTGTCAGCTGCCTTGAACAGCGCCTCCCAGGTTTCGCCCGCCTGGGGGAAGGTCGCCACGCCTACCGAGCAAGTACACTGAATCGGTTCGCCACGCGTATGGAAGGTTGTGAGCGCAAATTCATTTCGGATCCGTTCGGCGAGGAGTTGCGCGCCCTCGGGCCCGGTTTCCTCGCAGATCACGACGAATTCTTCGCCGCCGAATCGCGCCACATGATCGGTGGCTCGTTTGACGCGGTCATGGATGCGGCCAAGCTCCTTGATGACGACGTCCCCTACATCGTGACCGTGAGTGTCGTTGACGTTCTTGAAGAGGTCGATGTCGGTGACCAAAACGCTCAGCTGTCGGCCGAAGCGTTGAGCTGCTCGTATCTTCTCTGCCGCGGTGTCGAGCATCGCACGTTTGTTCAACAAGCCCGTGAGTCCGTCGGTTCTGGCTTGTTCCTCAAGCTTGCGGACCATGCGCGCGTTGGCCAAGGACACGGCCATGTGACTAGCGAGCACTTCGAGCAGACCGCGGGCGCTGCCGCCGAAGGCGCCAATCGTGTAGGAACCCAAGACCAGCGTGCCCAAGGGTTTGTCGTGCACGACGAGCGGGAGCACCAACAAGGAGGGCATGTCGGGGGGCTCGATGCCATTGGTGAACACCACCTGGTTTCGCGGATCGTATTCACCGCGGTAGGGCAGCGGGTGGCGGTTGCGCAGGGCCATCGAGACGAGCCCCGTGTTCTCCTTGAATTCGCTGCCGAGTAGTTCGAGCGCTCGTTCGCCCCGAACAGCGCGAATGCGGTGGCGGCCTCGACTGCGGGGCACGCCGGGCAAAGGCGCTGGCGGGTCGGAGTAGGCCGTAAACGCAGCGAAGTCCACGGCGGCAATCTCGCGCGCACTATCGACGCCCGCGTCAACGACCTCTTGGGAGGAGACCGCCGCACCAAGCGTTTCGGCGGCACGGTAGAGTTTGCCTTGTTCGACCTTCGTCCGCTCGAGCTGCACGAAGACCCGTTCGTTTTCGATCGCGCGGGCAATGAAGTGGGCCGACTGTTCGACCAGACGGCATTCCGATTGGCCGAAGCTCGTGTTGGCCTTGCGATCGACGGCTAAGACTCCGCGCAGGGACCCATGTTGATAGACGGGGACGGCGCACACCGCCTGCACGGGGCAGACGTCCAAGTAATAGGGCAGCACATAGCTGGGCTTGAGTTCCGCGACTGCGACCGGGCGCTGCTGGGCAATGACGGCGCCGAGAATGCCGTCCTGCACCGAGAAGGGGCCCTCGTTGAGTTCGATCTCGTCGGTGACCAGTTCACTGATCGTGAGTTGTCTTGCGGCATCGTCGAGCCACAACAGCATGACCGTGTGCCCGCCCAGACATTGGCGTAGCAGCCGAAGAGACAGAAGCACCGAGAGCTGGATCTCTTCCACGCCCGATTGGAGAAGACGTTGTTCATCGCGCTGCGCCGTTTGCGTCGGCGGGCTCGCTTGCTCCTGGGCGGGCTCGTGACTCGCGTTCGTACGGGTCGGCGCTCGAAGCAGTCGATAGTGGCGGGCCTTGTCCCGGATACGTTGGCTCTCTTCTGCGAGTTCGAGTCGCGAGGCTTTGCGCAAGCGGGCCACCTCCATGCGCAGGGACACCATGTTGAGCAAACCGAAGACGAGGGAGAAGCCAACGTGGGGGATGGCATCGTAGATGTTGAGGCCGCCGTATACGATGACTCGCAGCCCGGCGGTCATGACCAAGCACATGCTGATGACCGTGAGCGAAGCCCGCGGGTGAGCGAAGGCGCTCGTGATAGCAATGGCAACGTAGACGAGCGGATAAAAACGGCCATCGAAGGAGCCGTCGAGGTGCAACACCGTGGAGAACGCGGCGATGACCAACAGAACACCGAGCTCGGCGTCACGCCAGGCGTTGTGATCGACGGCGCGGGTGCGGTCAAGAGTCCTCGATGCGAGCAGCAGCAACAGCACGCTCGCGAAAGCTCCGAATGCGACCGTTCCAAAAGGGTAGGCTGCTTGCACCGCAACCAAGGCGCTCAGCGACGTCGCCGCAAATAGCGGAAAGCCACGACGGGTCTTGCGTCGCAGCAGAACGAATCTCCTTACCCATGGATCCATATGCGCTTGCTTGTCGGTTATCAGACGGGCACCAAGCGGCCAAATCGACTGCAAGCCTCGTAAGAAACTTGCTTCCCTTCAGTAAGTCACTGTGACGTTCGATCGAGAAGGAACTTGCCCTCGCGACGTGCTCTGACCACGCTGCATTGGCGTGCGTTTTGGCATTCGAGCTCAGATTTTGCTCGTCGTGGGCGTGATTCTCGTCCTCGCGTTGGTCCCGCTTTTTTTCGCGGTCTCCAGTTTGGCGCGAGCCACCCTGATGCAAGTGAGCGACGGCAACGCTCGGGCCCTGGGCCGTGCGGTCGCCGGCCACGTCAGCGAGGCGCGCCAACACCGGGAAGCGGCGAGCCTCGCGTTATTACTCGAGGCACAGGTCGGAGGTGTTGTTGGCGGAATTTCGGTTTACGACGCGGCCGGAAGGCAGGCGGCTTCGGCCGCCGCGGCGGACATGCGAGCCGCGTTGCCTCATACCGTGTCGGTGGCCCGTGAAGAGGCGCTCGTCGTCGAGCTCACGCGCGGTCGGGCCATGCGGGTCGTCGTCCCGGGCAATGGGGGGGCGGTCGCGGTTGTCATCCACACCGATCCGGAGGCGGCCAGGGTGGCGCCGTTGACCCGACTGGTTGGGCTTTACACGGGACTGCTCGGCTTGGCCTTGCTCGTCTTCATCTATTTGGTTCTCACGCGTGTCGTCGTCCGTCCCATCGACGATCTCTCGCGCGCGGCGAGACGCGTCGCGGACGGAACGCGGCAACTCCCGGTTGGGGCTGCAGGGGCCCGTGAACTGAGCGCCTTGGGTGACAGCCTGGCGGCGATGACGGCCACGCTTCGTGCCGAGGAAGAGCAGCTGCGGGAGAAGGTTGCGGAAATCGAAGCGGCCAACGTTCAGCTCAGTGATGCCCAGGATAGCCTCGTTCGTACGGAGCGATTGGCTTCGGTCGGACGCCTCGCAGCCGGTTTGGCTCATGAGATCGGCAACCCCATTTCCGCCATCATGGGGTTCCAGGAATTGATGCTCGACGGGGAGCTTTCTCAAAAGGAAGAGCGTGACTTTCTCGAGCGAATGAAACGCGAGACGGAGCGTGTGCATCGGGTCTTGCGTGACTTGCTAGATTTCGCGCGACCTGCGGCTCGGGGTTTGGAGCCTGTTTCGGTCGAAGCGCCGGCATGTTCGCTGCGTGAAGTCGGCGAGCATGTGCTCGCGCTGGTGCGGCCACAGCGAAAATTCTCGGATATCGACCTTTCGACCGACTGGGCCGAGTCGTTACCTGCCATCGCGATGCGGCGCGAGCACATCGAACAGGTGTTGCTTAATCTGTTGCTCAACGCCGCCGATGCCGTGGCGTCGAATGATCGCCGGATTTGGTTGAAAGCCACGAGGGGCGATGGCCACGTGCGGGTGACGGTTGAAGACAGCGGCGGCGGTATTGTGCCGTCGGTGCGGGGGCGCCTCTTCGAGCCCTTTGTCACAACGAAAGATGTCGGGGAAGGGACGGGTCTTGGCCTCGCGGTATGCCGAGGGCTGCTCGAGTCAGCTGGAGGTCGTATCGAAGCCGAGGACGGTGAGTTCGGCGCGCGATTCGTCCTCCATTTGCCATCTGTGGCGCCGAGCACCGCGGAGGATTGAGCCCATCGCCGCCCAGCTTGCCGATGCGCGTTCGTGCGAGAACGATGCGTCCGGCGCGTCCTAGAAACACCACGCGGCGGCGTGCCAGGGGAGCTGGCCTTCGATGAGCGCGCAGTGTGAAAGGCAGGGCATGTTCAAGCCGCAGGCGACGCCCATTTTCGCTTGTTGCCCGCACGGCTTCGGTAAGCCCCAGCAGTTGCCTTTGGCGTTCGACACGTCGATGCACTCGGCAAAGCCTGGAACCTCGAGACTGCACCGATGTTGACCCTTGCAAGGCGTGGTGTTGGAGCATGGCTCCGCTTCGTTGGGCATGCAGACGTCCACGTGGCGTGCCGATTCCCGAAAGACCTTCGCGACGTCGCTGTTGTAATAGGTGATGCCGTCGCAGCCACACACGGGTTTGCGCTCTTTGTTTCCTTGGCCCGCTGGGAGTGGCGCCTGACACGAACCCTCGCCGCATCCTGGCGCCTGGCAGAACAAGCCGGCGCTGCAGGGAGACGGGGTGTCGTCATAATGACAGGGGCTCCCAACGATTCCGCCGCTGCTGCTGCTCACCGTGCTTTGACCACCCTGTCCAGAGCTGGTCGTCGTGGCCATCGCGCCGCCCGCTCCGGCCGTGGCCTGGCTTGCGGACTGCGCGCCTTCCCGTCCGCCGGCGTTCCTATTCGAGGGGCCGTACAGGCTCGAGCCATCTCCACATCCGATGTGGAATGCGAGAAAGACGAAGAGAAGGAAACGATGAAGCATGCAGCCAGGATAGCGTAACACGCATCGATCATCATCTCGCAGGGGTCGAAGAGGCGTCTCTCGCCGCGATCAGCGCTCGTTGAAGCCCCTCCCTTTCGCTTTCCGCGAGTGCGTCGATGCGCTCGTAGGCCTCCTTGCGTCGGGCCATTTTGGAGAAACGAAAGGCGGCGCTCGGACGGCTGCACGCTGTCTCGAGCCAGGCTTGTGCCGAGGCTACGGGGTCGTTTGACAGCTCGTCACCGACGCCCATGGCGAAGATCTCCGTCGGCGGGTGAAGAGCCGCGCCGAGGAGCAGCTTTCGCATGGCTCGCGCGTCGATGGCGCAGCGAACCACTTCGAAGGCCACTCGCGGAAGAGGAACCCCGACGGCGAGTTCGGTCAGTCCAATCTTGTAGTCGCCTTCTCCGAACACGAGGTGGTCGGCGCACAGACCGAGGACGAGGCCGCCCGCAATCGCGTGCCCCTGAACGGCGACCGCCATCGGCTTTTGAAAACGGAACGCCGCGTCAAAGGCTCCATCGACCCACTCCAAGAAGCGCGTGACGTCTGGCCCCTGCAGGCCCATGAGCTCGCTCAGGTCGAGACCTGCGGAGAGGCACGAGCCTTGTCCACGGACGAGCACGCCGCGCGTTTGGTCGTCGCTCGAGAGCTGGCCAAAGGCCTGACACATCTCAGCGAGCAATTCGCTGCTCATCGCGTTGACCTTGGGCCGATCGAGGATCAGCTGCGCGATGCCGTGGGTGTCGAGCTCGATGTGGAGGTGTTTCATCACGGGTTGGCATCACCTGGGCGCTGCGTCGCCGCAAGGAGGCGATTTTTCGTGACCTGGCGGGGTGAGAGAGCCTTGACGGCGGCGCGGCAGCGGGCGCAAGCTCATCCTATGCGGTGGTTGACATCCTTCGGCTTGCTTATTGGGTGCCTGTCTATCGGTTGCGGCGACGAGATCGTGATCGAGAGCAGTGTCCCCTGTGGTGCCTCCATGTGTGCCGGCGACGAATACTGTTGCGATAGCTCCTGTGGTCTTTGCGTTGAGCAAAACGTAGCGTGCACTGAAACCTGCCCATGACTTTCAGGCCCTACGTTGCGCGAGCTCGTGGTTGGCTGCTGTTTTGTTTTGTTGTGAGCGCCTGCGGGATGGTGATCACGGCGCTGGCCGCACTCCCGTGGCTCGCCTGGGCTACGATCGCGGTGTCCGCTGCAGTCACGGTGGTTGCATGGTTGTCCCTCGGCGAGGAGACGGGCATCTTGCGAACCGAGAAGTCTCTGTTGGTCGAAGGTCCGCTCTCGGGTCCGATCTCTGGGCCTGCCTCGGCCCCGGACTCAGCGCCCTTGATCGCGGCTCAAGCCGAGATGGCCACCCCGCGACCGGTGAGCGATCTCAAAGCGCTCATCGACTCGTCGGTTCGCGAATTGCCCGAGAGTGGCGGCGCTGGCGTCGCGGGGGGATCGGGCGGCGACGAAGTTGTCTCTTCTGCCAGACGCGACGGCGCGAAGACCTTGAGGGTGGCCAAGTCTTTCCACCCCCCGAGCATCGACGAGCCCATGACGGTCCCCGAGACCCTCGATTCCGAAATTTACGAACTCGTGGAGAAGCTCGGCGCGGGCAGCATGGGTGAGATCTGGCGAGGGCGGCATCGACGCCTCGACCGGGACTGCGCCGTCAAGATGCTGCGCAAGAAAGCGGCCGACTGGGAGGACGAGCAGCGTTTCGAGCGCGAAGCCCGAGTCATGGCGGGCTTGTCCTCGCCTCACACCGTCGCAATCTACGACTTTGGTTTGAGGCAAGACGGGTCCTTTTATTATGTCATGGAGCTGCTCGACGGCATCGACTTGCAGAAGCTGGTCAGTCGGTTCGGGCCGCTGCCTGCCCGACGGGTCGTGCACATCATGCGACAAGCATGTCATTCGCTGGCCGAGGCCCATGCGGCGGGTCTCGTGCATCGGGACCTCAAACCGGCGAATCTGATCTTGTGTCGCTATGGCCAAGACCTGGACATGCTCAAATTGGTCGATTTTGGCCTCGCCAAAGAGGCGTCGCCGTCAGCGGGCCGCGTGAAGAAGCTGACCCGTATGCGCACCGTATTGGGCACGGCCGCCTACCTTGCTCCTGAGAGTCGGGCCGGGAGTGTACACGTCGATAGCCGGGCTGACCTGTACGGGCTCGCTTGCATTGCGTTCTGGTTGTTGAGTGGTCGGATGGTGTTCGACGAGAAGAACCCGATCAGGATGGTTCAAGCTCACGTGAGCGCCGTCCCTCCTCGTGTGACCGAGTTTGCGGCCGATGTGCCGCCCGAACTCGACGCCATCATCGACAAGTGCCTCGCAAAAAAACCCGAGGACCGCATCCAAGATGCTCGATCTCTGCGCAAGGCTCTCGAGACCGTCTGTGGTGATCAGGGTTGGACCGACGAGGACGCGCGCGAGTGGTGGAAGAGCCATGGCGATACCATTTGAGCAGTCGATTCACGCCGTTCAGCGGATGATGGGCTATGATCGAGTGATGCTGTCGTTGCCCTTCTCGTCGCGTCGGCGGTCTCGCGCCCTCCTCCTCGCCGGCGCGGTCATCATCGGAGCCTACGGTTGCGGCTCCGACGACCGCCTCGGGTCCGGCGGTACGGGTCTATCCATCGGGACCTCGGCGGGCCCCGGCTCGGGTTCTGGTAGTGGAAGCGGAGCTTCGACGGGTACGAGCGACGTGAGCGCCGGCATCGGAGGGAGCGACGTCGGACCGAAGCCGCCGGAGAAGTTCGTACCGACGCCCACGAACAACTGCCCGGACTTCAAGTCCGGAAAGATCAGTCTCGATTTTGGCGGGGAGGCGCCGCGCGATGCCGAAGTGTGGACGTCGGATGACCCTATGGCGACCGGCGGGCCACTCGTGATCGTGTGGCACTCCTTCGATGGGACCCCCCTCGATGCCATCGACATTCTCGGGCAGGACGTGATCGATGCAGTCAAGGCGCAAGGTGGGGTGGTCGTTGCGCCCTATCCCGATGCGAACGCAGGCTTCAGCGTTTGGCACGCGATTTTGGGCCAGCTCGCGGATGATGGTGACATGCGGTTCGCCGATGAGATCGTCGCCTGCGCCATCGCCAAGAAGGAAATCTCCACGAGACGCATCCACAGCGTTGGCTTTGGCTTCGGAGCCATGCAGACCGTTCAGCTCGCGGTGTGGCGTTCGGGATACATGGCGAGCATCGTGGCCCATTCGACGTCTTTGGCTGGAAATCCGATGGAACAAGATCCGGACAATCTCTACGCTGCCATGGTGCTTCACGGGGGTCCCCAAGACGCCAATATGTTTCAGTTCAACGTGGACAGCCCAAAGTACGTTCAGATGCTGCGCGGAGAAGTGGAGAGCAGTATCTCAGGTCAACATTTTGCGGTGTTGTGTGCCCACGATGCCGGGCACCTCGTGGCAGAAGGGGCGCGAAACAGCGCTTATCAATTCCTGATCGCCCACCCGTACGCGACCGACGCTTCACCGTACGAAGGCGGTCTTCCGAGCGGTTTCCCTACATATTGTGCGGTCGCTGAGTGAGGCGACCTCGGTCCGAGCTTTCAATCCATGCTGTACCGGCTCATCGTCATGCGTCACGCCAAGAGCGATTGGAACGCCGGTGCCGGTAGCGATCACGAGCGTCCACTGAACCACCGGGGCCGACGTGATGCGCCCCAAGTGGCTCGCCGCTTGTCGAAACTCGACTGGCAACCCGATCACGTCATCAGCAGCGATTCGCGACGGACGACTGAAACATGGGAGCGGATGGTCGAGGCGTGGTCAGAGGAGCCGACGGTTTGTTTCGAGCGCAGCCTGTACCATGCGGGTATTGGGGCCGTGCGCAAGGCTCTCAGCGTGCTGGGCGACGATGTCAGGACCGCCATGGTGCTCGGCCACAACCCGGGGTGGGAAGAGATCGTCGACGTCTTGAGCGGTGAAGATGAACGAATGACGACAGCCAATGCCGCGCTGCTGACCATCGAGTCGTCGGGATGGGCCGAGGCGATTTTGCTCGATGGCTGCTGGGCGCTCGAGATGATGCTGCGACCGAAGGAACTTTGAGCAGCCGCGCGGTCTGATGATTCTCATGCCTCACACGACGAACCACCGTACACGTATCTTCTACGAGCTTCTCGGCAACTCGGATGCTCCACCGCTCGTCCTGCTTCGCGGGCTCGGTCGCTCCAGACTTTTCTGGGGCGATCTCCCTCCAGCCTTTGCTGAGAAATTCCGTGTGGTCCTCATCGACAATCGCGGCGTCGGTGAGAGCGAGGTTCCCAGCCGGCCTTTTTCGACGACGGACATGGCCAATGATGTGGCGGCTGTTCTTGACGAGGTGGGCATCGAGCGCGCTCATCTTTTTGGAATTTCTCTCGGCGGGATGATCGCGCAGGCCTTTGCCCTCACGCATCCGAAGAGGCTCGACCGCCTCGTGCTCGGTTGCACGAGTGCAGGGGGGCTGCGTTCCGTACGGCCCAAAGTGGGGCAATTTCTCGCGATGGCTCGGGCCCGCGTGCAATCTCCGAAGGATGCGTTTCGCATCGAGGCCGGGTTCGTGCTGAGCGAGCGCTTTCGCGCGCAGCACCCCGAGATCATCGATGAGTGGGTCGAGTTGGGGCGCAAGAATCCGGTGCCTCGACGAACGATGATGCTGCAGTTGTTCGCAGCGGGCCGGCATGATGCTTACGCTCGTCTTCCGACGATCGACGCGGCCACATTGGTCATCGCGCCGGGGGCCGATCGGCTCATCCCCGCCGAAAACAGCCATATTATCGCACGGCGCATACCGGGTGCGGAGCTTGCGTGCGTCAAAGGAGCTGGCCACGATTTCGTCACAGAGTGTCCCGAAGAGACCTTCGAGATGGTGAGCCGATTTTTGTTGTCAGTCTAACTGCATGAAGTCACTGCGTAATCCGTGTCTGCGCCCGAGCTGGAGTCAAGGTCCTGTGGAATCGACCGTTCTATAAGGGTGAGATGAATGATCCGGTTGGCAGCTATGGCGCTCTAAGCACTTCCCTTCATGGGGTGATGAGTGGTCTGCAGCAATTTGCCAAGGCGGCCGATGAAGTACAGCGCGCCGCTAGCCATTTTGGTGACGCGGACCACGTCACCTTGTCGCCAGAAGCTCAGGCGCTCATCGCCGCGCGGCGCCAGATGAAGGCCGGTATCGATGGCGCGGCCAATGACGAGAGATCGAGCTTGGAGCGTGGCCTGGTCGACATGCGTCTCGCGCGTTTTGCGGTGTTGGCAAATCTCGCTGCGATGCAGACCACGAACGAGATGCTCGATGTTGCGGTGCGTATTGCCGAGGCGGCACATCGTTACGACCTCGTGTAGCTCCTTGGGAGCTTCAGCTCATCCTCCGCATGAGCTACAGAGGATCCCGTGAAGGTTCATCGGCTCACGATGTTGCTGCTGGTCACGATGACTGTGACGGCATGTGGAGCGCGACCGAGCGGACCGGGCGCGCTGCCAGGTATGCGCGTGATGGCCGAGTCGCGCACGGACGACGAATCGCTCCAAGCCCGGCATCGGCGTTTGGCGGCGGCGCTCGTGGACGTGGATGCGATGGTGGGCGAGCAGGTCGCGGCGCTGAAATTTCCCGGCGTGGCCGTGGCGGTCTTGGATCGGGGTCGGCGTATCTGGTCGCGCACCTATGGTGTCAGCGACTTGAATCGGCGCGAGCCGGTGAGTCACCAAACCGTGTTTCGAATTGGTTCGATCACCAAGACGATCTGCGCCATGGCGACCTTGGTGTTGCGGGAGAAAGGTCGTGTGGATCTCGACGCGCCCGCGGTTCGTTATCTCCCCGAGCTGAACAGAGTCAATTACCCCAGCGCGGACAGTCCCCCGATAACGCTGCGGCACATCCTGACTCACACATCGGGTCTGCCTCGGCTCGGCCGCTTCGATTATGCGTCGGCACGATCGAAGCCGGTGACGGAGGCTGAGGTGCTCGCTTCCCTTCGCGGCCTACGTCTCAAACACGCGCCTGGGACGGTCAACGAGTACTCCAACTTTGGCTACGCTCTGTTGGGCGTGCTCTTACAGCGGGTGAGCGGACAGTCGCTCCGCAAGCTGCTCGCGGGCGCGGTGCTCGAGCCCCTCGGCATGAAGAGCGCCCAGTGGGAGGCCAGCTCGGTCCCGGCTCGATTGCTCGCGACGGGTTATCATTGGGATGGCGAGCGATACCTTGCTCGGCATCACTGGAAGCTCGGAGCCGCTGAAGGAATGGGCGGTCTGTACCTCAATCTTGACGACCTGAACCGCTACGTGGGTTTTCACATGACGGCTTGGCCGCCGGGAACACGAGCGGACGGGCCGCCTTTGCGAAGCGCGACGGTGCGCGAGAGTCATATGCTCGGGGGCTTCCAGCGGCCTGGAAGGATCGGCAACGGCCACGGTTGGGGGGTCGTCCAACTCCGCGGCGTCAACCACGTCGTGTTTCACACTGGGGCCACCCATCAATACGCTGCCGTCATCATGTTTTCACCAAGCGGAGAGACGGCCTTCGTGGCGATGGCGAACACCAACCGGGCGTACAAGCCGCTCGATAAACTGGCAGGCAAAGTGATCCAGCGCTTGGAGCGCTAGGCAACGACGAGACGAACAAGTCTGCGCTGTGCTAGGGTGCGCCCTTCATGAGTCACGCTCTCGCCCTGCAGAGCGCCCCCTTGGCGCGCGAGGTTTACGCCTTGCTGCGCGATATGGACCCCTCGCGATTTCGCCGTAAGTTCGCGAATAAACTGAGGAAGAGGAGCTCGGATCTGGCGGAGCGCTTTGCTGAGATGAGCGCGGAGGGCGGGCTCGAACATTCCTTGCGCACCCGATGTGCCGAGCTCGCCACGGTGTTGAGAGACCATGTCCCGGCTCCGAGCGAGGACGCACGACGCGCCTGGGCCGGCTACCGGGGGCGGCTACAAGGTGCCTATGCGCAGCTCAGCCAGAGCCTGCGAGCGAACTCCGTCGCCGTGCCCGCCGTGCGCCCCACCAATGTCGTGCGCAGCTTGGCGCACGCGACCTTCTCCACGCTCATCGTGCTGCTGTTGGAGTATGGCCTCGACGAACGAACACGTTGGCTCTTGCCGTTGGTCTTCGCGGCGTCGTTTTGGGCGATGGAAGCGGCGCGACACTTCAACGAGCGTGCCCGAACCTTCCTCCTGTGGATTTTTAGTTCCGTTGCCCATCCTCACGAGCGTCACCGGATCAACTCGTCCACATGGCTCGGAACCGGGTTGGTCATCTTGGGTCTCGTTTTCGAGCCGCACTATTGTGTGGTTGGGGTGGCGATCTTGGGCTTCGCTGATCCCATCGCCGCTCTCGTTGGGCGGCGCTGGGGCCGTCATCAGCTCATCCACGGTCGATCGCTCGAGGGAAGCATCGCGTTTCTGGTTGTCGGTACGCTGGTGGCGTGGGCTGCGCTCATGATTTGGCACGGACAACTGGGCGTGGGACCGACCTTCGTCATCGCGTTTGCCGGCGGCCTCTTCGGCGCGGTGGCCGAACTGGTGAGTGGCCGTTACGTTGACGACAACTTGTCGATCCCCCTCGCCGGTGCGGGGGGTGCGTGGCTCGCCTCGCAGCTTCTGTTCTTGACGTGAGCGAGCGGACCGCTCCGGCTTTGGTGTTGAAGCAGGCGCCGACGCGCGTCGTCTCGCTGGTGCCGAGCGACACCTATACCTTGGCCGCTCTCGGCTTGGGTCATACCCTCGTGGGCCGAACGCGGTATTGCGTTCACCCGATCGATGCCGTGCGTGATGTGCCTGTGTTTGGCGGGACGAAGAACATCGACGTCGATGCGCTGGCGCGCTCGATGCCGGATCTTGTCATCGCAAATCAAGAGGAGAATCGCCGTGCAGACATCGAGGCGATCGAATCCTTGGGCATTCCGATCTTGTTGAGTTTTCCCAAGACGGTGATCGAGGGCATTGACCACGTGGCACGGATCGCCGATCTTTTTCCCGGCGCTGCCAGGCAAACGGCGCCCATCATTCGGTCCGCCCGTGAGACCTATCTGCGATTGGCTGCGCGAGAAGGGAGAGCCGTGCTCACCTTCATTCCGATTTGGATGGACCCCTTGATGACGGTCCACGCGAACACCTTCATTTCGGACGTCCTCGAGCTCGCCGGAGGCCGAAACGTCTTCGGTGATCGTGAGCGTCGCTATCCGCTGTCGGCCGACTTGGGCCAGCGAGAGGCACTGGCGCCTGAGGCCGTCTCGGAACGGGACACTCGCTACCCTCGGATCCGCCTGGAAGAGGTGACGGAACGACGGCCCGAACTCATTTTGCTACCCGACGAACCCCATGAGTTTTCGCCAGCGGACGCGGATGTTTTTCGTCAACTCGATATTCCTGCGGCGACACGCCGACTCGACGATGGCGATGACGCCGTGCGCTTTTGCGACGGGAAAGATCTGATGTGGTACGGCCTCCGGAGCGTGGAAGGCCTACAGCGCCTGACTCGAGTCATCGATGGCGTGCGAGGCTGTGAATCGACGTCTTTTGCCACGCTCGAGCCGTGACAATTGCGCTCCGGGGAGGGTCCCGCTAACAAGCCGAGAGTCTTCATGAGTTGGACCCACGCCCAGATTGTCACCGAACTGATACGCGTGATCCAGTCGCACGTGGACGATTGCGAGCGGGTGGATGCGGCGAGTGAACTCGTCGGTGATCTCGGGATCGATTCACTCGGCGTGATGGAAGTCATGGCCGACCTCGAGGACTCGTTCTCTCTGGTCATCGACGAAGCCGATCTGCGTGACGTCGCGACCATTGGGGATGTGGCGAAGGCTGTGGAGACGCGCTTGCAACAGGTCGGGAGGTTGCAGCCGTGAGTGACTCGCTACGCACCGTCGTTCAGGCTCTGGAAGACGCGGCCGAGAGCACGCGCACCGGATACCGCTTCATCGAGGAAGGGACGACGGCGGAGCCCTTCTTGACCTACGGAGGGGTCGAGCGGGCGACGGCCCGTTTTGCCGGCGCGTTTCAGGCGATGGGTCTGAACAAGGGCGATCGGCTCGCGTTGATCTTGCCGGACAATCAGGATTTCATTTTCGCGTTCTTGGGCGCGCTTCGCGCAGGGATCGTGCCCGTACCGATTTATCCGCCCGCGGGATTGCGCAAGCTCGGTGGTTATCTGGACAATACCCTCCACATCATTGCCAAGAGTGGCGCCAAGATGGTCGTCACGGACACGGATATCAAGCGACTCCTCGGCCGCATTCAAGCGCGAGCTTCGGACCTGCGCGGAATCGTGACTGTCGAGAGTTTGCGCCGCGCCAAGGATACCTTGGTTCCGGTCCATGTCGATCTCGACGACACGGCATTCTTGCAATTCACGAGTGGTTCGACCTCCCAGCCGAAGGGCGTCATCGTGAGCCACCGGAATATCGCGGCGAACGTCCAGGCCTTCATGCGCGACGGTTTGCAAGTACAGGATGGCGTCGATAGCGGCGTGTCGTGGCTGCCGCTTTATCACGACATGGGCTTGATCGGTTTCGTGCTAGCGCCGCTTTATCACCGGACCACGGTCAGCTTCATGCCCCCTCTGTCTTTCTTGAAGCGGCCGATACGTTGGCTCGAGGCTATTTCGCGCCATCGAGGAACGATTTCATTCGGTCCGAATTTCGCCTACGCGCTTTGCGTGAAGCGTGTTCGGGACGTCGCGCCGAACACGCTGGACTTGTCGCATTGGCGCATCGCTGGCTGTGGTGCCGAGCCGATCCGGGCGGCGAACCTGCGTGCTTTCGCCGAGAAGTTTGCGCCTTTTGGCTTCAACGCCCGACACTTTCTTCCGTGTTATGGAATGGCAGAGGCGACGCTTGCTATCTCCTTTGGTCGGATGGGCGAGGGGATTCACGCCGAGCGCGTAGACAGCATCAAGCTCGCGGAGGGCCAGGCCGAACTCGCATCTGACGATACGTCAGCCGATGAGGTGGCTGAGGTGGTTTGTTGTGGCAGCTCTTTCGACGATCACGAAATCGCGATTTTTGCCTTAGAGGATGTCGACGGATTGCATCCCTTGGCAGACCGCGCGGTTGGTGAGATTCGCATCCGAGGCGCGAGCGTGACCTCGGGTTATTATGCGGAGCCCGAGATCACCCGTGCTTCTTTTGCCGGTGGCTGGATGCGGACCGGTGATCTCGGCTACCTGGTCGAGGGCCGCCTGTACGTCTGCGGTCGGAGCAAGGAGATCATCATCGTGAACGGCCGTAACTACTACCCCCAAGACATGGAGTGGGAGGCGAGTAAGGTTCGCGGTGTGCGCAAGGGCAATGTCATCGCCTTTGGCACACGAAAACCGCTTGGGGATCGCGAACGTGTGGTCATCGCTTTCGAGACGAATATTGCGGACGAGCACGCGCGTGAAGCGATGAAGAAGGAGTTGCGGCGCGTGGTCCGTCAGGCGACCGGTCTGTCCGTCGATGACGTCGTTGTGCTCGATCCGGGCGTTTTACCGAAGACTTCGAGCGGGAAGTTGAAACGGGCGACGACCCGCGAGCTCTACGAAAACGGTCAGATTTTCATCCGGACGTCGACCCGCGACGGCAGCGCCGTGGGCACCGCCAAACAGCTAGCCGAGAGCCAGCTCGGCTATGCGCGGCACGCCTTGCGGGGCAAGCCTTCGTAGCTCGTGGCAGCGGGTCGGGGCACTGCTCGCTGCTCTGGCGCCTACTGGCAGGGGGTAAATTCGTTCGCCAAGCAGCGATGCGTCGCGGGGTGCGAGAGGTAGTAGACGTCGGTTCCGTCCGACGCGAAGAATCGGGCGACGAGATTGGTCAAGTAGGTGGCTGAGTCAAAGGCCTCGCAGGGGTTGCCATTGGCGAAGGTATGCGTGCCTTGAGGCACGACGTAGGCATCGAGCAAAGCCGTGAGACGGCCTTCGGGGGCAGCTTGTGGCTTGTAGGCGCTGTCGTCTGAAGCGAAGGGTACACCTTGAAGTCGCGGCGCCCAGACTTCTTCGAGCGAGCTATTGTTTACCGCCTGCGTGAGTCGTGCCAGGCGGTGCGGTACCTTGGCGTGCTGTTCGAAGTAGCGCTGCGCGCCCTCGTCGAGATCGTCGGCATCCCAAAGCGCCTCGTCGCAGGTGTTCTTTCCGAGGCGCTTGGGGGCGCACTGTCCTGTGATCAGGTCGCAGCTGCTGCCGCTGTGGCAAACGCGTGTCTCGGAACTCTGCTCTGTCGTGGCGCTGCAACCGCTCGGGAAACAGGCGTGAGTCTGGCCCGATGGATCGGCATAGCTCGCGGTGAGGTCTCCGCTGTTGGCGCTCGCGGCGCACTCAGGTCCCGCCGGCTCCCGAGCGAGCGCGGTGATCCCCTCGATCACGTGTCGATCGACGAGTTGCTGGTTTGGCGTTTGCTGCCCGAGCGCTTCGTAGAGGGCAGGCGGCGTGACGAAGTCGGCGTAGGCCGGGTAACTCGCGAGTTGATCGGGACGGAAGAAGGGGAGCGCCCCGGTGGCGCGCGCGAACGCGATTCCGGCGTTGAGGGGCACGCTCATGTCTCCGATCGTGTTGAGTGTTAGTACGGCGTGCGGCTCGATGATCTGGCCGGAAGCATCCGTCATGGTGCGCATCGAATAGTACGGTGCGAAGCTGATGGGATCGCCGGGTTCGAGCGCGGCTTGCGCGAGACCGAGGAAGCGACGCAGCGCGGGGCTCTGCCGGAGCAATCCAAACCCGTCGCCCGGCGAGCTGAGCCCTTCGCCTTCCCCGAAGAACAGACCCTGAAACGTCTTGCAGCTCGCATGCTGACAGCTTGCTGTCGGGCCTTCGTCGCCGGGCGATCGGTCGCCGGCGCCCCACTGTTCGATCGTGTGGCGTAGTTCCGCCCCGTCCCTCAGCCTGCAGCTCCCGTAACTGTCCACCTGATCGACCCCATTCCAGAAGGTGATCGCCACCCGATCGCCCGTCGATGCAGGCAAGCCGATGCGAAAGTGACCGTCGTCCCCTACGCGGGTGCAGCGAGTCTCTTTGCCATCGATGTTGCGGGCGAGCACGGTCGTGTTGGTAATGGTCCCCACTTCCACACAGGTGATTTCAACCTCACCGGTGTCGTTCACGTTGGGAAGTGTCCAGCGCACACTCAGCTGGTCGCCCTTACAGACCGTGCAGCCCTCACGTGGATCGTCAGCGCAGGCCTTGCGCGATTCGGCTGGCACGCTCACCAAGAGCGGACCCCACAATCGCAGCAGCACAGCTTCCAGAACACCGCCTTGGAAGGACCGCGCGCCAATGTCCGTCAGGCCGCCCCCGCCGGAGCCGGGAACGGTGCTGGTGACGTAGGGATCGATCGCACCATGGATGCCACTGAGGATCCCGCCCAAAGACTCGCCCCAGGTGGCGTATCGCGCATCCGGCCCGCCCAAATCGGCGACGCCGTCATCGTCAAAGTCGCCGGCTAAGCGAGGCGAGGGATCAGACGTAGAGGTGCATGGTGAGACGGCGAGCGGACCCTTGGCATCGTCCCGACAATCCATGACTGCGGATGGCTGCCCAAAGGCGCGCATGATGCGCACCAGTTGGATCTGATCGAGTACGGACTGGCGCACGCCGTCCCGTGTGTGAAACAAGAAACTCGACCAAAAGTCGCCACCCGAGTCTGCGATGCCGTCGCGATTCAAGTCACGGGCGCGGCTCAACGTCATCGCGTCGAACATGGGCCGATAGCAAGCGCTGCCGAGCAGGGCTGAGGCGGCGATCTTGGTTCCTTCGTCCACGACGAGGCCGTGCCCCATGGCGTTGATCCCCACCGTGGCGAGACCGTGATCGGCCATGTTGCCGGCGTAGATCATCATCTCGAGGAAGCTGCCGGTGTATCCGTGGCCGTAGACGTTGACGTCGAAGGGCTGCTTGTGGGTCTCGGTTTCCTTGGGCACGATCATCCACACCTGCACCGTGTCCTCACTCTCCACTCCGGTGCCGGCGACGTAATCGAGCGAAAAGGCGGCGTTGGGATCGGTGTTTTGGGGCCCGCCCTCCAACAAGAAGGGAGCTCGGAACGTGCCGATCACCAAGTGATCGATAGCCTCAAAGCGCCGCAACAAGAGGTCTGTGCTCGGTCCGGTACCGAGGCCGAAGCCCTGCTCGACGAGCAACTTCATGACGTCGCGGACGCCATCGTAATCGACGCGAAAGAGGTCGCCGGCCTTGTTGGGACAGTCGGCAGCCTTGCCTAGAGCCGAATCGGGCCAACCGTCATCTTCGGTAACCCCTTGGTCGAGATCGCCTCGCAGGCCCACCATGCGCTGCATTTCCAGTTTTGGTGGGAAAGCGGTGCTCCAGCGAGCAAAAGGCCCGTGACCGTACAGTCCGTCGCGTAGACGCTTCATGTCGTCGACGGTTGGTTGGGTCGTGAAGCTCCACACGAAGGCGACGTTGGAGAGTCCCGTTCCATGGATGTCGCCGTAGTAGCTTTGGAGGGAAGGCGTATCGAGGATCTGGGCGACACGCTCCGCGCTGAGCCCCTGACTGGCGTGATAGATTTGATCGAAAGGTGAGCGCACCGGCTCGCCCTCGCTGTCGAGGAGTCGGTTCGTCAGCACGACAGCGTAACGGTTCATTTCTCGAAGGGGCAGCAGTGGACGGACGATGAGCGTGTCGGTCTCCCGCTCGTACCAGGTGAGCAGATTGTCCATTACGCAGCGATCCCGTGAGCGGCGCATCTCGACGCAATTTTCCTCTGTGTAGGCTGCTCCGCTGCCGGGGTCGTCGCAGATCGGATCGGGGTCCGGACAGGCGGCGGGATTCTCGAAGTTCGGTTGGTCGAGCACGCCATCGAAGTCGGTGTCGTGCTCTGGCGCGTACTGCGTGATCGTTCCGCCGGCGGTCTCGTCGATGGTCTCGAACATCAGGTTTCGTTCGCTTGCCCGACTGTCGTTTGCCCAGTAACGGTCCAGCTTCTTCAGCGTGTAGTCGAAGTTGCCGTCTCCTAGATCGAGCGGAACGGGGACACCGGTCTGCATGTCGATCAGGTAAATCGCGTCGTTGACGAAGTCGTAATCGTCACCTTGGTGGCGAGTGCGGACGTTTCCGAGATCCAAAGCCGCGCTCGTTGCCGTGGAGCCACCGCGGTGGTCGAAGGATACGGTGATCGGGGCGAAGGTGCCCCAACCTTCCATTTGCGAGAATCGCTCCCGTGCTTGTTGTTCGATTTGCGTGGGCGCGACCAGACTCGCGTTGATGCGAAGGCCGGTTCGACTCGTGGGGTCTGGCCACGTCGCCGTGTCGTTCGGCATGGGGATCTCAGGCAGAGGCTGGTGACTCAAGTCGAAACGGACCCTCGCGCCGCTGCCATCCGGCGTGAGACCGAGACTCTCTGGCACCCGATCGAAGGTGCACGAGCAAACCCCTATTCCTGTGATGAGCGACAACAGGAAACCCCTCAAGCCGATGCTCAACCCGCTGGCAGTTTTGCCGAAAACCGAAGACATATCCGGAGTGTAGGTGAAATCACGACATTGGGCTGCAAAGAAATACATCTCGATGACAATTGCGCAGTGCGTCAGTGCTACCTCTCCGAGGTCATGGTCGTCATCTTGTGCATCGCCTATTTTTTCGTTTTGGTCCTTCTCAGCACCTACGGGTTGCACCGACTGCACTTGGTCATGCTCTGCCGTCGGCACAAGGAGAAGATCGCCGCGGTCGCCGAGTTGGCCCAGCGTAGGGCGCCGGCCGCCGGGATTTCTGGCATAGCCGAGCTCGGCCCGAGAGTGACCATTCAGCTACCGATCTTCAACGAATCGACCGTCGTGGTTCGATTGCTCGACGAAGTTGCAAAGATGGATTACCCCCGAGAACTTCTCGAGATCCAAGTCCTCGATGATTCCATCGACGAGACCCAGGACATTGCTCGTGCGGCCGTCGACCGGCTCAAGGCGCAGGGCATCGACGCTGTCTACATCCACCGGACCGACCGGACGGGCTACAAGGCCGGGGCGCTCGAGAACGGCATGAAGGTGGCCAAGGGCGAGCTCCTCGCCGTGTTCGATGCTGACTTCTTACCCCGCGCCGACTTCGTGCGCGAACTCGTGGGGCACTTCGCCGACCCGAAGGTCGCGATGGTGCAGACCCGCTGGGCGCACTTGAATCGCGAGGTATCTTTTCTGACTCGCGTGCAAGCGCTGATGCTCGACGGTCACCACATGGTGGAAAACCGCGCACGCTACGGTGCCGGGCTTTTGTTCAACTTCTCGGGAACGGGCGGTATGTGGCGGAAGGTGGCCATCACGGACGCTGGCGGTTGGGAGCACGACACGATCACCGAAGATCTCGACCTCAGCTACCGGGCTCAGCTCCGAGGATGGCGTTTCATCTACCGGCCTGACGTTGTGTCACCGGCCGAATTGCCCGAGGACATCTCTGCGCTGCGTGCTCAGCAGTATCGCTGGGCGAAGGGCACCGTGCAGACCGCACGCAAGCTACTCGGTCGGGTGCTGCGAGCCGATTTGACGCGCGCGCAGCGTGTGGAGGCGTTCTTCCACCTCACCCCGCACTTTGCGTATCCACTGATGGTGGCGCTGTGCCTCTTGTTGCTACCGGTGCTGTTGACGGTTTCTGCCGCAGACGTCGAGACCATGCTCCTTTTCGACTTACCACTGTGCATGGCGCCAATGAGTTCACTCCTCGCGTTTTACATGTTGGCCGAAACGGCCCAGGGGCGCAGCCGCTGGGGCGCGATCAAGCTCTTGCCTGGCCTCATTGCGGTCGGCGCCGGTTTGGCACCACACCTCACTCGCGCGGTCATCGACGGTTGGAAAAACTCGGCCGGCGAGTTCGTTCGTACGCCGAAGCACGGGACCGACCGTTGGCGTTATCGGGCGGCATTCGATTTGCCGTGGCTCGAGCTCGGTTGTGCCGCCGTTTCGGTGTGTTCTGTCGTCGCTGCCGTGACCTATGGGCACTACTTTGCTGCGCCGTTTGCGCTGTTGTTCGCCCTTGGCTATGGCTACATATCTCAACAGCTGATCGGCGAACGCCTTCAACTTGCGCGCCGCGCGCGGTCTACGGTCGTCGAGCAGGCCCTCGACGTGCCGCAGCCCGAACCGAGTTTTGCGGGCGAGCCCACCGCCGCGAAGCAACGGCTTGCAGCCTGAACGGCAGCATGCTCGTTCGTGGGCCAAGCAAAAAAACCTTCGATTCTAAGACTCTAGGCTAGACTGGGCGCCTGAGAACTGCCATCGTACAGACGAAACCTTTCGGGGGATATCGAATGGGCAAGGGAACAAAAGAGCAACGTACGACCAAGTTCGAATTGGTCCAGGCCGTTTACAGCAAGCTTGGTGGCTTTTCCAAAAAGGAAGCAGCCGACCTTGTGGACCTCGTGTTCGAGTTGATGAAGGAAACGCTCGGCCGCGGCGAGCAAATCAAGATCTCCGGTTTCGGCAATTTTGTGTTGCGGGACAAGCGAGCACGTCAAGGACGAAATCCGCAATCGGGCGAACCGATCACGATCACCGCGCGGCGTGTGTTGACCTTCAAGCCGAGCCAGCTGTTGAAGCAGGCGCTGAACGGTGGCGAAGAGTCTCCGGCGGGGAATTCGTCCGCAGCTGCGCCAGGGCTTTCGCCCGCCGAACAGGCGAGTCCTGCGGCATCTCCTCAACCGCCTACCGGTGATTCGGGCGGCGGCTTCGGTGGTGCGGGTACCTATTGAACGATTGACCCAGTAAGGACTTCGGAATTTCATGGCGACTGGTCAACTGCCCGACAAGCTGTACTTTCGCATCGGTGAGGTCGCCGGCATCGTGGGCGTAGAGCCTCACGTTCTGCGATACTGGGAAACGGAATTCCGATCCATTCGACCGGAAAAATCGCGCAAGGGCCAGCGGGTGTATTCGAGGCGCGATGTCGACACTTTGTTGAAGGTGAAAGATCTTCTTTATGGCCACCTGTATACGATTGCGGGCGCCAAGCGAAAGCTACGTGGCGACGGGGTTGAGCCGTCGGACGCGAGCGACCCTGAAATGCGCGAGCTTCATGCCCTACGGGAGAGTCTGATCTCCCTGCGCGGTGACATCGAGTCGGCCATGACGGAACTCGACACGATCACGGCTTGAGCCAGTTTGTCGCTCCCCTGAGAAGGGGTGAATTGACCAGCACTTCCCAGGTCTTTGCGATCGGTGAGGTTCGCCTTTCCCTGTCCCTGCCGAGCGGAATGCGCGAGCAGTCGGCGTCTCCGGTCGCGGAAGTGGCGGGCGTCGAAACGGTGCTTCGGCGCGCGTGGCGTGCACCGCCAGCGGCTTGGGCCGATCTCGTCTGCCTGCGATCCGCGCCGCCGATTTGGCTGCCAGGTGTACAGCAAACGCTTGCGGAGGCAGCGATGTCGAAAACCACCGCGAGGCACGCTCTGAGCGACGTCGCGGCGGATGCGACCAGCAAAGAGAAGGGCCGTTACGTCACCCGGTTTCGCGCCCGAGCGTTGGACAAGACAGTCGCAGGTGCGCAGTTGGCAGTGCACGGGACACACCACCTTGGTTTTTGTGCGCCTGACGACGCGCCGCTCTTGTGTACCTTCACCTGTGCGGGTTCGAGCGGCTGTGCCTCTTCGGTCGACCAGATGACCTTTGCCGGTCTTCGACCAGGTCCTCCAGCGAGCGGCTCGTGGTTTCAGGGGCTCGTCTTGGCGGCGCAGCATCCGGTGCTGAGCGTCGGACTGCTCGTCGCTGTCGTGATTGCGTTTACGGCTTGCTTACTGCAACGACGTCGCCATCGCCGCCGCGTCGTGCGCTGAAGAAGTCTCTTAGTTGTGCGCTGCACTCGTCAGCCAGCACCCCGGCGACGACCTCGAAGCGGTGGTTGAGGCGAGGGTCCCGGCCGATGGTAAACAAGGAGTCTGTCGCTCCTGCTTTGGGATCACGGCAGCCGTAGACGACGCGATCGATGCGTGCGTTGATCATCGCGCCGGCACACATCACGCAAGGCTCGAGCGTGACGTAAAGTGTCATTCCGGTGCAGCGCCAGCCGCCGTCGATGGCGCCGCGACTTTCACCCAGCATGCGCAAGGCTTCAATCTCGGCATGAGCGGTAGGATCGCCCCGCTCCTCGCGACGGTTTCGCCCCCTCGCCACGACGCGCCCCGAGCCGTCGACGATGACGGCACCGACCGGAACGTCACCGGCGGCTGCGGCTTCTTGTGCTTCGTGCATGGCCATCCGCATGGGCCCGACATGGGGAGCGTCGCCTGTTGTCACCTGATGGTCCGTCATGGTTTCGATCTACGGACTGGGAAAGCTGCACTGAGTCTGGCTTCACCGCAAGCTTGTCCAGCGGTGCCCTTGCTTTGTGCACCTCGCCGCGACGCGTCCGTGCAACAGACATCGCATCGTCATGAGTCGCTCCCTCGTCACCATTTCGCGTCGGCTCTCTCGAGCTGTCGATGACCTTCACTTCGCTGCGCCGGTTCACGAGGTCTACAATCCACTGTGCTACGCGCGTCGCCCTCACGAGATCTATCTGAAGCGTTGGGGTGGGGGCCCCAAGGAGGCTCTCTTCCTCGGGATGAATCCCGGTCCTTTCGGCATGGCCCAGAGCGGCGTGCCATTTGGTGACGTCGGCTACGCTCGGGATTGGCTGGGCGTTGTCGCTCCGGTCGACCAACCTCCTCGACAACACCCCAAGAGGCCCATCTTGGGATTTGATTGTACGCGTTCCGAGGTAAGTGGCTCTCGGTTGTGGGGTTGGGCCCGCGATCGATTCAAGACGCCGGAGCGCTTCTTTGAGCGCTTCTTCGTCGTCAACTACTGCCCCCTGGTGTTCATGGAGGAAGGGGGACGCAACCGCACACCGGACAAGCTGCCCAAGGCTGAGCGTGCGGCGCTGTTCGAGGTCTGCGACGAGGCCCTGCGCGCGACGGTCAACTTATTGAAGCCACGTGTCGTTGTTGGTGTCGGTGCTTTTGCCCGGAAGCGTGCTGAGTCGGCCCTTGCGAACCTTCCGGTTGACGTCGGGGTCATGCTCCACCCTAGTCCTGCCAGTCCCAAGGCGAACCGGGGATGGGTGAAGTATGCCGAAGAAGATCTATATGCAGCCGGAATATCCATATAACTGATTGAATTCACGTGACAAGTGACAGATAGATCACAGTTATAATTGGACGGACCATTCATCCAATTGATTATTTTACTTGATATCCAATATTGGTCGGACCATTATACCGATCATGTTCCAATCCATTGAGTTGCGGGGCTCGGTCGTCGATGCTTGTGCGGATGCGATCGAGCAAGCGATCATTGGCGGCCAACTCGAGGTTGGGTCGCGATTGCCTCCAGAGCGGCGAATGGCTGAGTCGTTCGGGGTCAACCGAGTCAGCGTACGCAGCGCTCTGGCGAAGCTAGCGGCGGCGGGGCTGCTGAAAGTGCGACAGGGAAGTGGCTACGTCGTTCAAGACTATCGACAACGCGGCGGGCCCGATCTGCTCACGGGCCTGTTGAGGTGGGCGCGCGAACAAGGTGATGTGGCCGCGATTGTCTCCGATCTGTTGCTGGTTCGGCGCCAGCTCGCCCGGGCGGTGCTCGAGCGTTTGAGCGAGAAGGAGCGTCTTGATCTGGCTCCGATTAGGCGCGCTGTAGAAGTCTTTTCCAACGCGGTCGCCGATGGTGCAGATGCCGCAGCTCTCGCGAGGGCCGACCTCGGGGTGGTCGTGGCGGTGACCGCGGCGACGGGCAGCACGGTTCTGCAGTTATGCCAAAATCCGGTGATCGCCGTCGTGGCGGAGCTGCCGCAGCTGGGTGCGGCAATGTACACCGAGCCGGAAAAGAACGTCGAAGCGTACCAAGTGTTTCTCTTGTGGCTCGGCAAGCGGCCCATCGTGCATGTCGACCAACTCGTCGCGGCGATGCGCCAACGTGATGAGGCTACCGTGTACGCGATCCGCCGTGCTCAAACGACGTCACGACGGGGGACGTCATGAGCCGTCTGCAACGGTTGTTGTTGCGACTCGTTCTGTACTCGCCTGCGCGGGTTGCCAAGAACCTCGCAAAGGTGGCCGACTATCGCGGACCGGAAGGTCTGCCGAACCTATGGCAACTGGGGCTGGGCGTGATGCGTATGCACCATCGTGTCCTGTTTCGTTTTGACAGCGTGGGGACGAGCGGCGACCACCCGGTGCGCAAGACGTGGCGAGCACGTGCGCTGCACAACCGTCTTCTTCGCTTTCCGTTTTTGCTCTTCGAGGGCGCGGTGGCGCCGTGGGATTATACGGGACTGATGAGTTCTCAGGAGCGGCTCACCCGCCACTTGCTTGGCGCGCACCATGATGGCAATCAGTTCGTCTACGATCTACAGTTAGCGGGCTGTTACGCGGGCTGTCTCGAATCCATTCGAGATGCGTGCAGGGATGTCGTCGATGGCAGCGATCCTCGCGCCGAATGGTTGCGTGATCTTACCGTCTATGAGGGCTACCACGAGGCGCTCCTCGGAGCTGTGGAGCGCGCGCTGGCACAGACAGAATCACTCAAGCAAGAAGAGATAAATGATCCAGACGTGTCGTTTTGGGCCTACCTCAAGTGGTGCGCCCGACAGCCCCCGTCTGCCGCGTCGACGTGGCGTGCGTGGCGTGCAGGTCGTTTCTCGGTCGCCGACGGATTGCAGGAGGCGTCATGCTGACGGTGACGGACCTCCTCGCGATGAATCGCCGTGAATTGGCCGGCGTGATGCGCGCCGGTTCCATGATTGATCCGGAATCGCTCGACGATTTCGAATTCAAAGGTCTGAGTCTTGGTTTGCCCCGCGTGATCGAGGCCATCACCTGGAAACAGTTCAAGAAGGTATTTTTCCGGGATCCTGAAACCGGTTGGTTGAGGGGGTGGAACATGCGCATCGAGCAAGGAGCGCTCGACCAGCCGTGGCAACCGAAGATGCGGGGGGGCAAGCCCGTGACCTTTGGACGTTTTCGTGTTGTCGAGTGCGAAGGAGCCCGGGTGCCTCGGGGGGCGGGGGGCGGCTTGCTCATCGACTACGGCGCGGAAAATTCGAGCTGGTACAACTCGTTTCGATGGCTGCGGGATCCGATCGTCGCCGTGAATACAGGAGACAGTCGACTGCTGCTCGGCTGGAGCTACCTCGATTTTGGTTTCGGTCGGCTTGGCACACCGAGCTTTTTTAGCCTACAGCGTGACCAGCCCTTGAGTCATCGGATCGAGTTCTCCAACTGAGCACGCTTAACATCGGTCGCTGTCCCCCAGCGCTGCCGAATGACGACCCATCGATCCGTCTTGCTCGCCAGCGGACGCCGGTCCCTTAGAGTGATTGTTTGCGCCGAACATTCGACGGAGCCACGGCGTGCAGGCCGCCGCTGCGAGCAGCAGGAGAAGAGGAAGGTCACCGAATCGTGCGTACAATGTGGCCGGCGTGTTCCGCAACCGCGGCGTGACAATGAGTGCGCTGGGTTCGCTCGTGGCTTGTTGTGCTCTGATCCGTCCGCCGGCATCGACCCAAGCCGAGACGCCGAGATTGACGGATCGGACGAGATCTCGCCGGAGCTCGATGGCTCGCATCACGCTCAGGCGCAAGTGCAGCTCCGGCTCGGCGGTGCCGATGAACCAAGCGTCGTTCGTGACGTTGACGAGCAGGTTGGGGTCGAGATCCTGTGCGATGCGACGCCCCAAGTCTGGCAGCGTGTCCTCGTAACAATTGAGTACGCCGATTCGAAGCTCGACACCGCCGGCGATCGCGGTTCGCAAGGCGCGTAGTTCTGCACCGGGGATGAGACCGCCGCTCCGTTGGAACATGCGCCTCAGCCATGGCAGGTAGCGGCCGCCAGGTACGGTCTCACCGAACCACAACAGTTCCATCTTGTCGTAGCTGGGCTGCAAGGTCCCGTCTGAGGACAAGATCGTGGCCGAGTTGTAGCGGTCGCGCCGATACCGACCGTCGGGCTCGCGGGTAGGTGGGGCCATCGAGATCAGACCAAACAAGAGGGGCCCACGGAGTTGGTCGTCGAGAAGCCGTCGCCGCTCGTCGCGGGGCGCCCGTGTCGCGTCGTGTCGGAGCGGATAGGGATAGGCCGCCTCAGGCCACACGGTCAGATCGACGCCCGCTGCCTCTGCGATTCGGGTTTGTTGCCGTAGGGTGTCCAAGATGCGTGGCCAGTTCTTGGCCTTCCAGCGGTATTGCGGATGGATGGCGGCTTGGACCAGCCCGATGCGGGCCTGAGGTCCGTCATCGTTTGCGTACCGGGTCATGGCGGACAGGCCGTAGAGCACGAAGGGGAGGGGCAACAGCAGCACGCAGAGCACGAGTCGACGGGCCCCGCGTTTCGCGCGAAGGTCACGCAATACGTTTCTGTTGATCGCTGAGGCGAGTGCCATGTGAAAGGCGAGCACGGCGCTCACACCGCGCTCGCCGATCAGATCGGCGGACTGCACGAACAGTGGCCACGGCGATAGCAAGCCAGCCGGCGACCAGACGAAGACGTTGGGCATACAGAGCGTGACGAGCACCGCGAGGGCAAAGGAGATCTCGAAAGCCGTGTGTAGGCGACGGTGGAGGGCGACGCACAGGCCCATGCCGAGCCCCCACCAAAGCGATTGTGCAGCGGATAGCAGGAGGTGTGCGGCAATCGCCGCTACTTGGCCGAGATCGGTGAACAGCGTGATCACGCTCGGAATGAAGCGCATCCCGATCAAGCCTGCTGTTGTTGCCCACACGATGCCGAGCAGGGCGCCGCGGCGCACGCTCTTGGCCGAGCGAAGGGCTCGTGCGAGCAACAGGAGCCCCAGGGGCACGCCGAGCAAAACGTCGGTCGGCGGTGTCGCCAGCCCGAAAAGTAAGCCGCCGGCGGCTGCACGCAGCAAGGAGTTGTCGCGCGTCGCGCCGACTACCACCAGAAGTTCACGCCGATACGCAACATTCCTCCGGCCGAACTGTTCGTCGTCTCGCCCGTGCGGCGAGAGATGTATTCTGCGAAGCGGCCGCCTTCGTCATCGTCGGTGCGGGTACGTGCGAAGCCCAGGCCGTCGATGTGGATGCCGAGAAGAGGGCTCACGCGGAACTCGAGACCCAGACCGAGTTGGCCGCCGAAATAGCCGTACGAATCGGACGTTCCGTTGGCCAAATGGCTCTGCCAGGTGTCACTTTGTACCTCGGCCATGGACCAGTTGACGCCGCCGAACAGATAAAACTGCGCCAGGGAATGCGGGTTGGGGAAGAACATGAGGTTGAGTCCGACCGGCAGCTCGTACCGTCGGTAACCATTGGCATCGATGCCGCCGATGTAATCGACGCCTGCATCGAAAGCGAGATGAGGCATGGGCCGATAGCGCACGCTGGCGCCGATACCGCCCATCCCCTCGTCCTCGCTTCGACTGCGCGCACTTGGCAGCAGGACGCCGTCCAAGCGGAGGTTGATGCCCCACTTCTGGTTGAAACGTCGCCGCCTTCGCGATCGCCTTCGCCGACTCCTGCGTTTTTTTGCCGCTGGTGGTGGGCCGGGATCGCCTTCCCAATAGGGCGGCATCTCACCGTCCTCGTAGATCACGACTTGGCCGGGTCGTCCCGGTCGGTCGGGATGCACGACGATCACTCGTGGTGAATCGGGATCGCTCCCGGGTCGCGGAGGAGGAAGGGTCACGGTTTGGCCTGCGGGCGGCTCATCGGAGCGGTCTGCTGGCTCATTGGAGCCGTCCGCTGGCTTGGACTTTGGCACGTCGATTTGGGCCTGGTCACAGAATGCGCCGGGTGGGCATGTGCTTGCCGCCTCTGCGTTGTCGTCGGCCTTCGCGGGTGTAGCCTGCGCCGGTGTAGCCTTCTTCGCGGGTGCTGCCTTCTTCGCGGGTGCTGCCTTCTTCGCGGGTGCCACCTTCTTCGCGGGTGCTGCCTTCTTTCCCGCGGCCGGCGCCGCCTGCGTCGAAATGCTGAGCGATCCCAACGCCCCGATCGTCACGCACCCCACCATGAATTTTCGACACCACATCGCGAATTAGACTAGCAGGGTACGAGGCGGGGTCCAGCATGACGTGGTGACCGAACCTTGCTGCGCCCAGTCCGTGTATAAAGACAATCGTGTCATCGACCTGCAACCGTGTCTGGGGGTGTGAGATGGAGCATGGGCCATGAGACCCCTCGTCGAGCTCGAACCAGAGAATGCGAAACGTCTCCGGGGGTTGATCTTCGACCTCGACGGCACCGTGTTGTCCGATGGTCGTCTCACGCGGGATGCGTTTGGCGCTTTGTGGAACATGGCGGACGCCGGTCTGCGTCTCATCGCGTGTACGGGCCGCTCCGCAGGATGGGGAGAAGTCGTCGCACGGCAGTGGCCCGTGGACGCGGCGATAGCGGAAAATGGAGCTATCGCATATACGCGAAAAGGTGCTGGCCTGCAGCGCATCGACAGATTGTGTGCAGAGGACAGGGCGGCGCGTCGCACGAAGTTACAGGCGATCGTGTCGCAAATTCGCGCGCGTTTCGAGGATGCGGTGCTCGCAGATGACAACGACGCTCGCCTAACGGACACCACCTTTGACATTGGCGAGACGCAACGACTTCCGCACGCTCGCGTGCAGGAGATTCGGCGGGCGGCGGAAGCGTTGGGCGCGCGCACGTGTGCGTCGAGTATTCATCTGCACCTGACCCTCGATAGTGACGACAAGGCCACCGGCAGCATGCGCACCCTGCGAGAGCTGTTCGCCGAGGATGAGGTGAGCTGCCGACGGCATTATGCGTTTGTGGGCGATAGCAGCAATGACGCCGCGTGTTTTGCGGCTTTCGAGACCACGTTCGGTGTGGCGAACATTCGGCCCTTCGTCCCGAGGCTGACCATACCCCCGCGTTTCGTTACGACCGCTGCGGCAGGTGAGGGTTTCGCTGAGTTGGCGTCGGCGCTGCTCGATCATCGAGCGTGATCGAATGTTGGCGTACACGTGCTATCCTTGAGAGCGACGGGGCACTAGTGAGGAGCTTGTTTATGCTCGACAAACATCGTGGGTGGATGACGACAGGGTGTGTCGTCGTGTTGATCGCAGCCAGTGCTCATGTAGGCTGTTCGGCTGAATCGCCGGTGTATGCCCCAAGCGCCAGTAGTGCGTCGAGTGGCGTAGGTACAGCGGGCCACGGCGGAAGCGGCGGCGCCGGCGACACGACGATCGGGTCGGGCAGCGGAGGGATCAACTTGACCGGGAGCGGGGGCGCACAGAGCGGTTGCGAGAAAGTCGATTTCCTGTTCATCGTCGACAACTCCATCTCGATGCAGGAGCAACAAGTGGCGCTCATCGCCAGCTTTCCCAACTTCATCAGCACCATCCAAAGCACGATCAAGGCTGGCAGCAACTACCACATCATGGTGGTCGACACTGATGCGGAGACACGGTGCACACCACAGAGTTGCCAGTCCGCTCCGCACAGTACGTGCGTGGGCTACGCGTGCAACACCAACTTCGAGCCGTGCGACAGCACGATAGGGGCCGGCGTGCTCCATCCAGCGGGGCAGGGGGCGAGCAACAAGCTGTGCCAGCTCGTAGGCGACGAGCGTTACATCGTGGAGGCCGAGCCGGACAAGACGGCGAGTTTTACGTGCGTGGCGCAGGTTGGGCTCGCGGGGCATCCCGCGGAGCGACCGATGGACGCGCTCGTGGCGGCCATGGCGAGCGAGATCAACGCGCCCGGTGGTTGCAACGCGGGTTTCTTGCGGGAGGACGCCATTCTCGTGGTGACCTTCATCAGCGACGATCCGAACTACGAGGACGCGGGCGTGCCTCAAGATTGGTATGACGTCGTCGTTGCGGCGAAAGATGGCAACGCCGAGGCGGTCGCCGTGCTCGGCTTCACCCCGGCCTTCCCTGGCTGTGGCCCGACCACCAAGCCAAATAAGGGCAAGCACTGGTCGGAGTTCATCGCGATGTGGGGCGATCGTGGGCTCGAGGTCTCGGTTTGCGAACAGGACTTCGGCCCGCCCTTCCAAGAAGCGGTGAAGATCATCGACGAGACCTGCGACGACTTCACGCCGCCGAAGTGAGCCGTGCCCCCAGAGCAGCGGTCTGCTAACAAGAGGGCATGAACGATTGGCGATGGGGCGGCGGGATCTTGGTTGGCTTCTTGTTTCTTGCCTGTGGCAGCGGAGAAACGACCACGACGAGCACGAGCACGAGCACGAGCAGCGTGTCGACCGGTGGATCCGGTCAAGGGGGCATGACGTCGAGCAGCATGAGCGTGACCAGCACGGTGAGCAGCGCCACGGGCGGCGCGGGCGGCGCGGTGAGCAGCGGATCGGGTGGCGCCGGCGGCAGTGGCGGTCAAAGCGGCAACACGTGCATGTGGTCGGACAACAGCAATCCGTGCCCCATGGGGGAATATTGCGACGCGCCAGGGTGCGGCCAGGGGACTTGCAAGGCTCTCGGCACGACGCAGAACGCCGCGAAGAATGCCGTGTGTGGGTGTGACGGCATCAACTACTGGAGCGATGAGATCGCCGCTGTGCACGGCATGTCTGTCGCGAACAGCGGCGTGTGCATGCCGCAGGAGTTCTGCGGTGGGATCGCCGCGCTCAAGTGCCCGGATCCGACCACTCAGCACTGCGTGTACGAGGTGGTCAACCAGACAGGGTGTTTGACATCGGACGTGCCCGGTTGGTGTTGGGTTTTGCCGACCATGTGCCCGTCCCTGGCGGCGCTCAAAAAGCACCGTCGGTGCGACCAAAAGAACTGCAACAGCGAGTGCGACGCCATGAAGAGCGGTCAGAGGTACTACCCTGACGCCAGCTGCAAGTGATGCGAGCCGGCGCCGACGGCGCTCAGATGAGCCCGAGCTTTTTGCCGCAGCGGCCGAAGGCGTCGATGGCGTGAGCGACATCGGCGTGGCTGTGTGCTGCGCTGATTTGCACGCGGACGCGCGCCTGACCCTTGGGTACGACCGGAAAGGAAAACCCGATGACGTAGATCCCCTCGCTTAGCAAGGCGTCAGCGAGCTGGGTCGCCTTGCGCGCATCGCCGATCATCACCGGGACGATGGGGTGGATCCCTTCCTTGATGTCAAAGCCCAGGGAGGTCATTCCGTCTCGGAACTGTGTCGTGATCGTCGCGAGGTGTTTGCGCGGTTCGTCGTCGCCCGCGAGAAGGTCGAAGACGGCCAAGGCGGCACCGACGATCGGCGGGGCTACGGTGTTCGAGAAGAGGTACGGCCGGGAGCGCTGCCGCAAGAGAGCCACGATCTCTCGCCGCCCCGTGGTGAAGCCCCCGCTGCCACCGCCCAGTGCTTTTCCGAGCGTCGAGGTGATGATGTCGACGCGATGGAGCACGCCGTGGTGTTCCGGGGTGCCGCGGCCTGTGGGGCCGATGAATCCTGTCGCGTGCGACTCATCGACCATCACCATCGCATCGTAGCGGTCGGCGAGATCGCAAATCTCATCCAGTTTCGCCAAGTAGCCGTCCATCGAGAAGACACCGTCGGTTGCGATCATGCGCAGGCGATTGCCGGCGGTCTTTTTCAACACCTCTTCGAGCGCAGCCATGTCCCCATTGGCGAAGCGGTGACGTTCGGCTTTGCAGAGGCGAACGCCGTCGATGATGCTGGCGTGGTTGAGCTGGTCACTGATGATGGCGTCTTCCGGGCCGAGGACCGTCTCGAACAATCCAGCGTTGGCGTCGAAACAGGACGTGTACAAGATCGTGTCCTCAGTCCCGAAGTAGTCGCTGATCCGCTGCTCGAGCTGTTTGTGGATGTCTTGGGTGCCGCAGATGAAGCGCACGCTGCTCAGGCCAAAGCCATGACTGTCGAGCGCTTTCTTCGCTCCTTCGATGACAGCGGGGTGCGAAGAGAGTCCGAGGTAGTTGTTGGCACAGAAATTCAGCACCTTCTGCCCAGCGGTTTCGATGCTCGCCCCCTGCGGCGTCGTGATGACCCGTTCTTCCTTGAAGAGACCGGCGTCGCGGATGTCGTTGAGCGTGGCTGAGTAGTGCGCGCGGGCAGAGTCGAACATGGCTCCGCCTTATACAACGGACCGGCGCGTGTGCTTACTCGTACTTCACGTTGTGCGGCTCGACCATCGGAGGCGGGGCCGGGCTATCGCTTGCCGGTGGAGCATCTTGAAGGGGGGCGGGCGGTGGAGCGATCGGCACGCCTTCGTTCTCGACGAGGGTCTCCGGTGCCGCCACCGCAGGAGGCGGCGTATAGGGCCGTGGCTCGCTGATGGCGTTTGCGATTGCCGCGAGTTCGGGAAACTGTGCTGAGAAGAGCTTGATGTACGCACGGAGCTGGCTGGCGTCGGGGGGGGCGGTTTGACCTCCCGCGGCGTTCAGTGCGCCCGCCATCTGATGGTGCCAGGCGGCCATGCTCACGTGGGCCTCGATGAGGCTGCGTGCGGATTCTTCGGATAAGATGATCGTCACCGCTCGACCATAGCCCAACCCTGCGATTTGTCACGGCTCACGCAAAGTGCAGAGGCGGAAACACCATCATGGACGCGACGACATACGTCGCATACGCTCGGGCGGTGTCAGGCTTTGCGCACATCGAAGCTGATGGGAGGCCAACGGGATGAGGACGAGCATCGGAGCATATACCGTACTGCGGCGCCTGGCTGGCGGCGTTGAGGCGTACGTCGCGCGGTCCGCCATGGGCGTGGATTGTGAGATTCGGCTGTATTCGGCTCCTGCAGGCGTAGGCTTCGAGGACGCCCAGCGCGCTCTCGGGTCTTGCCGAAGTTTTGGCCACGAAACGTTGGCGGCGCCCCAGGCGGCGTTCATCGATCGCAGCCAGTTGGCGGTTGCAAGTGAGTTCGTCGAGGGTGGCAGTCTGGCCGAACTCGTCCAGCGATTGCGTAGTCGCAGCGAGAGGCTCGATGTCCAATCCGTGTTTTACGTGGCGCACCGGGTCGCCGAGGCATTGGCACTCGCTCACGAACATGAAGATGAGGAAACGGGCTCGATGGGCATGTCCCACGGCTTCTTGTCGCCTGAGGTTATTTTCGTGGGGATGGACGGCTCCGTGCGGCTGAGGGGGCTCGGATTGTCTTCTCTCGTGGGTGGGGGCGGAATCGCGCCAGACGTCGGCTATACGGCCCCTGAGCAACGAGACGGCGGACGTGTCACGCCGCGGGGTGATGTCTATGCTCTATGCGCCATCCTGTGGTCGATTTTATCTGATCGCGAGCCTACGGGCCGGCAATTGGATGTCACTACCTTGGGCGATATTGTTTCCCCAGAGATGCGCGATGATCTGCGTCGTGGCCTGGCGGAGAAGTTGTCTGACCGGAAGCTGACCGCGATGGAACTCGAGCAGAGTTTCGGAGCGGCGAGCGACGATGCAGGTCGCGCAGCCCTCGCGCACGCTATGAACACGACGGGAAGCCGCAGCTCGGCGCCGGCGCCTGACAGCACGCCGGCCCCGCCTCCGCTGCGGACGGCCCCTCGTTCTGCGGGGGCTCCCCCCATGCGTTCGAAGAAGGCGACGCTTCTGGGCACCCCGCGCCCGAATTTGGGACTCGATGAGCCCGGCGCTGCGATCGCTGCACCTGTCACGCCGGATCCGGCACAGTTTGCTCCCGGACTGAACGATCTCAACCTCGTTGGTTTGGATCACACCATTGCTCTTGAGGGCAACGTGACGGTGGCGGAATCACCGGCCAGCGTACCCGTGCCGGCCCTCGATTGGGGCAGTGACGAGCCTACGGCGATCAAGCCTCGCGCTGCATTGGACGCCGAAGTGGCAGCGCGTGAGGCCGAGGCAGGATCGTTTGCCGATGAGGCGACGCAACAGTCCGCCCGCGATGGCGCCGTTCCGCCGGCAGCCCCGGTGGGCGACGGTGCCTTGGATGCCACCATGGCTCTCGATTCATCGGAACTCGACATGGAGTTCGACGTGGATGAGGAAGCACCGATCTCTTCCAGCGATTTTCAGGCTACCTTGGCGTACAACGCCGCCGACGTCGCCGGAGCGATGGGGCAAGAGGCCCCCTCGGACGAGCCCGTCCCGGCAGCCGTCGAAACCGAACCCTCCAGCAATGGATTCGACGACAACATGGAGGAAGTCTTGGGTGTCGTCGATCTGCACAAGATTGCAGATGGCGACGAGTCCGAGTCGAAGGACTCGCCTTGGGGAGACTCGGCCCCTTCGGAAGAGACCTCGTCGGCGGTAGGCTGGGGCAAACTACTCGGCATCGGTTTGTTGACGGCAATTGTCGTGATGGGGATCGGCGTGTCGTTGGCGCTCCGTGGTTCGTCGGTGACTCCGCCCCCAGCTGATCCTAGTGCAGATCTTGCGGGTATTGCGAGCGCCGCTCAGGCGCCATCGGCTGCGGGACAACAGCCCGATCCGAGCGCGCTCCCCAGCGCATTGGGTCGCGTTTTGCCGGCGATGGCAGGTGCGTCCGCGACGAAGACGCTCGCGAGCGCTTCCGCTGCCTTAAGCGCGAGCACCAGTGCATCGGCCGGCCCCAGTCCGAGCGTCAGCGCGTCGGTAGCAGCATCTGCCACGACCGCACCTGCTGCCGCACCGCCCGATGATGGCAAGACGGGTACGGACCTGCCGTTCACGATGGGTTATTTGCGTGTCGCCCATCACGGGACGCCTGCGGCGAAGGTTTACCTGTTCGGCAAAGACATCGGCGTCGTGAACCAAAAATTGAAGGTGCCCTGCACGCGTCCTGCTTTCGTGCGGGTTGGCGTGCCGGGAATGCCGATCAAGTGGGTGTCCCGAGGGCGCACCGTCATTTTCAAGTGTCGGGCCCTGACCGAAGCACCGTTCGCCACGAACTGAGCGTGTCACGGAGCGGTGGTGGTGCCTGTCCGGGAGCTGGTGGCGCGTCGGCGATAGCGAGTACCAGACCCGTGACTCGCTTGGCACCCGCCCGTCGCAGGGCACGGCGACAAGCGTGGAGGGTGGCCCCGGTTGTCGAGACGTCGTCGACGAGGATGACGTGCGATCGCTGCAATCGAGGAACAGGGGATGCGAGGAAAGCCCCAGCGACGTTTTCCCAGCGTTGCGGAGCCGATGTCCGCGCTTGAGGTCTGCCGTGACGGCATCGCCGAAGCGCGTCGAAGGCGATGGCGTGTCCGGTCTTTTCGGCAACGACGCGTGCGAGCAAACCGGCCTGATTGAAGCCTCTTTGAGCAAGGCGTACCGGGTGAAGCGGGACGGGGACGAGCAGAGCGCGCCTCGGAGAACAACGTCCGAGCGCTCGGACGAGCAAGGTGCCGAGAGGGTGCGCGAGTTCGGGACAACGTCGATATTTGAGGCGTTGAATCGCAACCGCCAGAGCGCCCCCATAGTGACCGAATGCTACCAGTTTTTCCGCAATTTCAGTAGGTTGGAGAGGTCTTAAGGTCACTGCGCAGGCAAGGCAAAAGACCGCGGTGCTCGTCATCGAAGAGCGACAGCTCACGCAACGCGGTGGCGCGAGTACGGATGCGAATTGTGCGGCGACGGCGCGGCCGAGCAGCCGTAAGTACGAGTTGACGCCAGTTAGCGGCAAGGCGACTTGATTCATACTATTGTATCGTCACGATCAGGCGAGATCGTTGCGCGCAAAATGGCTACAGCAGACAAATGGAGATGGACCGACGAGGACGGTGTCCAGCGCCTGCTGGGGCATGAAGAGTTGCGTGTTGCGCTCGAAGAGGGCCGGTTGCGCCCCGGCACCCTCGTTTGGAAGAAGGGGATGGCGAATTGGCTTCCTGCGGCGGACGTGGCCGAGCTGAAAAGCGAAGTGTCGCCAGCGTCGGACGATGCCTCTACCGAACGTCGCGAGAGGCCCAGCAACATCATCGACATCGAAGCGCTTCAGAAGGCGCGAAACTCGACGCGCCGCGGCTCTGCTGCGAGTGAGCCGCCCCCCCCCAGCTCGTCTGCTGTTCCGTCCTTCTCCACGATGCCCAGGACCGTGTCGGTCGATCAGAATTGGGAGCGGTTACCGGAGAGTGGGGAAGACACCGTCACGCGTGTGGCTTCGCCCTTGTCGTCACGCGATGACGATGAAGCAACGCAGGCGCGACCGCTGCCGCGAGCCACCAGGAGCAGGCGCGATGTGGCGCACCTTCGACCCCGATTACACCCGTGGAATCAGGCGCACGAGAGCCCTCCGCCATCTGCATCGGCACCCCCCCCGCCATCACGCGGCGCGCTCCCCAGCGACGAGCTGTTGTCTGCGAAGTTGTTGCGAAGCTCTAGCGCCGTGTCCCGCCCGCTCGGTATCGACAACGCAACCGCGAGCGGTGTAAGTAGCGCGAGAGCCCCCAATGAAAAAATCGTCGTGATGGTCGACCAGGAGGTGTCGAGTCAAGGACCAACGGACATCGTCGACGCGGCCCAGATCATGGCTCAAAAAACGAGTTCGACGGCGCCTCCTCGCGCCATGCCGGGTATGGATCCGGGCTACGCCCCGCCCGATGAATGGCGGGCACAGGGGCCGGCTATCGCACATGAACCGTGGTTCGCGGGTGCGGCGGATTCGATTTCTCGCACTTGGCAACGCTTGCCCGAGACCTTCTACCTTTCGCGTCGTGTTGCTGGAAAAGCTGCCGTAGCTGCCCTCATCGTCTCGACGGTTTTCTTTTGCTTTGGCCGCTGGTCCTATCCGGAGTCTGAGCCACAGGCGCGGTTCGTTCTGGGCCCGCGGCTTCCCGCGGCGCCGCCGAGTGCAACGGATGTCGCACTTCGCCCGTGCTTGATGTTGCGTGCGCCTTCGTCTTGGGCTGACAGTGCCTCACGAGATGTGCCTTTCGAGTTGGCGGCGACGTCGGATCAACGTCTCGCCATTGGTTATGCGGCCTCCGCATACGAAGGACGCGGTCTGATCGTGGATCCGGCGAATGGCGCGGTTGAGGTAGCGTTTTCACCCGAGGAGGGCGAAACCAGGCTCTCGCGGGTGACACCCAAGGCGACGGCGCAAGGCGTGATGTTCGCGACGACCGTCGCTGAAATGGAGGGCGTCAAGCGCGGTGTGGCGGTCGGCGTCGAGGACCCCTTTGCGGTTGGGTTTGCTGAGGGCGCTGTCGTGGTGCAGCATCATGAAAGCGCGCCGATTGCGGTGTGGGCTTTGGAGGAAGGGGCGCGGAAACCCGAATCGTTGCGCGTCGTCGTCCTGTCCGGTCAAGCCGTCGGCGTGACCTACCGGCACGGATTGACGATCTGGGTCGGTTGGCTCAAACCCGACGGCACGGTCTTGCGTGCTGCCGAGGCGGTGTCGGGGAGTGGCCGTCGTGTCGGCAAGCCCATGCTCGCCTACCATGGCAAGCAGGCCGTCGTGGTCTTTTCCAACGAGCCCGATGAGGAAGATGCCGTCAAGGAAGTCCGCTGGGCGCGGGGTGAAGTGGGCGGGGCGATGGGGGCCAGTGAGCCCGTGGGCATTCCCGCTGGCGGTCCGGGGGGCGATGCCATCGCGCCGGCTATCGCCAGCGTTGCAGATGGGCGCTGGATCCTCATGTGGACCGAGGGCAGCCGCGGAAGGCGAGTGCTCCGCGCCCAGACGTTTGATGCCGCTTTCCACGTGTTGGGTGATGCGTTGCGCGTCTCGCCTGCGACGGGGAACTTTGGTCAAGGTACAGTCGGAGTTTCTGCGACGCGCGCAGCGATTGCGTTTCTTCTCGCGACGGGCAGAGGTCGCTACGAGTTATGGGGAACGGTCTTACAGTGCGATTAATCACCTCCTACTTTCGTTTGAACCATTGTCGTGTTGGTCACATCGTGCGTTGCGCGCTGCTCATGATCGTGTTTCTCAGCATGACGGCTTGCGCCGCTAGCGGTCGAGCGCGTGTCGAGTATGCCGACTCCGTGGATACCGGCAAACGTCGCTACGATGCCTATTTCGAGGCGGTTATCGAACTGCGTGACGAAGTGAGTGAACTCAATTCGGATCTTTTTCCCGTTCGCGAGCCACTCGTCGAGACGCTCGAACTCGATGTCGACGTTGCGCTCGCAACGCTTGTCGACAAGGTCCGTGCTCAGGTAGCCAAACAGCGAGACTACGGGGTTTTGCTCAATTTGCGTCTCATGCCGAGACCGAGGCTGGTGGTTGATCGCGGCACATTCGAGGCCACAGAAAGCGACGAAAGGCTCGTACGCTCGATCGAGGAAAGCGCCAATCGAGCGCTGTCCACCTACAAGAAGTACCGCAAGCTGTTGTCGATGGTACAGCGACTCGGAAAGCGTCGGGGTATTCTCGCCAATCGCTTGGACGACCTCGAGGCAGGGTACCCCAAGCGCGATCTCATCGAACGGGAACTGGTGGCATCGGGCCGTGTCTTGCGTTCCGCCGAAAAGAAGCTCTTCGGCGATACGCGGACGCTTTCGTTTTTCATGATCGCGCTGGCCGACGCCACAGACACGGGGGCGGCCACGAAGATCGACGAGAAGTGTGAGGCCGCGCTCTCGAATCCTCGCCCGAAGCGCCGCTCACGTCGCCGTCGTCGTGGGAAGCCTACCAAACGCCGGCCGCCACCGCGCGGTGACGACTTCTCGATGTAGGTTGTGCCTTCCAGAACATCACGGACTTGACGCTTTCCTGCTCACGCAGCGTGGAGGCCGTGGTACCTAACCTCAATGCGTGTTTTCTCGCTCGTGCATCACGCTCCGGTGTGGGGCTTGGTCGCCGTGTCGAGTTTGGCGATGGCGCCGTCCGCGGCTGCGGATCCCTCTGGCCCCGAGGCCCGCGCGGATGGCTCTTCGCTCGATGCCGACTATGCCCCCAGGGATGCGACGGCGATCGCTGCTCAGGTCGAGGATCTGAGCAAGGGGATAGGGATTGGCGATTGGTTTTTTCGCCCATCGATAGCGCTACGCATGAGGGGCAACTTCAGGCGACGCGGCTTGGATGTGGGCGGGGACGTCTACACGTCGACGGCCGTGCTCGGTGATGGCTTTCGCGATGCGGTGCCTCCGGTTGCCGTCCGCCAGCCGGCGGTGGATGCGGTGTGGGGACTCGCCTCCCGCGCGCGGTTCGGGCTGTCGGCCGAATATCACCAGGTCACGGGCGTCATCGTCTTGCAAGATGCGCGGCTGTTTGGTCACGAGACCGGCGCGACCGGGCCGATTGGCGAGTTCTCGGCCCACCAAGTGTATCTCGATATCAAGAGCGATCCGGATCGACCTCTCTTTCAGATTCGGGCGGGCCGGCAGCGGGTGCAATGGGGAAGTGGCCGCCTGGTCGGAGACAACGAGTGGCAAGCTCGTGGCGGCGCGATCGACGGGCTGAGGTTGTGGTCGCGTCGGGGCGGTCTGGAGGTTCAACTGCTCGGCGCGGTGCTCGCAGTACCTGGCGCCCTGTCTCCGGAGTACGCGACTCACGCTCATCAGGCGGCGACGAATGCGGAGACCGGCGAAGTGGTGAACCGCGAAGGCTCCGGCGCGCAGCTACTTGGCGCGCACGGCATCATGCAGCCCACGAAGTGGCTTGGGATCGAACTCACGGGGCTCGCACGCATGGCTCGTCCCCCGTTGCCAGTCCACTTGACCCCGAGCGACGCGGCGGTGTTCGATTTACGACTTCACGGGAGCTTTCGGGACTTCGACTACGCAGCCGAGATCGCCTACCAGACGGGCAGGGTGGCGAGCCACGGACAGAATCGAGATCTATCGAGTCTTGCGACCGCGATGGACGTCGCTTGGCAGAGCAAGCTGCCGGCATCGTTGCGCTTCGAGGGTAGCGTTGCTTACGGCTCGGGCGACGACTCTGGCGGCACGGGCGACACCTTGACACGCTTTGACCCCATCTTGCCGGAGATCCATGGACAGATGGGCCAGATGGACTTGATGGCCTGGTCCAATAGCATCCAAGCCTCACTGGGCGTCACGGCGGTTCCACGTGAGGGCATTCACGTCGGCTTGCATTACGTCTATGCGGGCCTCGCCGAACCAGCCGACCGTTGGACGATGGCGTCGCTGATTCCGGTAGGCGTAGCGCCAGATAACACGGCCCACACCATCGCCAACGAACTGGACTTGACGGCCTGGTATCGGCCTTGGCAAGCCCTGTCTTTCGGAGCTTCGTACAGCCTGGCTTTCTTGGGCGAGGGCGGACGAGCCGTCATGGACGCCGCGGGCCGTGGCCAGCCGACGAGACTCCACGCCGCGTACGTTCAAGCGCAGCTCGTCGCGCCTTGAGATTCGCTCACTTTGGAGCTGGTGCTGCGGCGGCTTTGCGGCAGGAGCCGCCGTCGCAAAATTCACCACGCACACAATCCGCATCGAGCGAGCACGGCTTGGCCGCTACGGCAGCGGCTCCGTCTTTCGTTGTTTCGCCCGGCGCGGCTGCCACAGCGGTGGGGGCGTTCTCTCCGCCGAGCCGCGCGGTGTTGAGCTTCGTCAGGATTTGCTCGACCCGCTCTTTTTCGTCGGTCGACAGTGAGTCTGGATAGAGCTTCTCGCTGGCTGCGGCCCGACCGAGCCAGTGGCGGGCTTCACGGGGCTTTTCGAGGCGAAAATTGGCCATGCCGCGGAAGTAGGCATACCGGGCTCGCTCCGTCGACGACAGCGAATCGGTGTCGTTCTCCAGGACCTCCAGCAGGGCCAGCGCTTCGGCGTGGCGGTTCTCTTGGTAGTGACGGGCTGAGCGGTCCAAATCTCTCTGGTAGGTCTGACATCCCGCCAGCGCGATCACGATGAGGAATATCGGCACGGTGAATACTCGGCTAGGCATCGCGAGTGGGATGGTAGCGGGCTTTCTCTTCGAAGTCTGGCATAAATGGGCCCGACGGTCGTTCCTCTCATCGCGTAGGCCGTACGGTTCGCGCGGCCGGCTCGACGCGTCCGGCCGCCCCTAGCGGATGATTCCAGCCACATCCGGCGACTGAAGGAGATTTGCGCCATTCGTCCATGCGACCTACATTGATCTACGAGAGGAATCACGCGTATGGTCCCACGAGAGGGGCAGGGAGCATGAGGAGCACCGCACGGTGACCGAGAGCAAGTCAGCTGAAGAGAAGTCGCCCGGGGCTGCTCAGGAGGTCGAGGAAGTGCTTCCGCGTCAGTTCGGGAAGTACACCCTGTTGCGACGTCTCGCGGCCGGCGGCATGGCGCAGCTTTACCTCGCGATTCAGCGAGCGGTGGCTGGCTTCGAGAAACTCGTCGTCATCAAACAGATCCTTCCGGCGCTCACGCGTGACGCGGAATTCGTGGCGATGCTTCTGAGTGAGGCGCGGACCGCTGCCACGCTCAACCACCCCAATGTCGTGCAGACTTTCGACGTCGGCGAAGTGGACGGTGTCTATTACATCGCCATGGAGCACATCCATGGCGAGGATATTCGAGCCATCGTTCGCGCCATGCGGGGAGCCAAGGTGGCGAGTTTTCCGCTCGAGCACACGCTCAGCATGGTCCTCGGCGTCTGCGCTGGCTTGGCATACGCCCACGAGAAACGTGGGATCGGTGGCGAGTTGTTGCAGATCGTTCACCGAGACATCTCGCCACAGAACATCCTGGTGACGCACAGCGGTGACGTGAAGGTGGTCGACTTTGGTATCGCCAAGAGCACCGAAGTCATCGGTGCCGAGAACAGCGCAGCGGGGCAGCTCAAGGGCAAGGTGCCCTACATGTCTCCCGAACAAGCGCGCGGCGAGCTTGTGGACCACCGCAGCGACATCTTCGCCGTAGGAATTCTTCTTTTCGAACTCACGACCGGCCGACGCTTGTTCAAGGCCAAGAGCGATTACGACACGCTGCGGCTCATTTGCGACCGTAAGTATCCCAATCCGGCGGATGTGGTGCCATCTTATCCGCCGGGGTTGGCGTGTATCGTCACGAAGGCGTTGGCCAAGGATCCGGCGCAGCGCTACCAGAGTGCACGTGACATGCAGGCGGAGATCGAGGCCTTCGTCCGCGAGGAGCGAATCGCAGCGTCGTCGGTGAGCCTCGGCCAGTGGATGGCGATGCTCTTCGCCGACAAGATCGAACAACAGAAGTTGGCGCTCCACGATGCCAAACAGCTCGCGGACGTCATCGCTCAACAACAATCGGACATGGTCGACCTTTACGCCTCGGGCGCTCTGGGAGGGACCACCGGTGGTGCGACGACCTTTGACAGCACCGGGACCGGGACCGGAATCCGCGCTCGTCCTTCGGCGCCTTGGTATCTCTGGGCGGCGGCGGCGGCGACGGTGGTATTGGTCGGCCTGGGCGTTGTCGCGGGGGTGATGCGTAGCCGGCCAGCTCCCCAGCCAGCGGTTGTCCAGCCAGCGGTCGAAACGAAGAAGAAGGGATCCATCGTTGTGGCCTCCATTCCAGAGGGAGCCTACATTCGAGTCGCGGGTGAGCTACAGGGCGTCAAGACGCCCGCCACCCTCGAAGATTTGCCGCTCGGCATCGAACTGGAGATCAAACTGTCGCTCGAGGGCTTCGAGGATCACATCTCCAAAATTGAGCTGAGCGACGAGGAAAGGCGCGGCGAGTTATCGACGAAATTGGTGCGGGGCACGGTCACCTTCGAATACGAGGTGACCCCAAAGTCGGCGAAGTTGTCGCTCGATGGAAAGAAGCACGACGGGGAGTCCTCGCGCCTCGAAGAACTGTCGACCGGCAAACACAAAGCCGTGTTCAGTGCGCCTGGGCATGCCTCGAAGACCATCGAGTTTGACGCAAAACGCGGCGAAACCAAACGGGTCGAGGTCGTTCTTCCCAAGCTCGGTGGGGGGCCAGCTGGTGGAAAACAAAAGACGCCAGCGAAAGCCGGTGGGCGGGGCACGGTCAATGTGGCTTCACGAGGCGGCTACTGCAGCAATGTGATCATTGGCGGGCGTAGCGTGGGGCCTTCCCCGGTCGCTGGCGTGAGCGTGCCTGCGGGCCCGGTGGGTATCGTCTGCAAGTTGCCCGATGGTCGCAGCATCGGTAGCGGTACCGTCGTCAAAGACGGCAAGACGGCCCGTGTGACGATTCGCATACCCAAGAAATAGCGAGAGAACGTTCCATGCTGCGCGATCGCCGTTGGGCTCTCTCAGCGGTTGCGGCGGCGGTACAGCAGCCGATAGACCGGTAGCCCGTCGTCGTCGGCGCGGTGTTCCCGATTGCCCCGCGCACCGAAGGGGTTTTCGGCGATCACCGCCGAGTCCTTCTCGTCCCCCGCACCCTCAAATCGTGCATGGGCATCCACGAGCGAGCGATACTGCTCGGCCCGCTCCATCACGTCGGTCTGGATGAAGAGCTGGCCGCCATCACATAGCAGGCGGGCGATTTCATCGAGCACGTCTTCTCCGAGCACAAGTCGCTTTTGGTGTCGCTTCTTCCACCAGGGGTCGGGGAAGTGAATGAAGACGCGATGGAGGCCGCCGTCGGGCCTCAATCGTGGCAGCGCGAGGCGGGCGTCTTCACAAAACACCCGCGCACGGTCCCCGAATCCCTCGCGCGATAGACGCTGGTCGACGAGGCAAGACCACTTGCGCTTGATCTCGAATCCCATGATTCGGATCTCGGCGGCACTGTGGCATCGCTCGACCATGAACAGGCCTCGGCCAGGGCCAATTTCCAGCTCGAAGGGGAGGTCGCCAGGAAGGATGTCGCTCAGCCGTACCGTGTCTCCGTCCGGCAAACGCGGCGGTGAGTCGTAGGTCGTGCTTCGCATGGTCATGCGCTTTACCCTTGTGTAGGAGACCACGCAACACGCCGTGGTATACGCGTGCCGTGCTCAGCCGTCGGATCTCTCGTGCGCTCTCGACGCCCGCAGCGTGGGCGGTGTTGGCAGCCGGGGTCATCGGCCTGTGGGTCACGGTGCGGATCTGCGCGCGCGCGGGTGGACCGGCGCTTCCGCTCGACGATGCCTTTATCCATCTTCAGTATGCTCGGCGACTTTCCGAAGGTAGCTGGTTCAGTTACGTGCCCGGTGGCTCCTATACGACCGGCGCAACGAGTTGGCTCTGGCCGATGGCATTGGCTCCGACCTTCTGGCTCGGACTCGACGGGGCGGAGCCGATCTGGGCTTGTTGGCTGCTGGGATGCGTGCTTCACGCAGGGACCATGCTGGAGGCGGCGCGTCTCAGTCGGGGTTTGGCGGGGGATGTCGCGGCGTGGGCGGTGGCTGCAGCGTGTCTCGTGTTTCCCGCCTTCGCCTGGTTTGCGTACAGCGGCATGGAGACGATGGCGCTCGCTTATGTGTTGGTGCTCGGTGCACGCCTGGCAAGCGACTGCATCGAGGGAAACGGTGGTCGTGGAGCCACGCGGAAGTTGTTGGCGGTAGGCCTCCTCGCGCCGCTCGTTCGCCCCGAGGGGGCCATCGTTAGCGTCCTTGCCAGCATCGCGCTCGGTGTGAGTATGTTTTCCGTTTCCGGTTTACGATCGGGTTCTTCGGCGCCAGGCGAAGCGAAGAGGTCTCGGTCGTTTGGCGCGAAGCTCCTGATGGTACTGAGCCCCCTTCTCGGACCTTGCCTGATCCCCATGAGCCACCGTCTTTTCGCGGGGCACGCGGTCTCGTCCACCGCCGAGGTCAAGTGGTTGTTCGCCGACCCCTATCTGGATGCCGCTGGGGTGTACGGCGCCACGTGGGCCAACGTCGAGCTGATGTTCTCCGACTTGTTGCGCGGAGGAATTTGGACCAACCGCTTCTTGCCGGAGGGGTTCTTGTGGCTCCTTCTTCTCGGGCTGCTGTCGATGCTGTGGCTCGGCTGGCGAACGCGTCGCTTGGGGCGAGCGCTGGTGATCTTTGCTGTCGTTGCCGGCACCTTGGGCGTCTGCACCTACGAGACGTTGCTCTGGAACCGCGTGCGCTACATTTGGCCTTTCGCGCCGGCATGGTTCGTTGCGGCATCGTGTTTTCCTGTGGCGCTCGCGAGGCTTCTCGTGACCGGGGGACGACGACAGGCTTCGGTGGGGCGTTACCGGGTGGTCGCTGGCATCTTCAGCCCGATCCTGCTGTGGGGTGGGGCGGCTTGGCTCGCGATGAAATTGCCCAGCGCGATCGACGATGTGGCGCAATCGGCGCGGGCCATCGAGCTGCAGCAAGTCAAACTCGGTCGTTGGGCAGAGCAGCACCTGCCGCCAAACGCACGCGTCGGCGTCAACGATACGGGCGCCATCGCTTACTTCTCCCGTCGCCCTACCTTCGATGTGGTCGGATTGACGACGGAAGGAGAGGCTCGGCACTGGGCGGCCGGTGCGGGGTCCCGATTCGAACATTACGAGCGACTCGGGGCGCGACACTTGCCGACTCACTTCATCGTTTACCCCAACTGGATGGCGATCCCTCAGCTTCTCGGCGCCGAGATCAGCCGTGCCACCGTCGTTGACCAGAGCATTCTCGGCGGACCGACAATGATCGCCTACGAGGCCGTTTACGATCGACTCGGGAGCGGTCAGTCGCCGCTGCACGTGCCAAGGGGAGCCCGCTTGCTCGCGGAGCTGGACGTGGCCGATCTCGTCAGCGAAGCACACCACGACTACGCCGTCACCGGATCCCGTTCGCGCGACAACCGCCCGATCAGCGGCACGACGAAAGACGGACGGACCATGGTCGACGGGGGGCGCAGACGACGTCTGGAGGATCGCTTCACACTTGGCCCGCAGGGGGCATCGATCATGGTGATCCGCGCCGCTGTATCTGCACCGCTCGAAGTTTGGAGTGACGAATCGAGGCAGGACGAGCCCCAGCTGCGCGGCGAGACGTCCGGATGGCAAGAATTTGAGCTGGCCCTACCCGGGAGCCAAGAAGAGCGGACCCTACGCGTACGGCGCGCAGGTGGGCAGCGATTCACAGCACTCCACTATTGGTGGTACGCCGCGACCTCTTCGGGCAAGGCCGGATCCGAAAATGGACAGCCGCTGGGCCCGGCCAAGATGGCTAATTGAGCATGCGCTCGCGCAAGGTGTGAATCAGTGGTTTGCGTCCGTCGAAGCCGCTGTCCAGATCGTGGTAGTGGTCGATCTGAGCTTCGCCGTATTTCCAGCATAGGCATACCAGCCGATTGTCGATACGCCCGTAGAAGTCGATCAGGCCGCTTTCCATGTCTTTGACCACCGCGCCGAGGTCCTCGATGTGTTCCCAGCCGTGGTGGTATTTTCCGAGACGGGAAGAGAGATCCCGCTTGAGTGCATGGACTTCCGGTGGGTCGTTGTCCTGGGGGCCGATATCGAGAAGAAACGCGCCCTCTTCAACGGGCCCTTCCTTCGTTTGCAGATAAAGCATCCGGGCCAATTCTCGAATCGTGGCGTGCTCTTGGATCAGTTCGCCGACTCGATCATTTAGCTCTGGTACGAGGCTGTTGGCTTCTTCGATGGAGAACACGCGCGGTCCGAGTGGGTCGTCTGTCATGATGGCGGTGCCCCCAATCTACGACGCCATCGCTGGCTGTCAATCCCCCGCGTTCACAAGCTTGTCGACGACGCTTCTTTGACTCGCGGGCGAGGTGCACTACACCCGGAAACGGAGATTTGCCCGTGCCTCGTTCAATCATTACTACCTCGATCCTATTCGTTCTCGTCGCCCTGACGTCCCAGGCGTCGGCTGCGGCACCGAACTGCGCCACGCCGCGCGGTGCTGCCGACGTGCCCTTTTACTGGCAGACGCCGCCGCGCGCGCAACTCGCTAGCGCGGCGAGTTGTTTTGAGGCGAAGGGTCGCTCTCCCAAGCAGCTGCAGCGTATGGCCGTGCGTCTGCGCGCCGTCTACAACAACGCTGGCGCGATCATACGGGTCGCCGAATTGTCGGACAATCGCGACTATGTCGGGTCGAATGGGCAGCAACGGGTGGTCCCTCATTCCGACTTCGGGGATATCGTCATCGAACGGACGGGCAAACGGTGGCTTTGGACGGCAGCCTCTCTCGATCGCGTCGACCACCACTATGCCAAGATCGCGAAGTTTGACAGCCTCATCGAGCGAATTCCCGCACCGCTCAAGGGGACGATGTTCGACGTCGCCTACTGGCAATACCTCGCGCTGCTCTTGCTCGCGGCCTTTGGCTTGGTGGTTCGCCGCCTGCTTCAAGCCGTGGTGGCGGCTCGGGTGCGATCCGTCGGGGAAAAATTGGGCCAGGGATGGGCCACCAAGGTTGTGGACGTGATCGACGCGCCGGGAGCGACCCTGGTGACGGCGATCATTCTTCGGCTTGGTTATCCGCGGCTGCATCTGCCGCTCAACGTAGCGGCCATGTTGTCGACGGTCGTCCAAGTGTTGGTGACCTTCTCCCTGTTCTGGGCCGGTTACCGGGCGGTTGAACTCGTTGGCGCCAAGCTCGCGCAGCGGGCTGAAAGCACCGAATCCAAGCTCGACGACCAGCTCGTTCCCTTGGTACGCAAGTCACTCAAGATCATCGTGTTCGTTCTCGGTGTTCTGGTTCTGTTGCAGAACGTGGGGATCAACGTCACCGCGATGGTGGCGGGCCTGAGCATCGGCGGCTTGGCGGTTGGTCTCGCCGCCAAAGACACCTTGGCGAACTTCTTCGGCAGCATCAGCATCTTCGTCGACAGTCCGTTTCAAATCGGAGATTGGATCAAGGTTGATGGCACAGATGGGACGGTTGAAGAGGTAGGCTTTCGATCGACCCGGTTACGCACCTTCTACAACTCGGTCGTCGTGATGCCTAACAGCCGGCTCGCCGATGCCAAAATCGACAATTTTGGGCGACGCGAATTTCGACGATGTTTCCTCACCTTGGGTTTGACCTACGATACGACAACCGAACAGATGCAGGCCTTTGTCGAAGGGCTCCGGGCCATCATTCAGGCGAATGATTTCACCCGAAAAGACAGCTTCGAAGTGCACATGGCAGGGTTCGGGGCGAGCTCGCTCGACGTGATGCTCTACTTCTTCTTTCGTTGTGATACCTGGACCGACGAATTGCGAGAGCGGCACAATGTTTTCCTGGAGATCATGCGCTTGGCCGACGACCTCGGCGTCAGCTTCGCGTTCCCCACGCAGTCCTTGCATGTCGAGTCGGCGGCGGTGGCCCGCGAAAAGCCACCGATCGATGTGCCGAACGCAAAAGCCTTGGCTCAAATCGTGCACGACTACGCGCCGGAGGGCGCCCGGGCTCGCGTCGATGGACCGCAGATCACCAAGGAAAAATACGTGCCGAATGGCCAGGTTGGGCGGGGGCCATCTGCCGATGATTCGCAGGCGGGCGAAGGCTGAGCGTGGGGCCTGCCGTCGAGCATTGGCTGGATGCGCCCGATGGCTCGCGACTGAGCGTGGTCGATGTACCGCCGAAAGGCACGGCCCGGCTGGTGGCCATTGTGGGTCATGCCATGATGGTGGACCGGCGGACGGTTTATCGTGAGGACAGGCCGAGTTTGTGCGGCGCCTTGGCCGACGCTTCGATTCGGGTATTGGTCCCTGACTTGCGGGGGCACGGAGCGAGTGGACCGTCGGCCGCGCAAGGTGCTGACTGGACCTACGAGGATCTCATCGACGATGTCGGACGGTACATCGCTCTGGCGCAACAACTCGAGCCGGAGCTTCCGATTGTCCTCGTCGGCAATAGCTTGTTCGGACATGTCGGCTTGGCCCACGTTGGTGCGGCCGCAACCGCGCCCGTCGCAGCGATCGTTGGCTTTGCGGTCAACATTTGGAACAAGCGGTGGAATGTTGGCGCGCATCGGTGGTGGCTCAAGCGCAGTTTGATCGAGCTTTCGCGGCCTGCGGTCGAGGTGCTCGGATACTTACCGACCAAGCGGATTGGTTTTGGCAGCAGTGACGAGTCGGGCGCCTATTGGCGGGACATGGTCCGCTGGGTGAGGAGCGATACCTGGGGCAACGCCGCCGGCGATGATTATGTCGAGCGACTCGGTCGGGTTCGCCGACCGTTCTTGCACGTAGTGAGCGAGGGCGATCGCCTGTTGAGTCGCCCCGAGGATGCTCTTCGTTTCAGTGAGCCCCTCGCCGAGTACCGCGAGATCTTGAAGTTGGGCGCGAACTGTTCCGTTCCCGCTCTACGGCATTTACGACCGGGTCATGTCGAGATGGTAAGTGATCCCGAGTGTTTGCCTCTGTGGAACCACGTGGCCCACTGGATGCTTGGCGCCGCTTCGGGTTGACGGTGAGCCAGCCCCCGGGCATATCGCTTGGCGCTCGCCATGATGACAAGCAGGCTGATTCATCGCATCTCTCGGGCCGCCTATGGTGCGGGCTTGCTCGTCTTCGCCGTGTCCTTCGGCGCGTGCAAGAAGGGGCCGGGCGAGAAGAATGGCAACGAGCCGAGCGCCTCGACCCACGCTCCCACGCCGACCTCGTCGCTGAAGGGAGCGAGGCTTGCCCTCGAGGGGGTCGATACAGCCAAGATGACCGCGCGCGAGCATCGTCTCTGGTCGGGCATGGTTCGTGAACTTCTCGCCCCTTGTCCGGCGGTCGCGGTTTCGATTGCACAATGCGTTCAAGAGAAGCGTGCCTGCACGAGTTGCGCACTGGCGGCGCGCTATGTCGTCGGTTTGGTCCAGTCTGGCCGAACAAAACAAGACGTCCGCGGCATGTACCGCTTGCGCTTCCATCCCGACGAGAAGAAGACGATCGTCGTGGGCGATTCGCCTGCGATCGGACCGGCTGATGCTCCGGTGACCGTCGTGGAATTTGCCGACTTCGAGTGCCCTGCCTGTGCCCAGCTCTCCCGACCCCTTGTGGCCTTACAGAAGGCGAGTCAGGGCAAGGTGCGACTGGTGTTCAAGCACTACCCTCTCAAGGCTCATCATCCGCATGCGACCCTCGCGGCCCAGGCCTCCGTCGCTGCGCAAAAGCAGGGTCAGTTTTGGAAGCTGGCCCACGTCTTGTTCGACAACCAAGAGAAGCTCACCGAAAGTGACCTTCTCGCCTACGCCAAGAAGATTGGTCTGGACGCGGCGAGCTTTGCTGCGGACCTCAAGAGCCAAGGCGTCAAGCAGCGGGTACAACAGGACATGCGGCAGGGAGATGGTCTCGGCTTGCCCGGAACACCGACGGTCTTTGTCAATGGTCGGTCCGCTGATATTCAAGCCCTGCCGGAGTGGATCGAACTCGAATTCGCGCTGGTCGGTGTGACTTCCCCGACGAAACCAAACGCTTCTTCCGCGACGCGTGCGGCCCGCTCGCCAAGCGCGTTCGCCTCGCCAAGCGCGGCCCCGAAAGGTACCGGACGGTGAAGAACGACGACCACTGCGGTTGTTTTCCGACGGGACATCACTATCCGGGCATCGCGCATCGGCTCAAGGTCCGCGCCGTTGGGATCCTCGATGGGGTGGATGGTGACGATTCGTGGGTCGATCAGACCATCGCCTTTCTCGACACGGAGACGACGGGGACGGATTCGAAGACGGACCGGATCATCGAGGTGGGGATCGTCATCGCCAAGGGGGGGAGTATCGTCTCTCGGCACGGCTGGCTCATCAATCCTGGCATGCCCATACCGGCCGGCTCCACCGAAGTTCACGGTATCAAGGACGAGGATGTCGCCGAAAAGCCGAGCTTTGCCGAGGTCGGCGAGGCGATCCTCGATACGCTGCGCGACGCTATCCCCGCAGCGTACAACGCTAGTTTTGATCGCGGTTTTTTGCTCAACGAATTGGAGCGCAACGGAGTGCAGGCAAGCGACCCGCCTCCAGCCGTGCGGCGTGGCGTCGTCTGGCTCGACCCCTTGGTGTTCGCGCGAGAGCTCTACAAAGGGAAGGGCGTGAGCCGGGCTTTGGGCGCGGTGGCTGACCGCTTGGGTGTAGCGCTCGATCGCGCGCACCGTGCGACCGACGATGCGGAAGCTGCGCTGATGGTCCTCTACAAGATGGCCGAGGACAGTCGTATTCCTCAGGGCTATGCCGCTTTCGTGCAGGAGCAGAGGCGGCTCGAACGGCAACAAGAAGAAGCGCGACGTTTTTGGCGATGAGCGAGTCTTCCGATGGCAAGCGACGGTTGCCGGTTCTGCAGCCAGAGGAAGCCGAAGAGAGCCGCTCTCCGAAGCAGTGGGTCGTCATTGGCACGGTCGGGATCGGCTTGTTCTTCGTTCCTCTCGCCATGCTGGCGAACAGCTTTATCCATTGGGTGACGCGCGCCCATATGCCAGACAGCGCAGGAGGAACCGTCGCGGCCTATCAGGCCTTGGACCCTGCGGTCCGCCTCAAGATCTCTTTGGTGATGCTGCTTGCTCCGGTTTTGGCTTTGGCGCTGGCGGCGCTCTTTGGTGGCGCGCTGGTGGGGCGCTTTGGGGGGCGCGCGCAGATCAAGGAGGCGACCTTGGCCGGACTCGCCGCGGGCGGAGGGGTCGTTGTGTATTCGGTGTTGCGCAACGGCGTGCGAATGTTGACGAGCGCCCCATCATTGCCTGGGGTGCTGCAGTTGCTCATGTCCTCGGTCATCGTGTTGCTCGTCGCGACGATGTTGGCGCGGCTCGGCGGATGGCTCGGCTTTCGGCGCCGGCCCTCGATTTCCGGATCCTAGCGCCGAGACTGCAGGCCTTGCCGTCAGGCGACGATCGGCAGGCGTCGGACGCGTCGGGTCTTCTTTTTGCTGGTGGGTTTGCGCTTGCGTGATATTTGGCCACTGGCCCGTTCAGCGACCGCGAGCGGATGTTCGCGCAGGGTGAGCTTCTCGTCGATGAGCGGAAGTGTCTGATCTTTGGCGTACACCGCGTGCTTGCCGTGCTCGCGGTACCAATCGGCGATCGAAGCGTTGGCTTTCATCTTCTCGATGATGTTTCGCCAGCCGACTCCGGTGTTGTACGCACAAAAGCTGATCTCCCCCATCTGGGTACCGTAGGGAATGATGCACATCTCCGTTCGCCGGAAATCGTAATTGAACAGGTCTTGGAACCACATTCCGGCAACAAACAGGACCCGCCACTCGTAGTCGGACGCGTCGTTCTCGCCGGCGCTTGCGACCCCTGTTTGGCTCATGAATTGTTGGAGCAGGGTATGAAGGTGAAAGCCGGCCGGAGCACGTTCAGGGCGGAAATGACGCAGCACGGATGCGACGAGTCGCGCCTTGGCCCACTGTGGGCTCCGCGCCTCGTCAAAAATCGCGCGAAGATCCGTGAGCAGCGCCTCCATGTCGAGGAATTCCACCAAGGGCACGACCTGCCGCGTGGTCTTGTTGACAAAGAGCACCGTGCCGATCCCGCAGTTCGGGTGACATCCACACTTGAGTTGTCCCCAGTCTTTGTCCGGGCCGTCGATCAGGTCGGAGACATCTCCAAATGGGCTCAGTGCGGAGAGTGGAAACCAGTCGCGTAGCGGCTCGGTGACGCCGATTTGATCGTGGATGTCGTGGGCAAGGTGGCTCAGCGTGTAGCGCTGGGCATGCCGGAGTTCGGTGGAGATGTGCTCGTCGCGGCCGGTGAAGCTCACCGGCTGGAAGCTCACGACCGTAATCTTGTCGGCGTTCTCCGCGGCGAACTCGATGATGGGTCCGACCTGATCGTTGTTGACGCCGTTGATGACGGTCACGACCAAGATCACGTCCACACCGGCTGCCGCCAGCTGCTCGATGGCTTGCAATTTCACGTCGTAGAGGTTGCCGAGCTTTCGATGGCTGTTCGCCTCGTTCGTGACGCCGTCAAATTGCAGGTAGGCCATTCGGAGACCGGCATCCTTGCAGGTCTGAGCGAAGCCGGGCTCTTGAGCGAAGCGAATGCCGTTGGTTGCACATTGCACGGCGAAGTAGCCCTTCTCGCGGGCGTAACGAATGGCGTCGAGAAAGTGGGGCGAGAGCGTGGGCTCACCACCCGAGAACTGCACGGACATCTGCCGTCGCGGTCTCACATTGGCTGCGTCGTCCAAGATCTTGGCGACTTCCTCCCATTGGAGTTCGTGGACGAATCCCACCTGATTGGCGTCCATGAAGCAGGGATCGCACATCATGTTGCAGCGATTGGTCAGATCGACGGTCAGTACGCCACCACGGCCGTAGCGGATGCTGCTCGACCCATGATTGTGGAGCGCGTCAGGCGTCATCGCGACATCGCGGCCCGGGAAGAGCGACTCGAGTCGCTCCAGGAACGCGGAATCGATCGCGATGACATCCTCAAATTCGCCGTGTGTGGTGCAGGTCTTGCGCATGAGCACGCGGTCGCCGTCTTGGACGATTCGCGCCTTGATCTCACCGGTCTTGCCGTACAGCAGATGTTGGAAATCGGCCTCGCCACTGAGGATGGCTTCGCGAGCTTCGATCACGCACTCGGGGCATAGGCTGTCGGTTTCCCGCGGCCAACCCAGCGGAGGCTTGGTCCGTTGTTCGCCCCGCGGGATCGGTGCATCGGCCCAACGCGGCTCGAAGGGGCCGGGCGCAGGGCCCGCGCGGTCCGCCATCGAGAGGATGTGCCATGCTTTTTCGGCGGACCAACAGACGGCGCGTTCGAGCGAGCGGGATATGGACATGTTGCAGAGCGAGCGACGAGTCTGACTGGACCTTGGCATCTTCTCGTCTCCACTTCAATCATGGGTCTGGCGTCCAGGCTTGGCCTGCGTAGGCGAAACTGGGGCATCCTTTTCACCAACTTGCTATAGGTAGGAGGTCGTGTCGCGATGGAAAGCTCGATGGGGAATAAGCGCTCTGCTCGGGATGCTGTTCGGCGTGCTGTGCTGTTCGGCTCGAGCGCAGTCGCTGGGGTCGGGCGGCTTGGGGACCCCGCGCCCGGGCTTGCGGAAGCGCAATCTCGTTTTGGCCAAGCGCAATCTCGTATCGGCCAAGCGCGATCTCGTATCGGCCAAGTCGACCTTGAGTCGGCGCTCGGCTCTGAGTCGTGGTAGGCGATTGCTTCGCGCATCGGGTTGGCGTGAGCGTGTTCGAGGGATCGAACGGCTGGGAACGAGCAGTGAACGCGCCGCTTGGCAGTCGCTGGTCGAGGTGATGCACTCAGGCGAGGCGGTCTACGAGGATGCACGTTCGCGGCTCGCCGCGGTCCGGGTGTTGTCGAGGCACCTCGCTCACAAGCCGGTCCGGCGTGTCTTGTCCACCGTGCTGCAACAAGCGCGGGACGGTGCCGCGGAATCACCCCAACAATCGCTCGCGCGGGGAACGGCCGCCATGGCCTTGGCCCGCCACGGGGTGCACAAACCTTTGCTAACGGCCTTGCTCGCTGGCGGACCTGGCGCTGAGCCCGCCCGCGAGGCCTTGCGAGCCTATCCACCGGCCCGCTTCGAGGACTTCGTCGGGAAGACAGGCCGACTTTCCGTGGTTCACATCCGATGGCTCGGCGAGCTTGGGGACTTGCGAGCGATTCCCGTGCTTCGTAAGCAACGGACCCGAAAGCGAGACGCGGTGCGCTGGGCGGCCGCTACGGCTTTGGCGGGACTCGGCGACGAAAGTGTGTTGCCTGAAGCGCGTCGCTGGCTTCGGGACAAGCGGTCCGATGCACGTCTTGTCGCTGCAGAGATCTTTGCGCTGCTCGATGCCCCCGAGTTTTCGTCCGCGATCAAGCCATTGTTGTCGTCGAAAAAGACCCGTGACCGCGCACTGGCTTTGATCGAGCGCGCGCCGCGGACGGATCTGATTGAGGTCATGACGATGGTCGCTCGGTCCGACCCATCGGTGAGTCGAAGAAGACGGGTCATTCGATGGCTTGCGACGGGGATGACGGTTGACGCGATCGAGTCTTTGGCGACCTTCCTCGATGATCCCGAACTGAGCCACGAGGCTCTTTTTGCTTTGGGCCGTTCGCAAGGCGAAGCCGCACGCCTGCAACTGGCGAGGCGCTTGGCTACCGTCGAGGGACGGGCGAAGGCTGAGCGGGACGTGCTCCGGGCTTGCCTTTTCCATGGCGGGCCGGATGCTGAGCGGGTAGCGGGCCTGCAGAGGCGGTTGCGAGGTCAGCTCGTGGGTTCCGATCCCGACGGCCGGGCGGTCGGTAGTTACGGTTTGGTGCTCTTGGACGGCGCGGAAGCCACTCGGCTTCTGGTGCATGCCGATCCCATCGTGGTTGGCGCCGCAGCTCGGGCCGTGGGGAGGCGTTTGCCGTCGATTGCGGTTGCGCGCTTCGGGCGTGACGCAAAGACGAGCCGCGAGCGACCGACTCTGGTCCAACTCGCTCTCGGAGCGGCCTTGTTGGCGGACGACGTCGAGGTCTCTTCGAGCCAACTCGTTCGTTGGATCCAGGGTGGCTCTCCGCTCGCTCCGCTGGCGGCGTTCCGCTTGGCGGCACGTGATCCTCAACGGTTTCGACCCCGCGTGCGGCAGTGGTTGAACGGTTCCGATCCGTTGATCCGCGCTCACCTTGGCCACGGGCTCGGGCTGAGTCCGGAGCCGGACGCCGTGAGTCTGTTGAGCGAGGCGTATCGATTCGAGCCCCGGGCCGACGTGCGTCGGGCGCTGGTGCGAGGATTGTCACTGCGCAACGAGGCGCTTGGCCGTGCCGCCCTGAAACTGGCGCAACAGCTCGATCCCGATCCCGAAGTTCGCGCGTTGGCTCGAGCGGCATTGCGTGACGTCTCACTCGACTGGCGTGCTACGCGGGCCGGCGGTGGTTCGGTTTGGGTTCGATTGGAAGGCTCCGACGCCGTTCGGGCCGCCCAATTCGTGCACGCCGACGGCTTGGCGACGGTGGTCCTCAGCGATCCATCTGGGGACATGATGATCGGCGGTGTTGAGCACGGGCGAGCCAAGGCTCTATGGCTTGCGCCTGGCGCTTACTCGCGTAAGCTACCGCCCAATGGCAGCCGAAGATGAAGTTGTGGTTTCGGACGAGGAGGGCTTGAGCTTCGAGCAAGCTTCTGAGCGGCTCGCTGCGATCGTGGGCAAGCTCGAGAGCGGCGAGCTTCGGCTCGAGGATTCGCTGAAGTTGTTCGAAGAAGGCGTCCGCGTAGCGCGTAGCGCTCAGGACCAGCTGGACTGCGCCGAGAAGCGAGTCGAAGAACTCGTCAGTGTTGACGAAAACGGTGAGGCCCGCACGCGGGACTTTGAGTGAGAACGCATCGGTGATGGTGTCCGATTTCAGCTCGACGGAGACGCCATGGCGGAGCTGACGAGGGGCCGCGCAGCCGCGTTGATCATCGGTAACGAGCTGTTGAGCGGAAAAATTGCCGACGAGAATCTGGTGGTTCTTGCGCGAACCTTGCGTTCTCTGGGGCGAGTGTTGGATCGGGTCGTGATGGTGAGGGACGAGTCCGATGTGATCACCAGGGAAGTGCAGGAGCTGTCGTCGAGTCGCGAGGTGTTGTTCACGAGCGGCGGGGTCGGTCCGACGCACGATGACGTGACCATCGATGCGGTCGCAGCTGCTTTCGAGGTCGACGTGATCGCGTCGGCCGAGATGGCGGCGATGCTCCGTGGCTTCTACGGCGAAGAGATCACCGACGATCATCTGCGGATGGCGCGGATCCCACGCGGCGGTCGGCTCGTGACCACGCCTGAAATGCCTTGGCCCACCATTGTGATGCACAACGTGTGGATCCTGCCGGGGGTCCCTGAAATATTCGCGATGAAGATGCCCGTCGTCGTCAGCGAGTTGGGCGAAGGTGCGGCGTTCGTGAGCACGGCCGTGTACGCCACACTCGACGAGGGCCAGCTCAAGCCGTGGCTCGACCAGGTTTGTGCCGCGCACGAAGGGATCGAAATCGGCTCGTACCCGAAGTGGAGGCATCCCCGTTATCGGACCCAAATCACCTTTGATGGTGCTTCGAGCGAACCGGTGATGGCGGCTCGGGATGCGTTCGTCGCGCTCTTGCCAGACGGCGCGCGTGTCGATCTCGATGCAGAGGACTGACCGGCGAGGGCGGTTGCAAAATCGGGTGGCGGGCGCCGGCGAACATGTGGCGGGCGCCGGCCGGTGTGGGTCGAAGGCGCCCTGAAAACGGTAACCTAGCCATTGGTATCGAAGTTGCGTTGGGTCCCCGCATGACGCAAGCCGACAGTTGGTTGAGAGCAGCCCAGAAGCGCGGTCAGCACATCGGTTATGGCGAGCTGGGCGATACCGAACTGATCGCGACACTCATACGAAGCGGGGCGCGGGCCACTGCGCTACAGGTGGCGGGTCGCGTGCTCGATGACGTCGGAGACCTCCCTCAATTGAGCGAGGTTGGGCTAGGCCGTCTTCAGGACATCAAGGGTGTGACCGCGCGCGCTGCAGAACGTCTTGTCGTCGCCGCCGAATTGGCCCGGCGCATACGACTGCGTCGGGCCGCACCACGCGCTCAATTTGTGACGCCGGCCCGGGTTGCCGAGTGGATGAGCCCGCGGATCGGGGCCCTCGTCGAGGAACAGTTATGGGTCCTCGCCCTTGATGGCCGCAACCGTTTGCGGGGCATGCGGTGCGTCGCGCGCGGGGGAGCGCACGGCCTATCTGTGACCGCGAGGGAGATCTTGCGCGTGGCGCTGAGCGAGGGGGCCTCTGCGTTCATTGTTGTCCACAACCACCCTAGCGGCGATCACTTGCCGTCGCGCGAGGACGTGTGGATGACGGGTCAGCTTCGGGAAGCGGCAGATGTTGTCGGCGTGCCGTTGTTGGATCACGTGATCGTCACCGCGGACGGCCGGCACAGCTCGCTCTACGAGCTCGGCGATTTGGTTCGGTCCGAACCAGGGCTCAAGGCGTCTGCCGCCAACGCTCCGCCAGATCGGGAAGTGCTGTCGCTGCCATTTGAAGCAAATGGGCCGCATGGTCCTCCTTCGTGTTGCCACGAAAGCCCCGGACCCTGAAGTCGCCGACCTCGGTGTCGGATGCCGGCTCCATTCGACGTTCTCGCAGACGACGAGCGACGCCTTGAAGATCCGGCAGCGTGACGTGAGCGGGGATCTCCAAGATGGCCGGTCGGTGGACGCTGGCGCCGACGGTCCGCAGTAGGTGTTCGGCGGTTCGTTTGGTCGATCCGTAGGTGATGGGGTCGATTTGCGTGTGCGTAAGCGACAAGAGGAAATCACCTTGCGCGGCGGCGTGGGCCGCTTGAATGAAGCCTCGGATGTTGTCGACGCGCAGTTGTGTCTTGTCGAAAAAGCTGAAGCCGCAGTGCAGTCCGTCGAGCACGAATATCGCATCGAGCGGAAAGTCAGCCCTCGAGGCGTGCGTACGCAGTGCACTTTCGATTGCGGTGTAGCCCCCACTCCAAGCGGTGAGCGCGACGCGACGAAGTCGGGGGTCGGGCAACCCTCGTCGCTGGACGGCTTGTCGGATTTGCGTCACCAGGGCTTCGAAGGCGCCTGGAATTTCGTACGCCGTGCGGTAGACTTTCGAGCGTTCGCCAAGGTTGATGACAGCCAAGGCCGCATTGATCCCAGCGTGCTCGATGCTCTGCCGCACGATGGACACGTTGCCGTGGAAATGGATGACGAGATCGTAGTCTGATGTTCGCGGCTTGAAGGTATTCGGGGCGATGAGCACTCCGCCGCGCAGAGGCAGATACCCTTCATGTTGAAGCTCGATCACGGGTGGCGGTGCGGGCGGCACGAGCGTCGCTAGGTCGTTGGGGATGCTCGCGGTCAGCGTGTGACCCGCCTGGACGGCCACGCTTGCGTTCAAACCGAACAACGGCATGCCGCCCCACGCTACGGTTCCCAAACTGAGCACGATCACCATCAGCAAACACAGTGCGCCCGTGATCGGCCTCATCGGGACTTCGAGCGCCGCTTCGGGTTGGTTCTCACTCGTGGCGGGCTCCTCGAGGGGGGCGTCGAAGGCATCGCGCACCTGCACGGTGACCGGCGCAGGGGTCGGCGTGACGCTCGGCCCCCAGCGGTAAGCGTGCTGCAGATACTGCGCGGGCGCGTGAAACAGGGCCTCGACAGCCCGCGGATTCTTGCACCGCACATTGCGAATGGGATCCACCATCGCCCACAAGCAGTCATGGATTGCCAAATGGGGCCAAGTTTCCGCGGCTTGGCGCTGCGCCGGCTTGCCTCTGCTATACGGTTTGAGTGTCGATCTCCGCCACTTCGGTGCGTCCCCCGCGCAAACTGCGCCAAGCGCGCGAGCGAGATGTCGATGTCGTTGTGATCGGTGGGGGCGTCAACGGGACGGGCGTCGCCCGAGATGCGGCCATGAGGGGCCTGCGCGTGGCCTTGTTCGAACGCAATGACTTGGCCTTTGGCGCGAGTGGCAACAGCAGCGGGATGATTCATGGCGGAGTCCGCTATCTGAGGACCGATCCCGAGGTGACCCAGACTTCATGTCGTGATTCCGGTCACATCCAAGCCATAGCGCCGCATTTACTGTTTCGTATTCCTTTCTTGCTTCCGTTCCCGAGCCGCAAGAGCTGGCTGTTTCCCCTCGTCGATGCGTACTTCGAGGCCTACGATCGTTACCAACCTCTCAAACGAGGGAAGCCGCACACCCGACTGACGCCCGACGAGCTACGCGAGCTCGAGCCGGGCATCGTTGGCGATCTTTGTGGTGGGATTAGCTTCGATGAGTGGGGGATCGATGGCGCTCGGCTCTGCACCGCCAACGCGGTCGATGCTCGCGAACGGGGAGCGAAGCTATTTGTCGGCGTGACCGTCGAGCGGGTGGAACGTGGACCGGATGGGGAGGTGGAGGCGGTGCGTTATCGGGATCGCCACGACGGTCGCGTTGGGCGGTTGACCACCGCCTCGGTCGTTAACGCGACCGGTGCGTGGGCGCCGATCACCGCTTCGCTGGGTGATGTTGCACCGACGGCGGCTCGCGTCCGTCCAGGAAAGGGGATCCACGTCGTGTTTGATCGCCGCTTGACGAACTACGCGGTCATGTCGGAGACGATCGACGGTCGGAGCATCTTCATCGAGCCGTGGCAGAACATGAGCGTCATCGGGACGACGGATGACGACTACTACGGCGATCTCGATGACGTCGTCGCGAACAGCGAAGAGGTGCGTTATCTCGTCGAGGGACTGGCCAAGGTTTTTCCTGCCATTCGCCAAGGGCGGATCATCGGCACGACGGCTGGTGTCCGCCCAACCTTGTACGAATATGGCAAGCTCGAGGATGAGCTATCGCGCGAGCACGCCATCGTCGACCACGCAGAGCATGGTGCTGATGGGATGTACTCGATGCTCGGGGGGAAACTGGCGAGCTTTCGGCTGTTCGCTCAGGAGATGGTGGATGTCTTGGCTCGCCGTTTCGATTTGTCGCGCACGTGCACCACACATCTGACCGCCTTGCCGGGCGGGGACGAAGAGGTGGACGCTTTTCGACTGTCCGGCGAACTCGACATCGATGCCATAGCGGCTCGACGCCTCGTGTATCGCCACGGCTCACGGGCGTGGCGAATTGGCGAGCAAATGAAACGCGATCCCCGACAACGTCGCACCGTTTGCGTGTGCGAGCCAGTGCTCGAGGCCGAAGTTCGTTACGTCATCGAACATGAGATGGCCCGGTCGGTGTCGGCAGTGTCGCGCCGTACCCGCTTGGGCCTCGGTGCTTGTGGTGGGATGCGATGTGTCGCCAGGTGCGGGACATTGCTTGCTGAACAGCGAGGGATGTCTCCCCTCGCGGGCATGCGAGATGCGATGCAGTTCATGACGCGTCAGGCGCGCACGCGCGTGTGCGGACTTGGACCTCAACAGGCTCGCCAAGAGGCGCTGTGTATTGCGCAGCTCCGTTCTCAAATAGGTATCGTGGCCAAGCCTTCCTTGGCCGCCGTGCCGGAGAGGCTACCGGTCGACGGCGATTCCGAGACCGAGGTGACAACGATGAGCCCCGCGCGAGAAGCCGGAGCGCCGCAGGACGGCGGTCAGGGTGACTGAGCGTATCGTCTTCGTCGTCGGTGCCGGTGCCGCGGGGTTGGCTGCGGCTTGGGCTGCGGCGCGCCACGGCGCCACGGTTCGTCTGGTGGACAGCGGAAGTGGGGTGAGCGCGCTCGTGGGCGGTGCGGCCGATCACCGGCCGTGGGAGGAGATTGCCAGGGCGGTCGCCTTGCGGGGGCAGACCCCTTTGGCGGGGGAGTTGCCCGCGGGCGTTGCCGACTTTGCAGCGGACTTGGACCTTTGGAGCTTGCCGCTGGCGGAAGAACCCCTGCTGCGACTCGCGACCGAAGCGGGACGTTTGCGCACCGCACGGGGAGCCGATTCGGCCCTGCTCGATTGGACCCAGATCCCTGCGGGGGGGCGCGTCATCCTTCCCCGCGCCATCCGTTCTGAATGGGATGCGGGGTCGCTGGCTCGGTCCTTGAGGGAAGACACCTACGTCAGGTCCCGGGGTTTAAAACTCGAGGTCGTTGACGCCAAGCTGTTCAAGCTCCAGGGCGAAGAGCGCATTGCGCCCGCGGACCTCGCCTTACGGCACGATGAGCCTCAGCGGTTGGCGTGGCTCGAGATGCGTCTCGGGCAACTCGTGGCGGAGGCGGGAGCATCAGATGCGATTCTACTCGGACCTTGGCTGGGTGTGCGTTCGCCGGTTGCATCGGTTCTCTCCAAGAATCTGGGCCTGGTGGTGGGGGAAGTGCTCAGCGGCGTAGGCGGCGCCGCAGGCTTGCGTTTCGAATTCGCCCGGGAGCGGATGCTCGCGAAGCTCGGAATCGAGCTGCAGTTGGCTTGTGTCGAGGCTGTCGAGCCGGTTGAAGATGGCTATGCGCTGTCGATCGAAGGCCGGCAGCCGCCCGAGATCGCCGACGCCGTCGTGTTGGCGATCGGAGGCGTGGCCGCTGGAGGCGTGGTGTATTGCGCGCCGGAGACGCGCGCCGGCAGAGATGCGCCCGACCGCGGAAGCAGAGCCTTCAAGTTGTCGCTCGATGCGCCGGTCGATCTGCGAGCGCACGGCAAGCGGCTCGACGTCACCAGCTCGATTCACGGTCCGAGGATGGACGACTGCGCGTGGCCGATCGACGCCGATCCGGGCCTGCTCGAAGCGGTAGGCGTCGATTGCGACCCGACCGGAAGGGTGCTGCCGGGACTGTATGCCGCGGGCGATGCCGTCGGTGATGCGCCTCGCACGGTGCTCGAGGCGGTGGCGAGCGGGATCCGCGCAGCGGCGGCCGCGTGCCTCACTGAGATCGACTAGGGACGCGCGCGTTTAAGGGCCTCTCTGAACGCCTCCCCAAGTGCGACATCGGTGGACTGTCGCGGATCGCTTGGGACTTTTCTCAGGGGCGCATATTTGGGTCGCGCGCCGCCAGCGACGACTCGTGTTGGCTTGGGCCCAGGCGGTCCCCGCTCCGCGGGAAGGTGCCCTTCGAGTTTCCCCTCGCTGACGGCTGCTGGCGCACTGTCTTCGGTGTAACGAATGGCGATGTCCGGATAGATACCTCGCGCCTGAATCGCATGTCCGCGAGGCGTGTAGTAACGCATGGTCGTGAGACGGAGCCCGGAGTCACCGCTCAAGGTGTAGATGGTCTGCACGGAGCCTTTTCCAAAGGTGCGTGCGCCGATGATGAGACTGCGGTCATTGTCTTGCAGGGCGCCGGCTACGAGTTCGGCGGCGCTGGCTGAGTATTCGTTTACCAACGTGACGATTGGCAGTGCGCTCAGCGCGCCACCCCGATGCGCGCGCACGTCTTCGTCGATCTTTCCTCGGTGGCGGGTCGAGTAGATGCCACCTTCGGAGAGAAACTCGTCGGCCACCGCTTGGGCTTCGTCGACCAAGCCACCTGGGTTGCCCCGCATGTCGAGAACCACTCCGCGCAGGGGCTTGGCGGAATCGTCCCGAAGCGAGCCCAGTACATCCAGTAGTTCGTCATGTGTGCCTTGCTGGAATTGCTTGATGCGTAGGTAGGCGATGTTGTCGACCAACCGCTTGCCCTCGACGCTCCGCACCCGGATGTGTTCGCGGACGATGTCGAGGTGGATGGTGTCGGGGGTGCCCTCGCGTCGAATGCTGACTTTGACGGTCGTTCGGGCGGGGCCGCGCATCAGGCGAACGATCTTGTCGATGGACAGTCCCCGAAGCGCCTTGCCGTCGACGCCGATGATCTTGTCGCCCGCTTTGATGCCGGCGCGAGCTGCGGGCGTGCCCTCGAGCGGAGTGATCACGACGACGAAGTCGTGCTTGAAGTCCACCTCCACCCCGATCCCCCCGAAGGTGCCTTGGGTATCCTCGTTGAAGGCGCGAAATTCCTCAGGGGTCAGGTAACTCGAGTGCGGATCGAGTTCACTCACCATGCCTTTGATCGCGCCGCGCAAGAGCTGTTGCCTCTTGACCGGATCGACGTACTTGTTCTCCACGAACACCAAGACTTCGGCGAGCTGCGACAGTGGAGAATACGGGCTCGCGGCCTTGGTCGTCGCGTGGCCCACATGGGCGCTGACAGCGCCCCCTCCGAACGCGAGGAAGGTCCACAGGAGGATGAGCAGGCGCCGGCGCTGATTCATGGTGCGCAGTGTAGCAGCAGGATGATGTCACTCCCCCGGCGGTGTTGGCAGTCGGCTCTGCCGGAAGCAGCATCCAGCCCGAGCGAATGCCCCCTCGCGCCCCCCGGGCGGGGGGTGTGCCGCTCCAAGGCCGCCGAAGCCGTTCACCGCTCACTCGACCGAGGAGAGCCGTAAACCCTTGACATGGTTCTCAGTACAGCTATATACCGCCGCCCCGATGTCTTCGAACACAAAACAGACCAAGACCATCCGACGTCGCCACCGAAAACGCGCAGGACAGGCCCGCAAGCGCGCCGCTCGTTTGAATGGCACGCCGACTTTCCCTGTACATCCGGATGGTTACGATCCTGCGGCTGCCGATGCCCGGTCCACCACGTCGACCGCCTCGTCGGCCACAGAAAGCTAGATCTTCGTTATGGCGAATCACAAGAGTGCACAAAAGCGCAACCGACAGCGCATCAACATCACGGCCCGCCATCGCGCTGTGAAGAGCCGAATGCGCGGCATCCTCAAGGCGGCACGCGCCGCAGTCGCCGAGAAGTCTGAGACGGCCGACAGCGCCGTGAAGACCGCTTGCGTCATGCTCGACCAAGCTGCCTCGAAGAACGTGCTGCCGACCAAACGGGCCGCTCGTTTGAAGTCTCGCCTCGAGAGTCATCTGCACGCCTCGAAGCAATCGGCCGAGTGAGGCTCAGCCTCGATGAGGCGCCCAAGCTGCGGGCCTCTCGAAGCAGGTAGTTGTCGCGGTGTCCCCTCCTAGGGCGAGACCGCGACTTTCGTTTTGTGAGGTGCGTTCTGAGTTGCGGGCTCAATGCGCTTCGGCCCAGCTCTCGCCGGACCCGATATCCACGACAAGGGGAACGCTCATGTCAAAAATGGACTCCATGCGCATTTTCGTTTCGGCCGTCGCCCCGTCAATGTGCTCGGCAGGCACCTCGAAGACCAACTCGTCGTGCACCGTCAACACCATGCGCGCTCCTTCGACGACAGGCTCGGTGAAGGCGAGCATGGCGAGCTTGAGCAGGTCCGCGGCGCTGCCTTGGATCGGCGTGTTCTGGGCGATGCGCTCGGCGTAGGCGCGCTTACCGTGGTGCTTGCTGCCGATGTCCCGCAAGACGCGTTGTCGACCCAGCATGGTGTGCACCACGCCGTCCGCTTTGGCTCGCTCGAGCGTGTCAGCCATGTAGTGGCGCACGCCCTCGTAGCGCTCGAAGTAGGCGTCGATGAAGGACTTGGCCTCCTTGCGTGTAATTCCGAGCCGCTTGGCGAGGGCCACTGATCCCATGCCGTAGATCACGCCGAAGTTGACCGTCTTGCTCTGTGAGCGCATCTCCGCCGTAACCTCTTCTTCGGCCACACCGAAGATCTCCATCGCGGTGCGTACATGGACGTCTTGACCGGCGTTGAAGGCTTCGACGAGCTTGGGATCTTGAGAGAGGTGGGCTAACACCCGCAGCTCGATTTGCGAGTAGTCCGCGCTCAGAATGAGCATACCCTCCGGAGCCGTGAAGGCTTCGCGGATCTTCTTCCCGTGCTCGCTTCGGATCGGAATGTTCTGCAGATTGGGATCCTTGGAGGACAAGCGCCCGGTCGCGGCGACGGCTTGCTCCCAGCGAGTGTGCACGCGACCGGTGTCGCTGTGGATGAGCCTGGGGAGCGCGTCGACGTAGGTGCTCTTCAACTTGGCGACCGCGCGGTGATCGAGCACGAGTTTCGGGAGAGGGTGGTCATCCTTGATCGCCTCGAGGGACTCGGCGTCCGTCGAGCGTCCGGTTTTCGTCTTCTTCGTCGATTTGAGCTGTAGCTCGTCGTACAGGATGGCCTCGAGTTGTTTTGGGGATCCGAGGTTGAACGGTTTGCCGGCGGCCTCGAAGGCGGCGGTTTCGAGGCGGGCGAGTTCGTCAGCCATTTGCAAGCCGAGCTGCTTCAGTGGGACCGCTTCGATACGCACGCCGTATCGCTCCATGCGCGAGAGGATCTCGGACAAGGGAAGCTCGAGCGAGCGATTCAGTTTGCCGAGATCATTGCCGTCCAAATGGGCTTCGAACCGCGACCGCAGCGCGAAGATGGCCTCCACTTGGCTCGTCGCGTACGGCGCAAGAACCTCGACCTCGACGTCTTGTGCGGTGGGCTTGGATCCCCGCTTGGCCCGCGGCGCGATGCTCTCGAAAGTCGCTAGGCGGATGCCGGCCTCACGTTCGGCGAGCACCAGCAGCTTATGGCTGGATTCCGGATCGATCAGGTAGCTCGCGAGCATGGTGTCGAGCGTGCCGCCCCTGAGGTCGAGGCCGTGCTTGCCGAGCAGCACTTGGGTGTACTTCAAGTCGTGTCCGAGCTTGGCGATGCTGGTGTCGGCCAATACGGGGCCCAGCAGCTCGCGCACCTGGTCGAGGGGTAGCTGCGTCGGAGAGCCGAGCAAACGATGCTCGAGGGGGAGATAGGCCGAAGCGCTTGGGGTTGCGAGAGCGATCCCTGTCAGCGGGCTGCGCATGGGTTCGACATCGGTGCCGAATGCGATGATCGCCACGCAGCCTGCGTCCCGTATCTGCTGCGCCCAGTCTGCCAGCTCGGCCGCCGTCAGGATGACGCTCGCGGTCTGGACCGTTGTGTCCTTTTCGCTGTCGGCTGTGGCCTCCGCCGCGTCGGGTGGTGTGGCGTCGATCGCGGTCGCTGCGTGCGGCACACAGGACGGTTGGTCGGGTGCTGGCGCCTCAAGGCGATCGAGCAAACGGTTGAAGCCCAGCTCTTCGAACAGTGCGCGTAGTTTCGTCGTATCGGCGCCACCAAAGCGTAGCGCGACCTCGTCAAAGCTCAGATCGGGCACATCTTGCAGCTCGACCAAGCGTTGGGCGAGCTTGGCGGCATCGTGGTTGTCGCTCAGTGACTGGTTGAGCTTGGGTCGCTTGATCTCATCGAGATGGGCGTAGATCCCGTCGATGTCTCCGTATTGGGCAAGCAGCTTTGCTGCTGTCTTGGGGCCCACCCCGGGGACGCCAGCGATGTTGTCGGAATTGTCACCGACGAGCGCGAGCAGATCGCCCATCTTGTCGGGTCCGACGCCGTATTTGGACTCGACCTCGGCCGGGCCGAACACCCGGTCGCGCATCGCGTCCCACATCCAGACGCCCTCTTGCTCGATGAGTTGCAACAGATCTTTGTCGCTCGAGGCGATGACCACCTTGAGCCCTGCCTCACGCGCCCGCTTGGTCAGGGTCGCGATCTGATCGTCCGCTTCGTACTCCGGCGTGCTGAACACGGGCATCCCGTAGGCCTCCACGAGCTCGCGGCAGCGGACCATTTGTGGCGGTAGGTCGGGCGGGGCTGGGGGGCGGTTGGCCTTGTATTTCGGATCGATCTTGCCCCGCAGGCCTCGCCCTCTGCTGTCCATCGTGATCGCCATGTGGCTCGGGCGTCGATCGGCGATCATGCGGATCAGCATGTTGAGCGTGCCGTAGGTCGCATTGGTGGGCTCGCCGCTCGGACTCGAGAGCTCGGGGATCGCGTGGTAGGCGCGAAAGATGTAGCCCGAGAGATCGACGATGTACAAAACGTCGTCGGAGCCGGCGGCCGGCAGCTTGGAAGGCGTGCTCATGGCTTCGGTGATCTAACACAGCCCGGTCGGCGGGCGGTGAGCCTGAGCATGCGGAGTGGTCGCTTTCGGGACACCAGCCCAAAGCACCTGAGCCTAAAAGACGTAGGTGGCCGCCAGGGACAGTTCCTGCAGCTTGTAGCCGTCCTTGTCAAACTGCTCGTTCTTCTTCACGTCGCGGTAGGTGTACAGCAGCGAGACGCGGCCGGTCTGCCCGTAGGCGAACCAGTGAAGCACGGCGCGGGCTTGTCGCTCGTCGCGGATCCGTTCAATCTCGTCGCCCACCTCTTCAGCGGGCGGCGGGTTGTCGTAGTCGCTCGATAGGAACTCACCGAAGTCGACGCCCATCGCGAGGTGACGCGGCCAGAGAAGAAAGCCGGCGCGGGCCAGGTACGACACCTGCCAGGAGCCAAAGGCGAGTTCTCGCTTGAAGTAGCTCTCGGCGTTGACGTAAAAGTGGCCCCACTTCCACACCGCCTGCGCATTCCACGACGGGTAGCGCTCTTGGGCTCGCTCGTCGTACTTGCCGCCCACCACGAAGGCGAGCAGCTGAGCCGATGGCGTGTACATCATCTCGCTGTCGAAGCGGTTGTAGTGGCCGATGGCGTTGATCTTGACCTGCCCGCCGGCGCCCCAGGTGTAGTTGGTCTTGTCATCGCTGAAGAAACGGCCACCTACGTTGCCCGCGAAGCGACCCGAGCCGCCGGCCGCGAAGACGCGAAAATGCGCGATCCCCTTTTTGTCGATCGGACCTCCGCCCTCGACTGCCGCCCCGTTACCCTGCTCGAAGGCCGAGTAGACGAAGTAGGCCGGCTCGAGCATCAAGCTTTTGGTCGTCGACACGATGAGCGCGCCCGAGATGCCGCCGCCGCCCGAGTTGAGGTTGAAGTAGTGTCCGCCACCACCGATGGGAAGTTGCGCCATGGCGAAGGTGACGCGGGGCGTCTTCTCGACGCGCATGTTCACCAGGAAGAAGCTGTTCTCGATGTTCGAGATCGGTCCCAGAAAGCGAAGCTGGAGCAAGCTGAATCGGGTGTCCCAATCATTCAGATTGAGTTCGCTCTTGCGGGTGTCCTGGATGCGGTAGCTTTGCTGCACGCGACCCGCGATGCCGAAGCGAAATCCGGGCTGGGGGTTGCATACCGAGACGCTGCGATCGAAACGGCAACCAAAGTCGGCGCAGTCGGTGCGGCCATCGCCATCGTTGTCGATGCCGTCGGAGCACAGGTAGTCGTTTCGCTCGCCGTCTTGATCTCCGAGTTTGCCGATCAGTTCTTCGACGGAAACGCCTTCGTCGAGGCTGGGAGCATCGATTTGAATCTTGCGCGATGTCTGTCCTTTGAGGCCCGATTCGCTGCCGCGCCATGAGCCCTTGCAGGCCGTGATCCCGGCGGCTTGGCAGTCCATGTCGTCGCAATCCATCTGCCCGTCGCCGTCGTTGTCGATCCAATCGCTGCAGAGAAGATCGGTCGCCTCCTGCTCACCCTTGGGTTGACACACGGGTTTGTCGATGCAGTCCGCGTCTGCGCAATCGACCACCGAGTCGTTGTCGTTGTCGATGCGATCGGTGCAGTTCGTTTCGATCTTGAGAACGGGTGCAGGTGGCTCGTCATCCTCGGCGCTCGTGCTCGCCGCGGTCTCTGGAGCCGCTTCGGACGGGGGCTCTGGAGCCGCTTCGGTCGGGGCCGGTGGAGCCGCTTCCGTTTTCGCCTCAGCTTCTGCGGGCGCTGGCTCGGCGGGGGCCTCCTCGGGCTTGGCTTGCGCGAAGGCGCTCGTCGTGAAACCAAAAGTTGCGACGAAGGCGAGGGCCAAGGTCATGCTTGTGCGTGGTTTTGCTTTTGCGGTCATCGTACTCTTCGCTTTTCTCTTGTCGTCTTGCTGCGAGCGCTACTCGCAGACACGTTCTCCCGCTCCCGGGCACACCGTGACCAGGGGATTCCAGCTGCAATCCCAATCGTCACAGTCGACGAAGCTGTCGCCGTCGTTGTCTTTGCCGTCCGAGCACTGGGCGTCGACCTGGCCGGAGTCGTCGCCCAAGCTCTCCTGGCAGGCGGCTTTCACGATCAGATCGTCGGCGGTGCGGCAGGAAAAGTCGCCACAATCTGTGTGGCCGTTGCCGTCGTTGTCGATGCCGTCGCTGCATCGCTCGAAGGTGTTCTCGAGGCGTTCGGCGCAGTACTCGACCACCTCGGCGTCTTCGCTTTGCGAGCAAGAATAGTCTGCGCAGTCCGTGTAGCCGTTCTCGTCATTATCGATGCCGTCGGAGCACTTGGCCAGATCGACTTCTTGGTCCTTCAATTGCTCGGCGCAATGGGCAAGGACCGCGGCGTCCGATGACTTGCTGCATGAGAAATCGTCGCAATCCGTAAAGCCATTGCCATCGTTGTCTTCACCATCGGAGCACGCCGCGAGAGAAGTTTCCTCTTCGCCCATCTGCGTGGCGCAATGGTCCAAGATGGTTTGATCAGCGGCTTTCGAGCAGCTGAAGTCTTCGCAGTCGATGAAGCCGTTGCCGTCGTTGTCTTTCCCGTCTTGGCAGAAGGCGAGGGTGGTTTCGGCACCAAAGCAGGGATCACCCTGCGCGCAGGTCGGACTGCACGCGGCGACGATGCTGCATCCACTGTCTTCGCAATCGACGAAGCCGTCGCCGTCGTTGTCCTTGCCGTCGCTGCACGTCGTCTCGGCGCTCTCGCTGCAGACCGTGACGAAAATGCCGTTGCGGCAGGTGAAGTCTTCGCAATCGGCGAAGCCGTTGCCATCGTTGTCGATGCCATCCGAGCAGCTGGTGTCGTCGAATTCGCGCACGCAGCACACCTCGGCGATGTCGCGGCACTTGTTGTCACCGCAATCGAACTTGCCGTTGTCGTCGTTGTCGATGCTGTCGATGCACAGCTCGAGGGTGTTTTCGGGCACCAGATCTTGGGGCGGGTTAGGGATGTCTTGCCCGCAGTTGCCCGAGGTGAAGATGCAGTCGGGATCTTCGCAATCGATCAGCCCGTCGTTGTCGTTGTCCTTGCCGTCGCTGCACTTGAAGTCTTCGGTCTCGTAGCCGGTGATCGGGCGAGCCGGCGCCTGCCAATCACAGCTGGAGGCAGCACCGAGGGCGAGCAGGAGCGCGGGCAACAGAAACAGCGGGGTGCGTCGTCGGGACATGGGTTTCGTTACCACTTCAAGCACTCGGGTTTGCCCTGGTAGCGGCGTTGAAACAACACGTGCATCATGCAGGCGCCCTTGACATCACGCAGTGTGCCAAAGGAGCTCGCGGCCTTGAGTTCACCGAGCACGAGGGCCACGACCTTGTGTCCGTGGCCTTTGAAGATCTGCGGGACGCCGTCGGTCGTGGCGTACTCGTTGAGCATGGCGCCGAGGTAGACGTCTTCCATTCCGTGGACGAGCTTGCTCGTGCGGCTGTCGGCGCGCAGGGCGGCGATGACCACGGCGGCGGCCTTTTTCGTGAGCATCTTCGCGGGGTGGCAGACCTTTTCGCACTCCTTGAAGATTTTCTGGTGCCTCCACTTGAGCGAGGCGCCATCGAGGGCCGACACCAAGCGGTTGTAGTTGTTCTTGTTGTTGTAGCGCTCGTCGGCGGAGTGAAGACTGGTCATGACCATCGGCGGTACGCCCTTGGCCCAGATCCCACGACGCGCGACGATGGCCTTGCGCTGGGCTTCGATGTAGGGCCGCGCCGCCGGGCCGTCGACGCTCATGGCGTGGGCGAGGCCCTTGAGGATCTGATCCGTGGCCAAATCGGGGCAATCGGCCAGGATCCGGCCGTAGCCATCGAGCTCGGTCGGATCGGCGGTGCAGTTCCAGATCCCTCGACGCGCGTTGAGCGTGCCGAGTTTGGCCATCACGTACAGCTCCTTGAAGGTCCAGTCGCCCCACTGATGGGCCGGGCCGTAGCTTTCGAGCGTGTTGAAGCCGCCGAGGCGGGCGCTGCGTTGCCGCAAGGGGCCAGCGAGCGGACGATAGGTATCGCCGTCGTTGTAGAAGACGGGCGTCGCGCGCCCATTGAGCAGCACCATGCTGACCGGCTGGGCCTCGGCCTCGGGAGCGGAAGCCATCCAGCCGGCGGCGGCCGCGGTCAGCGCGAGCAGCGCGATTCTTGGACGTATTTTCGAAGGCAATCGCATCACGGCAATCTCGCTGGGCTGTACGGCCGACTTGGATCGACGTCAAGCGACGCGCCCGGTGCACCAAGCGGGGAGCGCGGCTATTTCTTTGCGCCGGAGCCCGGCGGGCGCGGCCCAGGCGGGTTTCCCCTGGGTCGGGGCTTCGGCGGCACAAGCGGTCGGGGCGGGTTGCGGAGGATCTGGGGGGTCGATGCGCTCGCGGCCGGCGCCTCTTGCGTGGCGAGGAATTCCTTCGCGCCCGCGGGACACTGAACGACGGTGGTCCGCCACTTTTTGGCCGCCTCGAGGTCGGCGACGATGCGGACGTAGTAGCGGCCGTCACCGAAGGTCTCAAATTTCGTGTCTCGGGGGGCTCCGCCTATCCCGCCCTCGAAGCTCTTCAGGCACTCGCCGGTGCGGGTGAGGGTGAGGATGGGGCTGGGCGGGTTTGTCGCGCCCTCGGGGTGACTCGACTTGATGTCGCCCCAGTTCGGCAGGCCGTTTCCGCCGTCGGCCGCTGACGCGGTGGGCTCGGGATCGGGCCCAGGCGGGTTGCCGTACTCCTCGGGTGGGACCTGTTGAGAATCTGCCGGTGGGTTGCCAGTGGGAGCGTCGGCGCCTTTGCAACCGCTGGCGCCGAGCAGGGCGCTCGTGGCCAATATGGTGACGAAGGGCGATCGAAAGTGCGGCTTGTCCATCGCCCGCGATGCTACCTCAGCGCGAGAGGGCGCACCACACCGCACGGTGGTCCATCGTCGCGAGGTCCTCGCCGTCGATTCGTGTCGTGCCCTCCGTCTCCCCAAGCACGTCGCACTCCCCCTGCAAAAAATCGCTCAACACAAAATCGAGGGTGGCGGCGGTCGCCCAGGTGGGCGTGGGCGTGGAGCCGTCGCCTGGGACGTTGTGGGCCGTGAAGCGCGCTTCGGGTCCGACCTGGGTGTGCCAGTAGATGCCGGACGGAAAGGCGTCAGGTGCGCGGTAGGGGTCCATGTTCCAGTCGCCCGCGATCAGGGCGTCGGCGCCCGTCGACACGTCCTCCAAGGCCAGATTGAATTGCGCGAGCCGGCAGGGATCTTCGTCTTGGTTGAGCGCGTTGAGCGCGTGAACCGGGATGAGCGCGAAGCTGACGTCATCGACAGTGGCGTCGATGCGCGACACGCTGGTGCGCGATCCCATCGTCCCACACGCGTCAGGGTGGGGCGCGGTGTCGTTGCCGTCGAGGCACAGTTCGCCCGCGGCGCAGCCGTGGAGGGTCACGCGCTCGCTGAGCACCGCGACGCACGTGGCGTGGGTGCTGGCGCAGCTGATGGTGTAGTCGTCGCCGACGAGACGCCGCACTTGTTCCTTGGGGTCCCGATCTGGCGCGCCGGTGCAGAGCAGATCGGTGTCGCCTTCCCAGCTGTCGGCCTCGCAGCGCCCGGAGTCGACGAGTTCGGTCAAGAAGGCGACGTCGGGGCGCAAGCGGGCCAGGTTAGCGGCGATGATTTCTTCTTGGGCAATCGAGCAGAGCCCGCCCTGGTAAGGCGCGACCCCGCAGGTCTTGTCGACCACCTCATCGAGGTTTCCGACGTTCACGCTGAGCACGTTGAGCCAGGCGTCCGTTTTCGTCTCGGTTTTCGGGCCGGGCGCGTTCGTGCAGGCTACGAGCGCGGCAAGCGCCGCGCCTGCGATGGGTCGTACGCGAAGAGAGATTCGCTTCACGATTCCTCGGTCGCCCACGCGCTGAGGCGACCGCCGGTGAGCACCCGCGTCAGTCCACGGTTGCCCAGGGCATCGACCACGCCCTGCTGCCACACCGGCTCGGCGTCCCCGCTGTCGTCATCGACCACGATGAGCTCGACGCCCGTCGGGAGGTCGTCTCGGCGCGAGGAAGATACCAGCCACGTCGGACCTTCGTCGCTCCACGTGCCAAGCTGGTTCTTCGCGGCCTCATCGAGCGTTGGCGCCACCAAGATGCGGACGGCCGCCGCCGCTGAAGTCAGGTGGCCGTTGAGCGCTCCGTTGGCGATGTCGCTCTGGGCCATCAGGTGAGCGTCATATCCGTGCTCCGGCGGGGGCGCGCCCGACTCGAGCGCGTGGATGAGTGGTTGCCCGGTCTGAATACGTTGGAAAAACCCGACATTCATCTGCGCTGCTTTGGCGGCGAGAAGTCCGACCTCGACTTCGACGGAAGCGTCCCGGAGCTGCGCGATCCCCCGTCCGTTGACGCGGGGATCCGGATCGCAGATCGCTACCAGCACACGTCTGACCTTTGCCGCAATGAGGGCCTCGGTGCATGGCGAGGTTTCCCCGACATGGCTGCAGGGTTCGAGGGACACGTACGCTGTGGCCCCCATGGCTGCTTGGCCAGCTTTCGCTAGAGCAAGAGGCTCGGCGTGCGGCCGTCCTCCGTCCGCCGTGCGTGCCTCGCCGACCACCTCGCCTCGGTTGACCAAAAGACAGCCCACCGAGGGATTGGGCCAGACTCTTCCCAGACCGGGCTCGGCCAATGCCAGAGCTCGGCGCATGAACCGCATATCGTCACTCATGGCTGAACTCACTGTTCCTCGACCGTCATTCCAAGTGCCCGTACCACACCTCGGACCAAGTCCGTCACGCCGGGGAGGCTCTGGTCGGCGTCGGGGTGTAGTAGGGCATCGACGAGCGCGCTGTTGCCCGTCAATAGCAGATTGCGAATGAAGGTCTGCATGGTGTGGCGTTCGCCCGCTTCGATGGTCCAGGCCTGAGCAGGCGGGGAGCCGCTCATCAAGGCGCCCGCGGTGCCGATCGTTCCGAGTCCTCCGGTGGGTTGGCCCAGAAGGCACAACAATTGGCAGTGCAGGCTGCCGTGAAGGCGGTTGTGGTGGGCATAGCGGTAACCTTCCTGTGAGAAGCTTCTGGCCTTTTCCAAGAACATCTTCAGGTCGTCGATCGAGCCCATTTGGTTCGCGGCGTGGGCCGCGATCAGCCAGGCGTCCGCCATGGGGGCGTTAGACTTCTGGGAGGGGTCGAGAAAGGGGTCGAGCGCTTCGAGCGCTTGCTCCCCGCGGCCGAGTTCAACCATGGCCTGGGCGCGTCCGAGCGAGGCTTCGTCGAGTGACGGCTCCTCCTGCAGGGCGTCCTCGAAACTGCGCAGCGCAGCGTCGCCCTCTCCGGTGAGCAATTGAACCGTGCCGAGGCGGGTCATGCTCATCCAGCTACTCACACCGCGCACGTAGCGTTGTGCGAGGACTTTCCCGCGCGTTGTGAGACACGCTCGGTAAGCCTCGCGAGCGTACTTGTAGTGGGTGCTTCGCTTCGATGGCGAATCTGCGCGATGCGCGAGAAGTTCGTGGGCATGTCCCGCGAAAAAACTCAGATCGGGTTGGAACCCTTCGTACGCGAGCCCCACCGTGGCGGTATCTAGCGCTCCGTTGACGTCCCCTCGTTTGAACTGCAAGAGCGCACGCGCAGCCGCGAGTCGTAGAGCGGAGGACAGGGAATTGGGTTTGCTGGTGCGAACGAGGTCCCAGCCCTGTTCGATGTAGGAGCGGGCGCCCTCTTCGTCGCCGGCTGCGATGAGCTCGTGAGCGAGGTAACCGTGGATCGTGAAGTCGTTCGGCTCGAGCGCCAGTCGTTGCTTGAGGAGCTTCGTGTTGCGGTCACTCTTGCCTCGTTCACGTCTCAAGCTCGGTACGGCGCCGAAGTGGATCAGGTCGGCATCGATACTCTTCGATTGGTTGTCATGGCGCCGAAGCCATTGCCTCAAGCTCTCGTGCACGATGCCTTCGTAGGCGAGGTCCTCCGTCCGCTTGAGCAAGCGTGGTACAAACATCAGCTCGCCCAGGCGCGCCTTGCCAGCCACGACATCTTCGGCAGACGCGTCGAGGCTGTTTGCGTCATGCAGGCGAATGAGGCCACACACGAAATCTCCCTGGCTTACCGCGTCACGGATCCCGGTCACGCTGCTCTTTGTTAGCCGCTCGTCGGCGTCGAGCACGAGCACCCACGGGTTGGTGGCGTAACTCAAGGAAGCATTTCGAGCCGCCGCGAAATCATCGCACCAGCGAAAATGCTCGACTCGCGCACCCGCGGCCTCAGCCAGTGCGACCGTGGTGTCTTGGCTGCCGGTATCCACGACGATCATCTCGCTCACCAGATCGCGTGCCGAATCGAGACAGGCGACGATATCTCGGGCTTCGTCGCGAACGATCATGCACAGCGAGATCTGCTGTTCTGGCGAAGGCACGGCGGTCATCGTCACCGGCGGTTCAAGGAGAGGCCGGGTCCGCCTCGTTCCCTTTAGTGGACTTCTTGTATCGTTTGTCGACCGGTAGAGCCTTCACGTCCACCACGTTACCGCCGGGGAGCGCTTCTCCGGCAGGCCCGACGTGGCGCCCCGGTGGCTCTTTCGGCCAGGGCGTTTCGCTGGACGAGCCGCCGCACCCAGCCCAGAGGCTGAGACTGAACGCGAGCATGGTGATCCAGACCGGGCGGTAGGATAGACGCGGTGGTGATGGGCGTGGCTTCATCTGAGCCCTCTTATAACAGCTCTCCGTCCGTGTCGCTGCGCTTGACCCTTGCCGTGCTGACAGAACAGCGTTAGCCGCCATCTATGGATTTTCTCATCGGTTCACGACGAGAGCGGCCCGGCGACGATCCGATTTTCTCATTGAACGCCGAGGCCAAGCGGCGCGCGGCAGAAGGTGAAGAAGTCGTCAACGCGACCATTGGCGCTCTGCTCGATGATGACGGGAGCTTGTCGATCATGCCCTCCGTGGCCGAAGCGATCCGGTCCTTGCCACCGGCCGTGACCGCTGCCTACGCACCGATCCCAGGACGCTCCGATTTTAGGCAGGCCGTCATCGATGATCTGTTCACGGAACTCGGTCTCGTGGATCAGGC